>DASTVL010000037.1:0-24380 GCA_035759115.1 Solirubrobacterales bacterium | reverse complement strand
GCACGGCTGCGCTGCGTGTTCGAGAATGCCACTGAGGCCGATCTCTTGCTCCGGTCGTTCGCCAGTCGCCTGTACCGCTTCGGAAAGACCGTCACGGAGCCGGAGGAGAAGACGCGGCTGGAGGTCGAGGAGCGGCTCGGCGGCGAGAGCGGGTTTGTCTACGTGGCGAGGTCTCTCTCCGAGGACCCGGAGGTCCGCGCGATCCCAGACCTCTACAAGATCGGGTTTACGACGGGTTCGGCAGAGGAGCGCGTCGCGGACGCGATCGGAAGTGCAACGTTCCTCGATGCGCCAGTGGAGTTGGTGGACACGTTCGAGTTGCCTCGTTCGATCGCGGGGAAGGTCGAGGCCCTGCTGCACCGCTTCTTCGCCACGGCGCAAATCGACGCTTGGTTCGAGCGCGAGGGCCTGCCCGTGGCCGATGCGCGCGAGTGGTTCTCCGTCCCGCGAGGGGCGATCGCGAAAGCGATGGAGCTAATCGAGTCGGAGGGGATCAAGAGCTACGAATATGACCCCGACGAACGCAGGATCAAACTGCGCTCATAGCCGATGCAGCTGCTCGACGAACAGCTGATCCTGTCGGCGAGCGATCTCAACAACTTCCTCGCCTGTCCACATCTGACGACGCTCGAGCTGGCCCATGCGCGCGGCGAGCTGGAGGCAAAGCCCGAGCGAGGTGCCGACGCGGAGCTGCTCGCCCGCAAGGGAGACGATTTCGAGCTGCGGTATCTGGAGTCCTTGAAGGCCGAGGGGCGGCAAGTCGCCGAGATACCCGAGGGCGACGGCTCGCGCGCCGCCCTGCTCGATGCCGTCGCTCGCACCGAAGAGGCATTGCGCGGCGGCGCCGAGGTCGTCTATCAGGCGACCTTCCTCAGGGACGGATTGCGAGGCCACGCCGACTTCCTCTTTCGTGTCGACCGCCCTTCGGAGTTGGGCGACTTCAGCTACGAGGTCGCCGACACCAAGCTCGCGCGGCGCGCCAAGCCTTACTTCGTCCTGCAGCTTTGCTTCTACAGCGGGCTGCTTGCTGCGGTGCAGGGCGTGGAGCCTGAGCGAATTCACGTCATCCTCGGCAACCGGGAGCGGCGCACTTTTCGCCTCGCCGAGTTCTCGGCCTACTTCCGCCGCGTCCGAGCGGTGTTCCTGGCTGCGCTGGCCGATGGAGGGCGAAACACCTACCCCGAGCCCGTCGCGCATTGCGAGATCTGCCGTTGGCGAACGGTCTGCGACGAAAGGCGGAAGGCCGACGACCATCTCAGCCTGGTCGCGAACATCACCGCCCGCCAGCGGGAGCTGCTCGCGGGAGCCGGGATCGAGACCCTCGCTGCGCTTGCCGGCAGCGGGCACCTGGCGGTGCGAGGCATCGACTCCGAGGTGCTGGCCCGTCTCCACGAACAGGCGAGCCTCCAACTCGCGGCTCGCGAGAGCGGCGAGAACTGCTACGAGCTGCGCACGCCGCAGGAGGCCAGAGGGTTCGCGCGACTGCCGCAGCCATCGGTGGGCGACGTCTTCTTCGACATGGAGGGTGACCCGCTCTTTGACGACGGCGGGCTGGAGTACCTTTTCGGCTTCGTCACCACGGGCGGCGACGAGCCCGAGTTCAGGGCGATCTGGGGCCGCGACCGCGCTGAGGAGAAACGGGCGCTGGAGGAGTTCGTCGACTTTGTCACCGAGCGCCGCGACAAGTTCCCCGACCTCCACGTCTACCACTACAACCACTACGAGGTGACCGCGCTGAAGCGCATCGCCGGCGCCCACGGCACGCGCGAGGAGGAGCTCGACCAGCTGCTGCGCGACGAAGTCTTCGTCGACCTCTACAAGGTCGTGCGCGAGGCGATGCTGATCTCCCAGCCCAGCTACTCGATCAAGAAGGTCGAGGCCTTCTACATGGATCAGCGCGACACCGCGGTGACCGACGGCGGCGATTCCGTCGTCATGTTCGAGCGCTGGCTGGAGGAGGACGACGCGATGATCCTCGAGGAGATCGCCGACTACAACCGCGACGACTGCATCTCGACGCTGAAGCTGCGCGACTGGCTCTTGGATTTGCGAGCGGAGGCCGAGCGGCAGTTCGACGGCTGGGACGAGGCGCAGTGGATTCGCTGGTTCGAGCCCGAGCCGAGCAAGCGCAGTGAGAAAGCCCTCGCGCTCCAAGCCGAGAACGAGACCCTGATCAAGTCTCTCTCGATGGACCTGCCGGACAATCCGGCCGACTGGGACCCCAATCAGCACGCGCGCTTTCGGATGGCTCAACTGCTCGAGTACCACCATCGCGAGGCGCGGCCGGTGTGGTGGACCATGTTCGACCGCATGGAGGCGACGCCGGATGCACTGAAAGAAGACGCCGACTGCGTCTCGATGCTCATCCATGACGGCTCTATGCCGCCAAGGCAAGAGAAGAAGTCCCTGGTGGAGCGCCTCACGTTCCCGCCGCAAGAGACGAAGATGGGAGCGGGCTCGGCCGCCGTCGACCCGGCCGACGGCGGCAACCCCGGCGCGATCGTCGCGATGGACGTGGAGCAGGGCTGGCTGGAGCTGAAGCGCGGACCGAAATTGCAGCAACGGGAGTTCCCGGCGGCTTTGATTCCCGGCCGCCCATACTCCACCCCGGAGCAGCAGGGTGCGCTGCGACGTCTTGCCGCGACTGTGATCGACGCCCCCGGAGCTCCCGATGCTGGCGATCACTATGCAGCCGCCCGCCGGCTCTTGCGCGGCGACCCTCCGCGCCTGTCCGATCGTGAGCCCGGCGCCGACATCGACCACGCCGAGATGGAGATCGACGAGCTCAAGGAGATCGTCTCCTCCCTTGACGGCAGCCACCTGTTCATCCAGGGCCCACCGGGCTCGGGAAAGACCTACACGGGAGCCCGCCTGGTAGTCGACTTGATCGAGCGCGGGCGGCGCGTCGGGGTCACTTCGACCAGTCACAAGGTCATCCACAACCTGCTGGACGAGATCGAGGATGTTGCCCACGACGGTGGCGTGGAGTTCAAGGGCTTGAAGAAGAGCTCCGACAACCCGGACTCCGTCTACGACTCCGAGCACGGCTTGATCGACTCAGTTGACGACAACGCCGCGCTCAGCGATCCGGCGGCGAGGCTCACCGCAGGCACCGCGTGGCATTACTGCCGAGAGGACACCGAGCCTCTCGACTACCTGTTCATCGACGAGGCGGGCCAGGCTTCGCTCGCCGACGCGCTCGCCCTGGCGACCTGCGCCAACAACGTCGTCCTGCTCGGCGACCCCCAGCAGCTTCCGCAGGTCGCGCAGGCTTCCCACCCCGAGGGCTCCTCGCTCTCGGTGCTGGAGCACCTTCTGGGCGAATCCCAGACCGTCGATTCGGCGCACGGCATCTTCCTCGAGAAGACCTACCGCCTACACCCCGACGTCTGCGCGTTCGTCTCGAATCTCATGTACGACGGGCGTCTGCGTTCCGCACAGGGCCGCGAGCGCCAGCGGGTCGACGCCACCGGCGATCTCGCCGGCACGGGCTTGCGCTGGCTGCCTGTGGAGCACGAGGGCCACGCCCAGTCGTCGCCGGAGGAGGCTGACCGCATCGCCGAGGGGATCGCACCGCTTCTCTCCGGTTCCACCTACACCGACTCGGGCGGTGCCGAGCACCCGCTGCAGCCCGAGGACATCCTCGTCCTCGCCCCGTACAACGCCCAGGTTCGGTGCCTGCAGGAACGTCTCCCCGCCGGGGTCCGCGTCGGCACTGTCGACAAGTTCCAGGGCCAGCAGGCGCAGGTCGTCTTCTTCTCTATGGCAACCTCCAGCGGGGAGGAGATTCCCCGGAACGTCGAGTTCCTATTCAGCCGCAACCGCCTCAACGTCGCTATCTCACGCGCTCGGTGCCTCGCGGTCCTCGTCTGTAGCCCGCGTTTGCTCGACATCCACGCGACGTCGATCGAGCAGATGCGGCTGGTCAACGCGCTGTGCCGATTTGCCGAGGTTGCCGACAACGACACGAGCGAAATCTCCACGTAGGCAGCGAGGTCGATCGGCTCCCTGCGAGGGAGCCACCGCTGGGCCGGAGCTGCGGTCGGCCTGGA
The DNA here is from genome assembly GCA_035759115.1 of Solirubrobacterales bacterium. GTDB lineage: Bacteria > Actinomycetota > Thermoleophilia > Solirubrobacterales > 70-9 > VRUE01. Next base: position 20,328 of record DASTVL010000037.1, on the reverse strand, counting down.
TCTGGCTACGCGGATGCCTCAGATGGGGCACACCACAGCGGGTTAATCCAAGTGTCTATGTCTTCGCGATACGGCCGGGCTGACTGCAAGCCGCTCCGGAGCTGGCCGAGGGCACAAAGGTAGACTGGAGGGCAATCCCGCCCGCTACTGAGAGGGCCAGGCAAACTTTTTACGGAGCGGCGAAGATGGGGCCGTGGCAGAGAAAAGCGCGATCGAGTGGACCGAGGCAACTTGGAACCCCGTAACCGGCTGCGATCAGGTATCGCCCGGCTGTGCACATTGCTACGCGAAGGTGTTCGCCGAACGGTGGAAGGGGATTTCCGGACATCCCTACGAGCAGGGTTTCCGACTCAGACTCTGGCCTGACCGTCTAGACCACCCGCTGAAATGGAAGAGGCCCAGGCGGATCTTCGTCAACTCCATGTCGGACCTCTTCCACGAGCGTGTCCCCGATGCCTTCATCATCGAGGTGTTCGCGGTGATGGAGAGAGCCGACCATCACATCTTTCAGGTCCTCACGAAGCGGGAGGAGCGACTGCTCGATCTCGCGCCGGACCTCCCGTGGCCGGAGAACATCTGGATGGGGGTTAGCATCGAGAATCGCCGATTTGTCCATCGCGCGGACGTCCTCCGTAGCGTCCCGGCCAAGGTCCGCTTCATCTCGGCCGAGCCCCTTCTCGGCCCGCTCGACGGACTAGATCTCGGCGGTATCGACTGGCTGATCGCCGGGGGTGAGTCCGGACCTGGCCACCGCCGCGTTGATGAGGACTGGCTTCTCGATCTTCGGGACCGATGCCGCGACGATGGCGTCGCCTTCTTCTTCAAGCAATGGGGAGGGGCGAGACCGAAGTCGGGCGGGCGCGAACTCGAAGGGCGGACCTGGAATGAGTACCCGCGGCGCCCACTCGTGGCCGTTTAGCAGAGCGCGATCTGGCCGTGCGCAGTGTCTTTGGTCACTCCGTCGAACAGCTTCTTGCCGAGGCTGTGTTTGCTGGCGAGGATGAAATCGTAGATTGGAGTGTTCGTGGATTCGGCTCGGACTGGCTTCGAGGACGAGTAGGTGTAGCCGAACTCGGCGAGCTTGGCCTTGTAGTGCTCGACGACGGCCACCCGCCAATCGTGCGGGTCGCAGGTTGGGTAGTCGGGGCCAAGGACCGCTTCGATCGGCTTGAAGTATCCGGCCGCCAGCGAGCGATAGAGGCCCATCGTCGGCAGGTTGATCATCAGATCCATCCGCCGGTCGCCGGTCAGGGCCTCGATGGTCGGCAGGTCGAGGTTGCACTTCTGCGGATCGAGGAGAGCGAGGGTCAGCGTGTGCTGGCGAGGGATGGCCGAGCGGACCCAGTTGATCGTCTCGGGGGCGTTTGAGTCGGCGCACCGGACGTTGATCTCGATGCCCCGTTCCGCGGCCCGGGCTGCTAGCGCTTCGACGCAGGCGCTGTCCTTGTCGACGAATGCGAAGTGCGAGTAGTGCGGCTCCGTCCCGAGCGCGATCAGCGGCGAGCCGACGACGAACTCGCCGGTGTCCTTGACCCAACAGATCCCCGGCCCGCAATAGGTGTCGATGTAGGCAAGGTTCCTCCACTTCCCCTGCATCGCTTTGGCGACGATCTCGGTGTAACTCTCGATGTAGTGCTTCTTGTGGATGTTGTGGGCTTTGACGATCCGGGCGGGAAGGCCGTCGGGGGCGATGACAAGTTCGTCGTCTCGCCCACGAACGACCGGCGGCTTCAGGTCCCGCTCACCAAAGGACGGTGGGAGATCGAGGCTGCGAGCCGGAAGCGCCATAGGCAACAGCCTATGGAGAGGCCAGGACGGATTTCCGGCGCGCGAACTAGCGACGAACTCTTCCCTGCAGGACTAACTTGTCTCATTTTTAAGCAATAAAACTAGCCAAGTGCTAGAGTGGCGCCATGCTGAAGGGTCCGGGGACACTGAAGCGCGCCGGGGCGCCTAGCGCTGCCTCTCGGATCCGCGGTCGCATCGAACAGGGTGGCGAGCGTTTTTGGCGCGCGTCCGACTTCAACGACCTTCCGCCGCGGACGGTCGCACGCACGCTGGCGCGGCTGGCCGAAGCGGGCGTCGTTGAGCGGGCGCGACACGGCCTCTACTACCGCTCGCGCCCGACGGTCGTGGGACCGAGCATCCCATCGGCGACCGCGGTGGCTAGTCACGCGATCGACGCCCCTTTGCACGCCGCCGGACTGAGCGCGGCGAACGTGCTCAGGCTGACCACCCAGAACCCGGCCCGCCCGGAGCTTGCAACCCCGGCGACCAACCCGCCGAGTGTGCTGAGCAACGCGATCGTCCATACGCGGCGCCCGGCGAGCCGGGCGCATCTCAACAATGAGGAGGGTGCGCTGATCGAGACGCTGCGTACGCGGGGCCGCTACAGCGATGTCGGGTCCGCGGGGACGATCAAACGGCTTCTCCACATCCTCGGGACGGGGGGTACGTTCGAGCGAATCGTTCGGAGCGCCCTCGACGAGCCGCCCCGCGTCCGCGCCATGCTCGGCGCCCTCGGTGAGGAGTTGGAGGCCAATCCGCGCACGCTCAAGCGGCTGCGCGACAGTCTCAACCCCCTCTCTACGTTCGACTTCGGCCTCTTCCGAGACCTACCCGCCGCCAAGACGTGGCAGGCGCGATGAGGCTCTTCCAGCACGACGAATTTGCGAGCATCGTGACCGCGGCCGTAGCCGCTCCCTCCAGCTGCGTGAGCGGTGTGCTCATTGTTACTCCCCAGGTAATAAGTTATTACCAGACGGGTAACGAACCCACCGGCGTTGAATCAAGATGTCGTACGACTCCGAGGTAGTTACGTCCGACACCGTTGCTAGCTTTACCTGTGTGGACTGCATAGCTCGGCCATCAAGAGCAACGATGTCCGCTTGCCCGACCCGCGGCCCGGGGGACATTCGTCATCGAGCGCTACAGCGCGGAGCACGTCAAGGCGGTGATCCTGCATCCGGATGACTTCGCCGCGCTGCAGGGCGACTCGAAGCTTCTCGACGATTTGACTGTCGCCTCGGAACTGAGCGATCTCGGGGCGCGTGCCCACCAGATCGCCGAGTCTCCCGAGGGCGAGCTGATCGACGACGAGGCGTCAGTCAGGCGCCTGCTCGCCCTTTGAGCCTCGCAGCCGGCGAGGTCTACTGGGCGATCGTTCCTTCCACGCCGCGACGCCTTTCAAGATCCACGTAGCCGATGGCACGCCGGTGGAGGTGCCCACGGCCTCCCAGAGAGTCGACGGGCTGCGCAAGGGCGGGGGACGCGGAGTTCGAGTTCGTCGTGTGCGCCAAGGCGAGGCCGGTGCCCCTCCTCTCCGGTCGCAGTATTTCTTTGGCCTTCATCGCCCTGTCCTCGTGGACCAGGGCGACGCGGCATCTTACGAGTACGGCGTAAGAATCTTTCTCCACGCCCATCTCCTATCGTGCAGCGAGATGAAAACATTTCGCCTGGATCCCACCGTTGACGATCGATCCACCGCCGTTGTCGAGGAGGTCGACAAGCTGCTGCGCGAAGGCAAGCAGGTCGTGGTCACCGTTGTCGACGAAACCAAGCGCTACGAGGATTTGCGCGATGGCCGTATTGGCCGGCGCGAGCTTGGAAGTTTGCGCGACCTCACGACAGCCCTGGTCGAGGCCCGGATCGTCGCCGGCCTCACGCAGAAGCAGCTGGGCGAGCGGCTTGGGGTCGAGGAGCAGCAGATCCAGCGCTGGGAGGCGAGCCTCTATTCGGGCGTTGGGGTGGAGCGTCTTCAGGTGGTCGTCGACGCGCTGGGCATGGAAGTCAAGGTGACCGTGGACTACGCGGCCACACGGATCACCGTCCGACCCGATCAGATGGACGGCGCCCCCTGCATACGCGGCCTGCGAATCCCGGTGGCGACCGTGGTCGACATGGTCGCCGAAGGCATGGGCGAGTCGGAGATCGTCGCCGCCTACCCGGACCTGGAGGCTGCCGACGTGCGCGCCGTCATCTCCCGCTACCGACCTCGGCGCAAGCGGGATCGCAATTTCGCCGTCGCCGGCAACTTCGTGCGCATCGACCACGACTCTCGGCCGATTTCGGAGATTCCCGACGACGCCGATGGTCCACGTGGCTAAGGGTGGACACAAAGGTGCAAAACGGCCCTTTCCAAGCCACTCTCATACCTAGAGCCGCCAACATACCAGCTAGCTGGTACCATACGTCGCATGCATAAGACCACCGTCTACATCGACGACTCCCAGGCCGAGCGCCTGGGCCGGCTGGCGACCTCGAGTGGTCGCAGTCAGGCCGAGCTGATCCGGGAGGGTGTGGATCGGGTGCTCTCCGAGGCGCCGTCGCGGACCTTCCGAAGCATGGGGAAGGGGCGAAGTGGAGGCAACGTGAACCGGCGCTGGGGTGCCGATGAGCTCTATGCCAAGGCTCGGGGCGAACACGGTCGATGACCCTGATCGTCGACGCCGGCACGCTTTTCGCGCAGGCTGATGCCGACGACCCCGAGCACGAGGCGGTCGTCACTCTGTTTGAAGGCGAGAGGGGGCCGCTCGTCACCTCGCAGGTGGCGGTCGCCGAGGCCGACTATCTGATTCTCACCCGGCTCGGCGTCGATGTCGAGCTCGCCTTCCTCGACGACCTCGCGACGGGCACCTTCGTCGTCGATTGCCTCGATCGCAAAGAGCTGGGCGTGGCGCGCGACCTGGCGCGTCGCTACCGGGATCTTGAGCTGGGCCTTGCCGACGCCTCACTTGCCGTACTCGCCGACCGGCACAGGACCGATCGGATCGCCAGCTTCGACGAGCGCGCCTTCCGGGCGATGACGCCGTTGCGCGGCGACGCCTTCACGATCCTACCCGCCGATCTGTAGCGATTCGCCTGGGGGGGCGGAGCGGCTCGCCGGCAAGGCGCGAGTTTTGTTTGAGACCTAAGCCGGCGCTCGGCCCGGGCTTGGGCGACCCACTCACGCGCCCCTTCTTCTCGCTGGAGAGCGTGTAGCCGATCGCCCTCGCGTGGGCGGGTCAGCCGGCGAGCCGGCTGCCGAGAAGCTCCTTGCCCTGGTCGGCGCCCTTGCGACTCGTCTCCTGGGCGCGGCGGAAGAACTCCGCCAACTCGGTGTCGCCCTCGCGCTCGGCGTCCGCGGCGTAGGTCTCCAGCCGCAAAACGTTGCTCAGGCACTGCTCGGTGAACCAGATGATGTTGTAGTCCTTGTCCTTGGTGCCGGTCAGCTCGCCGGCCTCCTGTAGCTGTGGCATGCGTGGGTGCCTCCTCTGGTTTCTCGGCTTGCGATTGGCCTTTCGATTACCCGTTCGGCCGACAAGGAAAAACATCGGATTGCGCCTGAGTCTCACCGAATGACCTTCGCAACGACACGCCCCTCCGCGCCGGGCAGGAGGGTCATCCCCCCGCCCGGCGGCGGCTACCTCGCGAGCAGCTCTTCCAGCCGTTCGTAGGTTTCGCCGAGCCCCTTCTCCATCCCGGCGGCGATCATCCCGTCGCGTTCGTCGCCGTGGAAGAAGGTCGAGGTGGTGACGACCTTGGTGCGGCCGTCGCCGAGGTCCTCGAACTCGGTCGAGTCGACCGAGACGAAGCCCGGCATCCCGTCCCATTCGAAGGTCTGCACGACCCGCTCCGGCGGGGTCACCTCGCGGAAGGTGCCGCGAAAGACGATCGTCCCCTCCGGGCTTTCGCAGCGGTAGCGCCAGTCGCCGCCGGTGCGCGGCTCCATCAGCTCGACCGTCGTCGTGTCGACCCTTCGCCCCCACCACTCGGGGATCAGCTCCGGGTCCATGTAGGTGGCGAAGACCCGGTCGCGCGGGGCCGGGAAGACCCGCTCGATGTGGATCTGGCGATCGCCGACGGTCTCTACCGTCAGCTGCGCCTGCTGCTCAGTGTTCGTCATCGCTCTTCTCCTTGTGCTTGTTCGCGGTCTTGTCGTTCGAGCAGCTCGCCGAAGCGGTCGAGGCGCTCCTCCAGCATCCCCCGGTAGGACTCCACCCACGCGGCCAGGTCCTCGAGCCGTCGCGGCCCGGTCCGGCAGACGCGGGCGCGGCCGACCTTCTCGGTCCTGACCAGCTCGGCCAGCTCGAGCACCTGAACGTGCTTCTTCATCCCGGTGAGCGAGATCCCGAATGGCTCGGCCAGCTCGCCGATCGTCGCCGGCCCGTCACAGAGGCGCTCAAGCACCGCCCGGCGGGTCGGATCGGCGATCGCCCCGAGGGTTCTGTCTACCTGTTGATACTGAACCATCTAGTTCAGTATTGCAGACGAAGGGAAAGCACGCAAGGGGGGTGGGGTGTCCCCGGACCCGGGCGCTACCCTGCGCGGGGATGAGGGCGCGGAGGACACGATGATCCAGCGGATGGACAACGTGCTCATCGTTGTCGAGGATCTCGAGGCTGCCAAACAGTTCTTCACCGAGCTCGGCATGGAGTTGGAGGGCGAGACGACCGTCGAGGGGCCCTGGGTCGACCAAACGGTCGGGCTCGACGACGTCCGCGCCGACATCGCGATGATGCGGACCCCGGACGGCCACGGCCGGGTGGAGCTGTCGAGGTTTCACAGGCCGGCGGCGGTCAGAGCCGAGCCGGAAGACGCGCCGGCGAACGCGCTGGGCATGCGCCGCATCATGTTCCTGGTCGACGATCTCGACGACGCCGTCGATCGCCTGCGCAGCCGCCACGGCGCCGAGCTGGTCGGCGAGATCGCGCAGTACGAGGACATCTACCGGCTCTGTTTCCTGCGCGGCCCCGAGGGCATCGTCGTCGGACTGTCCGAACAGCTCGGCTGAGCCTTCGCGACGCTCACCGCCACAGCTCGCGGCGCAGCTTCGCGTTGCCGCGTTCGAGCTGCTCGATCGTCGCGCTGGAGACCGAGCGCACGCGGGTGTCGCGATTGATGCGCGCCTGGACCTCCCGGTGCGACTTGCCGGTGCGGCGGGCGACGTCGGCGACCAGGCGGCGGCGCTCGCCGCGCAGCCGCTCCCGGGCCGCGTAGGCCGACTCCCGCTCGGGTTCGCGCTCCTCTGCCGCGGGGCTGGGCTCGGCGCGGCCGGTTGACCTCTTCGCCCGCGGCTCGGGGTCGTCGGTCGGGAAGAGCTGCAGCGTGGTCTCGCTCATGATCGCCTCGTCGAGCTCGGCGTCGCCCGAGCTCAGGGCGGCGAAGCGGTCCCCTGGATCGCCCCGCTCCGGATCGGCGTCGTCGATCTCCTCGCCCTCCTCCTCGACGTCGGGCGAGAGGTCGAGCGCGTGACGGCGCTCCAGCTCGATCTCGTGGGCGAGCGCCTTCAGCCGTGGGTCGGCCGGGATCAGCAGGTAGCTCATCTGGCGGCGCGGCCCCGGGGTGGAGCGGATGAAGCGACCGACCACCTGGCGGAAGAAGAGCTCGGTCCGCGCCGCCGTCGCGTAGACGCCGACCCGCAGGCGGGGGATGTCGACGCCCTCCGAGACCATCAGGACCGAGACCAGCCAGCGTCGATCGGAGGAGGCGAAGTCGGCGATGCGCCGGCTGGCGCCGGGCTCGTCGCTCATCACCAGCTCGGGTCGCTCCCCCGAGACCGAGCCGAGCCGCGCCGCGATCGCCCGCGCGTGATCCTGATCGGAGGCGATGACCAGGCCGCCCGCGTCGGGGTGCCCGTCGGCGCGCACCTCGCTCAGCCTGGCGTCGCCGTCGCGCAGCACCTCGCCCATCCACTCGCCGTCCGGGCTGAGCGCCGTGCGCAGACGCCGCGCCGCCTCCGCCGCCGGCAGGACGAGGTCGAAGTCGGCGCTGCGCAGGCGGCCGTCCGAGAGCCACTCCATCTCGCCGTCGTACGGCAGGAAGGTGATCGGGCGGCACACGCGGTCGACCAGCGCCTGCGGATAGCCGTAGGCGTAGTCGGCCCGGCTGACGCCGTCCTCGTCATAGGTGACCCAGGGAATCGCCGAGTTGTCGGAGCGAAAGGGCGTGCCGGAGAGAAGCAGCCGGAAGCGGGCGCCGTCGAAGGCGCTGCGGGTCTGCATTCCCCAGGCCGCCTGGTCGCCCATGTGGTGCGGCTCGTCGGCGATCAGCAGGGTCGGCCGGCGACCGGCGGCCAGCCGGTGCGTATCCGGCCCGGCCACGATCGTCTGGTAGGTGACGGCGACGCCGTGGAAGTCGGCCGACTCCGGCCCGTCGGAGTTCGGCCTGTTCGGCTCGAGGTCGACGCCGTAGCGGCCCGCGTCGGCGGCCCACTGGCGGCAGATGTGGGTGGTCGGGCCGGCGACGACAACGCGCGAGACGAACCCGGCGCTCAGCATCCGGTGGGCGATGTGCAGGCCGAAGGTGGTCTTGCCGGCCGCCGGCGTAGCCGAGGCCAGGAAGCTGGCGGCCGGGTGGGCTCGCACGGCCTCGGTCGCCTCCTGCTGCCAGGAGCGGAGGGGCCGGGCATCGGGCCAGTCCGGAAGCGATCGGGTAGGCGCCCCGCCGCCGGTCAGATGCTGAGAGGCGTCGTACAAAGGGCGGGCAACAATAGGGTCGCCCGCGGTCAGAGGACGGCCGACCCGCACCGGATTTGAATCCCGTCAGCCGCTTCGCTTCGAATCTGGCCCTAGTCAGCCCACCAGTCGCGCCGGCCTTCGACGTCATCGCGCGGATTCTCGCCGAGGTTGGGGGCGCCGATGACGAGGATCTCGAGGCCCTCCGGGCCGGCCTCGTAGCCTCGCCAGGTGCCGGGCGAGACGCGCACCGCGTCCCATTCCTTCAGCTCGACGATCTCGTCGTCGAGCTTCATCCGGCCGCTCCCGCGCAGGACCACGTACACCTCCTCCTGCTGCTTGTGCGTGTGGCCGTACGGAAAGCGATAGCCGGGCGGGACGCGCTGGTAGCCCAGGCCGGACCTCTCGAGCTCGAGCGACCCGGTCGCCAAGCGGAACTCCAGGTCCGGCGCGCCGTCGAAATTGGATCCGAGGTCCTCCGGGTCCGCCTTGAGGTTCCTGAGCGTGAACGGCACGGCGCGATCAGGTGAGCGTCTGCTCGAGCTTCACCTCGCACATATCCACCGACGCGCGCGTGCCGGGCGTCTCGGACGGGTCCATCGCGCTGAACACCTTGGCGCCCGCCTCCATGTCCTCCGCGCTCTTGAAGTACTGCAGGACCAGCGCCGTACCCTGGGCATCGTCGGCCAAGACCTCGAGCCCCGTGGCAGGTACGCCGGGGGGCGGCCCGTCGGACTCCTCGATGCGGGCGAGAAGCTCCTGCATCCGCTCGGCGGAAACGTCGGTGAACCTGACGGCACGCACGTACATGATGGGCACCCTCCTCGATTGTCGTGGGACATCGACCATAGTCGGTTCCCTCCGACCTGTGGGCCGATTCGCAGTCGCTCCGCCACTCGCTCGGGGATGCGCGTGGAGTTTGGTTGGCTCCGGTCAGGAAGCGATGCCGGGAGCCGCGTCGCCGAGCATCGCGTCCTCGTTGGCGGCGGCGAAGATGTGCAGGCCGAGGTTCTCCGACATTTCGCGGCAGACCCTGATGCCGCGGGCGCTGTTGCCGTAGGAGTCGAGGCCGGGGGAGTAGACGCCGATCCCGCCTTTGCCGGGGACGACGGCGAGGATGCCGCCGCTGACGCCGCTCTTCGCCGGCACGCCGACGTCGTAGGCCCACTGCCCGGCGGCGTCGTACATGCCGCAGGTGTGGAGGACGCTGAGCACGTCGCGCACCCGGGGCAAGGGCAGCACCCGCTCGTGCGTGAACGGGTTGACGCAGCCGTTGGCCAGGGTCGCGGCCATCACCGCGAGGTCGCGGCAGGTGACCTGGACCGAGCATTGCCGCAGGTAGAGGCCGAGGATTCCCTCGACGTCGCCGTCGATCATCTTGCGGTCGCGCATCAGGTAGGCGACGGCGCGGTTGGCGTCGGCGTTGCGCAGCTCGGCGCGGAAGGTGTCGCGATCGACCCCCAGCTCGTCGTTGCCGGCGAAGAGGCGCAGACAGGTGAGGATCCGGTCCAGCTTCTCCTCCGGCGAGCTGCCCTTGACCAGGTCGCTGGTCACCAGCGCCCCGGCGTTGACCATCGGGTTGAACGGCCGGTTGTTGCGCTCGTCGAAGACGATCGAGTGGAAGGAGTCGCCGCTGGGCTCGACCCCGACCCGCTCCAGCACCCGCTCGCGCCCCCGGTCGGCGAGCGCGAGCCCGTAGGAGAAGACCTTGGAGAGCGACTGCAGCGCAAAGGGCGCCTCGTCGTCGCCGATCCCGTGGATCTGGCCGTCGCAGCTGGCGAGGCAGATCGCGAAGCGCCCGCGCTCCTCGCCCGTTTCCTCCGGTGGATAGTAGCCGCGCCCCGACGCGTAGTAGCTGGCGACGGCGTCCGGTTCCTCGACCTCGCAGCGGCTGTAGAGCGCCTGCAGGCGCTCCTCGATCTGCTCGCCGGGGACGGGGGCGGCCATGCGCGCATCCTGTCATCCCTGCGATCGGGCCGCTGCCGCTGCCCGCCGGCACTTCTATAGGTTCTTGCGGGCCTGAGGGCAGCCGAGATGAGCGAGGAGACCGGACAGAGGACGCGGCGCGTGCCGATCGCCGAGCGGATCGAGCTCTGGTCCGCCGTGCTGCTCGCCGCGGCGACCGTGGCAACCGCCTACAGCGCCTACGAGGCGACCCGCTGGGGCGGAGTACAGGCGACCAGCTTCACCGAAGCCGGCTCGGCTCGGACCGAGTCGGCCAAGGCCGAGTCCGACGGCTTCACCCTGGTCGCGATCGACGCCAACATCTTCACCGAGTACGCCGTCGCCTTCTCGCAGGACAACGAACGCCTGATGGAGATCCTGCGCAAGCGCTTCTTCCGCAAAGAGTTCAAGCCCGCATTCCGCGCCTGGCTCAAAGAACACCCGCTGACCAACCCCACCGCGGCCAAGCTGCCGTTCCAGCTGCGCCAGTACAAGGTCGCCAAGCTCGAAGAAGCCGATCGCCTCTCCGACAAGGCCGAGGGCCTGTTCGAAGAAGGCCGCGAAGCGAACCAGACCTCCGACGAATACGTGCTCGGCACGATCTTCTTCGCCGCGGTGCTCTTCTTCGCCGGCCTGGCGACCAAGTTCAACAGCCAGCGGATCGCGATCGCGGCGCTCGGCTTCGGCACCCTGATGTTCCTCGGCGGCCTGATCCGCCTCGGAACGCTGCCCTTCCACTGACGCCCGGCGTCCCCGCTGAGGCCGCCGACCCCCCGCTAGGCTCTATCCCTTCCGGCGCCTTGGCGGAGTGGCTACGCAGCGGCCTGCAAAGCCGTTTACACCGGTTCGATTCCGGTAGGCGCCTTCGGCTCTGGCGAGCGGTTTACGGCTTGCTAGAGCGGTTAGCGGCCGATTCGCAGCCCACCCCAAATCCGGCTGATTCCGGCTGAAACCGGCTATTTGGGTGGCACAGAGTGGCACGAGGGTGGCACGGGCCTGTCTTGGCGAGGCTGATTTGCAGCCCCTAGAACTTAGGCCTCTCATGTTCACCGAGTCTCCTCATCCGCGCAAAACGGGGCCGGGGATCGAGTGGACCTCAAAAGACCCCGAGATTTGTCGCAAATTCCGCGTATCACCGATCAGCTTTTCCGCCGATCGGTAGGCCACCCTCCCTTGGCCGTACCCGAAAAGAACGCTGACCTAAAAGGAGGCTCAACGTGTCTGATCAATCTAACGACAGTAACGGCGGAACTGCGGTCCTCGATCGCGGTGCCCTCGATCCGGCCACGGCGCTTCAGCGACTAAAGGACCTGCTCGATTTGAGCAACGTGCGAATGAAGCTAGCCGATTCGGATGAGGGTCCAGGTATGGGTCAGGAAGAGCTGGACGTGATGGAGGGCGAGTACCGGAAGTTCCTGGCAATGCAACTCATGCGTCCAGGCGCGGCGATCGTCCCGTGCAAGATCGTGGACGAGATGTGGCATCGGCACATCCTCGATACTGCGGCCTACCGGGACGACTGCGCGAGAATCTTTGGGCGCTTTCTCGATCACTATCCCTATTTCGGGATGCGGAGCGAGATGGAAGCACAGGAACTATTCGATGCCTACGCGGACACTCTCGACCTTTATCGGGATGCGTTTGGTGAGCCGCCAGCCGGTACCTGGGTGGCAGATGACGATGATGCTGCTCGTTGCCGACGCCAGTGCGCGCCGATGAAGTGTCGTTGATGGGCTGCACGTCTAGCTCGACCTGCATCGAGGTCTGATGAAGGACAAGGGAACAATGCGCGGGATGACCCAAAGAGGGCGGCTGGCAGTCCTGGCTCTTAGCTTGGCTGTGTTGGCCGGGGTCAGAGACCGATGCCGAAGTCGTCGCCGCGACTCATCTCCCGGCTGCGCTGCATCGAGCGCTCCAACTGCTGAGTGCGATCAAGGCGACGCTGGGCCTCGCGGATTCGATTCTGGGCGTGCTCGTAGGAGGTCCGCTCGAAGCGGTCCTCCGGCCGCGGTCCGAGGGCGCTGTCTTTGTCGGTGACGCTGCGCTCGTTGCGGTAGGACTCGATCTCGCGCACGCCGCGATCCCAAGCCCTCGCCTTCTCTGGCTCGGCGGGCCGCTCGCCCAGCTCCTTGACGACGTAGGCCGGGGGCGAGAGCCGGGCAGCGAGAAGCATCTTCTCTTCGCGCTCGGCGAGGACCTGACGGGCGATCTCGTGCTCGCGGCGAACTGCGGGGCTGGGCGGCGCAAGCTCGCTGAGCCTGGCCTTCTCATCGCCCAGCCGTTCGCCGAGCATCCGCTCGCTTTCCTGTGCGCCGGGGAGTTGCTCGCGGCGCGCACGCCAGCCGAGGTTCTAGGCCGCTTCGTGACGTGAATGACGTGCAGTTGGGACAGTTTGTGCTACCTTGTTGCTGATCCACATCAGCAGCAATTCCAGATGATGAAGACGATCCACATAGACCCCGCAGAAGGCGATGCCAAGCAGAAGGTCTCGGCCGTCCGAGATGCCATCGAGGATCTGCTGGACGCCGACAAGACGATCGCTGTCACGGTGATCGACGAGAACACGATGTTGTCCCCCCGGGCTGCGGCGGATCGGCTCGGCTTTTCGCGGCAGCATGTTCGCCGCTTGATCGAGGCGGGGGAGCTGGAGGCGAGTCAGTTGCCCAACTCAACGCATTGGAAGATCCCGATGCGCGCGGTCTTGGCTTTTGAGCAACGGCGCTCCGACGCAGAAGCGCGCGCAGACGAGTTCTCCCGCTCGCTTGACGAGCTGGGCGCACCGGCTGAGTGACCACTCGGCGCGCCGTCCTAGATGCGGACATCATCTTCTCGCGGGTCCTCCACGAGCTGATCGGTCGCCTCGCGGTCGGCCCTCGCCTCTTCGATTTGATCTGGAGCGACGAGCTGCTCGATGAGGCCAAGTCGTCGCTGGTCGACAAAAAGGGCCTTTCAAATGACGCAGCCGAAGCGTGGGTCGACCACATGCGACGGGAATTCCCGAACGGCCGGGTCGACTCCGCCAGCGTTTCCGATGATCTCGACGTTCGATCCTTGACGCGAGACCCGGAGGACGTTCACGTCTGTGCCCTGGCGCTTGCGGGCAATGCCGAGCTGCTCCTTACATTCGACCGTGGCTATCTCAAAGAGCCGCTGCAAGGTCACGGCGTTGAGGTTCCGGACCTCGATCGGTTCCTCGTCGACCATTGCAAGCAGCAGCCGGAGGTATTCGCGCGGATTGTCGAGCGTCAGGCCGATGTTTGGAATGGGGGCCACCCGGTCGACGAGTTGCTCGCTGCGTTCAGTCGGGCGAACGTTCCGAGATTCGCTGAGGCCCTTGCTCTACTGGTTGAGCCGTCGAGCTAGTAAGGTATTCAGACTACTGTCTGAGGTCGCTAAGGTTTGCTGGGTGGACGGCGATTTGGACAAAAGGCTTCGTGATCTTGCCGAGGTCAGGAGGCGCGTTCGTGGCCCGGTTGACGCTGTGGCCGTTGTTCGGGAAGGACGTGATGAATTGGAGCACCGGGGCCTCCAGATATCGCGAGACGCGGTGGTCCATCCGATCCCTCTGAGCTACTCGGACGCTCGGTTGAGGACGCGGCCATCGATGCGGAGACCGGCGAGCTGCGATGCAAGCTCTCGGATGGCTCGGTGCTCGATGTAAAGCCCTCCGCCCGTGAAGCCGAAGACGATCCGCCCAATTGGGAGTTGATTACGCCAGGCGGTGTCGTCCTGGAGTTCGGGCCGGGGGTCCGCTGGCAGATCGGCAGCGCCGACAGTCGTGCATCGTGAAGCTGACCGCCCGCATCCAAAGGGGGCATAGCGATCTACCTCGCAACTGCGTAGGCCGAAGCTTCGGGCTCATGGCCGGAGGCAGCCTCTGGCTGCGTCCGATCGGGAGGTTAGGGTTATTCGCACATGGAGCGAGGGCCTTACGATCGACCGCCGCCGGGTGGGCAGCCGCCGCCGCAGCCGGGTTATTCCGCGCCGCCCGAGTATGAGCCGGTGCCGGATCGGCGGATCGGGGTTGCGGAGGTGGCCGCGTTCCTCGCCCTCGTCGCCGCGGTTGTCGCGATCTTCTTGGCGCTCGATGCGCGCAACCAGGGCAGCAGCGATGAAGAAATCGCACGTCAGGTGCAGCAGGAGACGCAGCGCCAGGTGAATCAGATCCGCTCCGAAGCGGGCGGGCAGGTCGAAAGCGCGGACAAGACGGCTCGCAAAGCGGAGAGCAAGGCCGACGCAACTGCGGAAAAGAACCAGGAAGCGGTCGCCCGGCTTGAATCGCAGGTGGCCGAACTGCGGGGTGAAGTCAGCTCTCTGAACAGCCAACAGAACCAGATGCGCGAAAGCCTGCAGCGTCAGAGCGAAGACATCGCCGACATCCGCCGCACCCTGCGCGAACAGGGCTGACCCGAGCACCGGTTGCGCCAACCGAAAGGGCCCCTCGCGGGGCCCCTTGGTTCGAAGGACGTACCACCAGGAAGCTCTGCGCCGCTGGCTCGTCGGTCCTAAACTCTTGGCACTGTCGCTTGACGGCGACTACTTGAGAAACACCGCGTAGCCTCAGAAGTTGCACTCAGTGCATCGGCAGCTCCGGTCCCGGCCTTGAGCGCGTCGCCGCTGCTAGATTCATGATCCCGCTGGGGCGCATAGCTCAGTTGGGAGAGCGCCAGCTCGACAAGCTGGAGGTCACAGGTTCGAGCCCTGTTGCGCCCATCTCACCCTCAGCACCGCACCCGTGCGATTCGCGCCCTCAGGTCGCGCCCTTCGCCGCGCACGATCACCCGCAGCCGGCAGGACGCGCGGCCACCGCGCACGACGAAGCGGCAGGTGACCTTGTGCCGCGAGCGGCGCAAGCAGCCCTTGAAGGCGACGCGGTCGATGTTGCGGTGGCTGCGGACGAACCGCCGGGCCTTGCGCTTGGCCGCGCTGCGGGCTGCCGGCTTGCTCAGCGGCTCATCGATGACATCGTCATCTGTCGGTCCCCCACCAGTGTCCGTGGTTCCGTGGGGGAGCGTCTCACAGGCGACGCCGTCGTTGTCCCCATCGAGCCGGTGGGGATCGCCGGGCAGCAGGTGTTCTTGCGCTTCCTCCTGGGTCGCGAAGTCGGCGCAGTCCAGGTCGGCGGCCTGGGCCCCCGCGGGCGCGCAGGCGAAGAGCGCGATCGCGCCCAGCATCGACGGCAGCAGTACCTTCAGGTGTCGCATCGTGTCCTTTCCTCGTCCGTTCTTGTTGCGGAGAAGCTAGGGCACTAGTCAAGAAATCCATTGCATACCGTTGCGTTTATCCCGAACGGAGGACGAAGATGGCCCACCACCTGCTGCGCGCCGAGGACGCCTCTTGGCGCGAGTCGAACCAGATGCGGGTCCCGAACACCGACCTCGCCAAGCAGCTCGAGGCAGCCTCGCTTGGCGGCCGGCTGTGGCGGCTGCGACCGGGGCAGGCATCGACCTGGCACCGGCACCCGCGACAGGAGGAGCTCTACGTTCTGCTCGAGGGCGTGGGGAGGATCAGGGTGGGGGACGAATCGCTGGAGCTGAGCCCGCTGGACACGCTCCTGGTTGAGCCCGACACCTTGCGCCAGGTCTTCAACGACAGCGACGAGGAGGCGCTCTGGCTCGTCGTCGGCGCCCCGCCGGAGGCGGCTGACACGCTAGAGATGAGCGATGAGCAACTGCGCTGGATGTACCCGGACGGGCCGCGCGCGCTGCCGCCCGAGCTCGGCGGCGGCGAGCTCGCCCCGCCCGGCTGACGCCGCCGCGAGCTAGGCTCGCCGCCTCGTGATCGCGACCTACGCAGCGGCACTGGCGATATGCGGCGCCTCGTTGGCGATCGGGCAGGCCGCGGTCGCGCTCTGCGGGGCGAGGCGCTGGTCGTGGCTCTCGCCCGCGGTCGGCCTCGCCCTGGTCTGCGCGATCTGCTGGGCGACCGTGCGCATGCCGGGGCACGGTGCGGTATCCGCGGTCGCGATCCTGGTCCTGGCAGCGGCCTCGGCGATCTATCTGCGACGCCGGGTCGAGGACGGGGGGGAGGCGCTGCGTGCCGGCGCCCCGGTGGCGCTTGGCGCCCTGCTCGCCGCCTCGCTTCCCTTCGCGGTCGAAGGCCATTTCGGCATCCTCGGCACCGGCTTCAACCCGGACATGTCGCAGCACCTGCTGGCCACCGACCGGCTCGCCGCAGGCCACGGTTCCCAGCTCCTGCGCGAGGGATACCCGCTCGGCCCGCACGCCGTCGTCGTCGCCCTGAACAAGGGCCTCGGCATCGGCCTCGTCCAGGGCTTCGGCGGCCTGACGATCGCGGTGGCGGTCCTGGCGCCGCTGACCGCGCTCGCGGCATTCGGCGACCTGCCTCCCTTGCGCCGCACCGCCGCCGCGCTGCTGGTCGGCATCCCGTACCTCGTCGCCTCCTACTACGCCCAGGGCGCCTTCAAGGAGACGATCCAGGCCCTCTTCGTCCTCGCATTCGTCCTCGCCCTCCGCGAGAGCGGCCGCAGCTGGAGCGGACTCCCGCTGCGCTTCGTCCCTGCGGCATTGGTAGCGGTCGGCTCGATCTACGCCTACAGCTTCCCGAGCCTGGTCTGGCTGGCGCCGATCGCGTTGATCTGGCTCGCCCTGCAGCGCCCGCTTCCGCTGCGCCCGCTGCTGCTCGCGCTCGCGGTGTTCGCAGTCGGCGCCCTGCCCGAGCTGGGCCGGATGATCGACTTCAAGCAGTTCGAGACCTTCGACCCCAGCGGCCCCGGCTTGGGCAACCTCTTCGGCCAGGTCTCGCCGCTGACCGCGCTTGGGATCTGGCCTTCAGGCGATTTCCGCGTCGCCCCCGGCGACGGCGCCGCGCCCGCCATCGCCTTCTATCTGGGCGCCGCCTTCGCCGCCGCCCTGCTCGCGCTCGGTATCCGACGCGCCTGGCGTAGCCGCGAGTCGGCGCTTCTCGCTGGCCTTCTTTCGGTCGCTGCTGTCTACGCCGCAGCCCGAATCGGCGGCACTGCCTACACCGCCGCCAAGGCCCTGGAGATCGCCGCCCCGCTCCTAACCCTCACGATCCTCTTACAGGGACGCGCTCCTTCCGCGGCAAGACCCGCGGCCGGGAGCCTTCTGTACTTACTTGTCGCTGGCGCCTGCACCCTCGTCGCCCTAGCCAACGCCCCAGTAGGCCCGACCTCCTACTCGCCGGCGCTCACCGGCCTGCGCCCGCTGCTCGCCAAAGGCTCGACCCTCGTGCTCGCCCCCGACAAGCTGCTCGAGGACGAACAGGGTCGCGCCTACGTCGCCTGGGAGCTGCGCGGCGGGCGTGTCTGCATCGAGCCGGAGGGCGCTGCGGACCGCGCTCTGCCCACCGGCATCCGCTATGTCGTCACCACCGGCCCGCCGGCGAGCCCGCCCTACCCGCGGCTCGCTTTCCGCGAGCAGGCGGGCCCCTATGTCGTCTGGGAGCGCCGCGGCGTCGCCGGCGGCCCCAGCCCGTGCCCGCTGATCGCCGTACGTCAGGCTCGCGCCGGAGGCGAATGAGTCATTTGGGGGTCTATGGATCCCCGAATGACTCCACCTACGTTGGGCCTCGGCCCCGCGTAGCATGGGGGCGATGGAGGCCGCGACCAAGATCACGCTGAAATTGCCCGACGGCACGCCGCTGGAGCTGCCCGACGGCTCGACCGGCGCCGATGCCGCGGCGGCGATCGGGCCCGGGCTGGCCAAGGCGGCGCTGGCGATCCGCGTCGGCGGCGAGCTGCGCGACCTCGGCGCGGCGCTGCCCGACGGGGCCGAGATCGCGATCCTCACCGACCGCGACCCCGAGGCGCTGGAGCTGATCCGCCACGACGCCGCCCACGTGATGGCCGAGGCGGTGATGGAGCTCTACCCGGGCGCCAAGGTCACGATCGGCCCGCCGATCGAGGGTGGCTTCTACTACGACTTCGAGTTCCCGCCCGACGTCAAGGTCAACGAGGACGACCTCGAGCGGATCGAGGCGGCGATGCAAAAGCACATCGAGGCCGGCGAGACTTTCGAGCGCCGCGACGTCCCCACCGCCGAGGCGATCGAGATCTTCCGCGCCCAGGGCCAGGACTACAAGGTCGAGCTGATCGAGGATCTGATCCGCGACGAGGGCGTCGAGACCGTCTCGCTCTACCGCAACGGCCCCTTCGAGGACCTCTGCCGCGGCCCGCACGGCCCCGGAACCGACCGGATCAAGGCGATCAAGCTGAGCTCGCTCGCCGGCGCCTACTGGCGCGGCGACGAGAGCCGCGCGATGCTGACCCGGATCTACGGGACCGCCTTCTTCACGAAGAAGGACCTCGACGCCCACCTGGAGCGGATCGAGCAGGCGAAGGCGCGCGACCACCGCCGCCTCGGCCCCGAGCTGGGCCTCTTCATGCTGCGCAAGGAGGCGCCGGGGATGCCCTTCTGGCTCGCCCACGGCACCACCCTGCTGCGCCTGATCGAGGCCGAGGTGCAGGAGCAGCTGCGCAAGCGCGAGTACGTCGAGATCAAGACCCCGCACCTGATGGACGTCGAGCTCTGGCACCGCTCCGGGCACTGGGACAACTACAAGGACAACATGTACTTCACCGAGTCGAAGGAGCGCCAGTATGCGATCCGGCCGATGAACTGCCCCGGCGCCTGCCTCGTCTTCGCCGCCGACCGCCACTCCTACCGCGAGCTGCCGCTGCGTGTCGCCGAGTTCGGCCAGGTCTCCCGCGCCGAGCGCGAGGGCGTCCTGCACGGCCTGCTGCGGGTGCGCGCATTCACGCAGGACGACGCTCACATCTACTGCACGCCGGAGCAGATCGTCGGCGAGGTGACCGGCGTCTGCGAGGCGATCGACGAGCTCTATGCGCGCTTCGGCTTCGACGACGTGCAGATCGAGCTCTCGACCCGGCCGGAGAAGTCGATCGGCACGGCCGAGCAGTGGGAGCAGGCCGAAGCGGCGCTGCGCGGCGCGCTCGAGGCGCAGCGCCGCGAGTACACGCTCAACCCCGGCGACGGCGCCTTCTACGGCCCCAAGATCGACTTCCACATCACCGACGCGCTCGGCCGCTCCTGGCAATGCGGCACCTGCCAGGTCGACTTCTTCATGCCCGAGCGCTTCGACCTCACCTACACCGATCAGAACGACGCGCCGCAGCGGCCGGTGATGATCCACCGCGCCCTGCTCGGCTCGATGGAGCGCTTCGCCGGGATCCTGATCGAGCACTACGGCGGCCGCTTCCCGGTCTGGCTGGCGCCCGTGCAGGCGACAGTGCTGCCGATCTCCGACCGCCACGTCGAGTTCGGCGACGAGCTGGCGACGAAGCTGCGCGAGCTCGGCGTCCGGGTCGAGGTCGACCGCCGCTCGGAGTCGATCGGCAAGAAGGTTCGCGACGCCGAACTCGCCCGCAACCCCTACATGCTGGTCGTCGGCGACCGCGAGCAGGAAAGCGGCGAGGTCGCCGTGCGCTCGCACGCCGAGGGCGAGCTCGGCGCGATGGGGCTCGAGGACTTCGCCGACCTCGTGCACCGCGCGGAGCTCGCCTGATCTCTATACTGGCCGCACTTGTTCGCAGGCACGTCAAACCGTTGAAGCGCCACCGGGCCTCTTACTAGTGCCTGTCCCGCGCAGGTTCGACCGCCGTCCGCCGGAGCGCGACTCGACGCGCATCAACGAGCGCATCCGTGTTCCCAAGGTGCGCCTGATCGGCGCCGAGGGGGAGCAGCTCGGCATCGTCGAGATCGCCGAGGCGATGAAACGCGCCCAGGAGGCCGACCTCGACCTGGTCGAGGTCGCGCCCGGCTCGAAGCCGCCGGTCACCCGCCTGCTCGACTACTCGAAGTACAAATACGAGCAGGAGCAGAAGCAGAAGCAGGCGCGCAAGCACCAGACCCAGGTCAACGTGCGCGAGATCAAGCTGCGGCCGAAGATCGCCGACCACGACTACGAGACCAAGAAGGGCCACGTCGAGCGCTTCCTGCGCCAGCGC
>DASTVL010000036.1:0-6925 GCA_035759115.1 Solirubrobacterales bacterium | reverse complement strand
CCGAGCTCTTCCTGATCGACGGCAACTCGCTCGCCTACCGGGCCTTCTTCGCGCTGCCGGAGTCGATCGGGACCAGCGACGGGCGGCCGACCAACGCGATCTACGGGCTCGCCTCGATGCTGGTCAAAGTCATCGACGAGCATCGCCCGGCCGGCGTGATCGTCGCCTGGGACGCCGGCATGTCGGGCCGCGAGGTCACCTATGACCTCTACAAGGCGCAACGCAAACCGCGCCCCGACCTGCTGCGCGAGCAGTGGCCGCACCTGATGCCGCTGGTCGAGGCCTTCGGCTACACCAACGTCAAGGTCGAGGGCTACGAGGCCGACGACGTGATCGCCTCGCTCTCGCGGCGGGCGCGCGAGCAGGGGATCGATGTGATGGTCGTCACCGGCGACCGCGACGCCTACCAGCTGGTCGCCCCGGGGGTGCGGGTGATGAGCACCTCGCGCGGGATCACCGAGACGAAGATCTATGACGAGGCCGCGGTGCAGGAGCGCTACGGCGTGCCGCCGGAGCTGATCACCGACCTGATGGGGCTGCGCGGCGACACCTCCGACAACATCCCCGGCGTCCCCGGCATCGGCGAGAAGACCGCGACCCAGCTGCTGCAGAAGTTCGGCTCGCTGGAGCGGGTGCTGGCGAGCGTCGAGGAGATCTCCGGCGCAAAACGCAAGCAGAACCTGGTCGAGCATGCCGACGACGCCCGCATGTCGAAGCAGCTGGCGACGCTGCAGTACGAGATCGAGACCGGGGTCGACATCGGCGCGGCGATGGGCGCCGAGCCCGATCGCGGCGCGCTGCGCGACTTCATGCGCGAGTTCGAGCTGCGCGCGGTGCTGGAGCGACTGGAAGAAGCGCTGCCCGAGGGCGAGGCCGTGCCGGGGCGCAGCGTCGAGCAGGAGCTCGCGGTCGAGGTCGAGGAGGGGACGCCGGCCGACATCGGCGCGGGCGGCGCGGCGCTGGCGATCGCCGGCGATCGCTGGGCCGCCGCCCAGGGCGAGCGGATCCTCGCCGGCGACACCGACCTCGACCAGCTCGCCGTCGCCCTCGCGGCCCATCCGTTGACCGCCCACGACGCGAAGTCGCTGGGCGGCGGCCGCCATGGCCTGCTCGCCGCCGCCGCCCGGGAGGGGGTCGTGCTCGAGCTCGCGCACGACACGATGCTGGTCGCCTACCTGCTCGAGCCGCAGCGCCGCACCTACGAGCTGACCGAGCTCGCGGCCGACGCCGGCATCGGCCTCGCCGAGGGCGCCGCCGCCGAGCGCGGGGAGGAGGACGCGCAGCTTGCGCTGGGCGAGGAGGTCGAGGCCGGCCTCGACCCGGCCGAGGAGGCACGCCTGATTGCGGCCCTGGCCGAGGCGCAGCGCCCGCGCCTCGAGCAGTTCGAGCTGGAGCCGCTGCTGCACGACGTCGAGCTGCCGCTGGTCCACGTGCTCGCGGCGATGGAACGCGAAGGGCTGAAGCTCGACGCAGAGCGCCTGGCCGAGGTCGGCGCCGGCTTCGGCGAGCGGATCGCGACCCTGGAAAAGGAGATCTTCGAGCTCGCCGGGGAGGAGTTCACGATCGGCTCGCCGCAGCAGGTCGGCCGGATCCTCTTCGAGCAGCTCGAGCTGACCAGGAAGCGGCGTGGCAAGACCGGCTTCTCGACCGACGCCCGCGTGCTCGCCCAGATCCGCGACGAGCACCCGATCGTCGAGAAGATCGAGAGCTGGCGCGAGCTGACCAAGCTGAAGAACACCTACCTCGACTCGCTGCCCGACCTGATCGACCCCGATACCGGCCGCGTGCACACGACCTTCAACCAGGCGGCGACGACGACCGGCCGCCTCTCCAGCACCAACCCGAACCTGCAGAACATCCCGATCCGCACCGAGATCGGCCGCCCGGTGCGGGCCTGTTTCGTCGCCGAGAAGGGCAACCGCCTGCTCTCCGCCGACTACAGCCAGGTCGAGCTGCGGGTGCTCGCCCACGTCGCCGAGGAGGAGGTGCTGAAGGAGATCTTCCGCGCCGGCGAAGACGTCCACGCCGCGACCGCCGCCGAGGTCTTCGAGATCTCACGCGACGACGTCGACGTCGGCCAGCGCTCGAAGGCGAAGATGGTCAACTTCGGGATCGTCTACGGGCTGACCGGGTTCGGCCTCGCCGACCGGCTCAACATCCCGCGCAAAGAGGGCGAGGAATTCGTCGCCCGCTACCTCGAGCGCTTCCCGGCGGTGCGGGCGTTCAGGGAGCAGGTCGTCGAGCGCGCCCAGGAGGAGGGCTACGTGCGCACGCTGATGGGGCGGCGGCGCCCGATCCCGGAGCTGCGCTCGGGGAACCCGAACACGCGGCGGCTGGGCGAGCGGCTGGCGGTCAACACGGTGATCCAGGGGACCGCGGCCGACATCATCAAGGTCGCGATGGTGCGCTGCCAGAACGCCCTGCGCGAGGCCGGCGGCAAGACCCGGCTGATCCTGCAGATCCACGACGAGCTGCTGTTCGAGGGCCCGCCGGGGGAGATGGAGGCGGCGACCGAGCTGGTGGAGCGCGAGATGTGCGCCGCCTACCAGCTCGATCCGCCGCTCGAGGTCGACATCGGCGTCGGCCAGGACTGGCTCGACGCCAAGTAGCCGCTGCGCCTATTCGGCGCTCGGCGCCTCTTCCTCCTCGCCTTCTCCTTCTTCGCCGCCGTCCTCCCTGGCCGGCTGGGGCAGCACGACGTGCTTGTAGATCGCCTTGCCGTCGATCAGGACCAGCTCGGCGATCTTCACCGTCGCGCCCTCGGTCAGGCTTGCACGGCAGCGGCGCGAACCGCCGACGCCGTGGTGACCGCGGTCGTCGCCGGGCTCGGCGTGCACGCCATGGTCGTCGCCGGGCTCGAGCTCGCCGGAGCCGCGATCGTCGCCGGGCTCGCCGGAGCCGCGGCCGCCGCGGTCGTCGCCCGACTCATCCTCGCCGCCGCGGCGCGAGGCAGACGCTCCGTGACCGCGCCCGCGCCGGTGATGGCGGAGGCCGTGGCGCCCGCGGTGGCGCCCGTTGTCGCAGCGGATCTTGGTGCGACGGGTGACGAGGCCGCTGACGCTGCCGTCCTCGGCGAGGTCGATGGTCAGCACGTGGGTTTCGGAGTCGAACGACTGCACGGTGCCCGCCGGGGCCGGGTCGTCGTGGCCGCGGTGGCCGGATGCCAGACCGGGCAGCGCGACCAGCGCCAGCACCGCGGCAACGGCTGCGAGCACCCCGCCGAGCCGCGCTCTATTGCCGTGTGAGTTCATCTTCTGATGCCTCCTGAGTCGGTTTGATGGAAGACGCTTCATTCCGACAACCCGGAGCCGTCGCGAAGATCACCCTCGTCGTCGGATTCGCCGGAGCCGCCCGATCCGGAACCGCTGCCGCTCTCTTCCTCTGGAAGGGGCTCGGGTCCGTCGCCGGGCCCCGAGTTGCCACCGGGCCCACCGCCATCGCGCAGCTCGCCGCTCCCGTCGCCGCCCGGCCCGGGCCCGGAGCCGCCGCCTCCGCCGCCGTGGCGGCCGTCGCGCGCCGGCCCGTCGTCATCGCCGTCCCCGGGACCGTGGCGGCCGCCCTCGAGCCGGCGCGGCCCATCGTCGCGGCGCCCCGGCCCGGGCCCGCCGCGATCCTCGCCGCCATGCCGAATCCCGCCGTGGCGCGGCCCGTGCCGAAGCCCGCCGTGGCGCCGGTCCTTGCCGCCGTCGCGGCCTCGTCCCTTGCCGCCGCGCTCGCCGCGATCGTCCGGCCCGCCGTGCGATCCGTCGTCGTCGCCATGCCCGCTGCGGCGATCGTCGCCGCTTCCACCGGAATGGCTTCCACCCTCGTCCTCGCCGGTCGTGGAAGCGAGGGCGGGGACGACGGCGGCGAAGGGCTTCGCCGCGGCGCCGGCCGGCGGCGGCTCGACCGCGCGCGCCTGGCTGTCGCCGCGATGGTCCTGCACCGCGACCCCGGCGCCGACCGAGCCGGCGAGGACGACGGCGACGACCCCGAGCTTCGCCGCGCCGCCCGCTCCTCCGGCGCCGGCCCCTGCGGCGGCGATCGCGCCCCCGGCGCCTGCGCCGGCGCCCGTGGCCTCGGCGCCGTGGTCGATCAGCAGGCGCAGCAGCGGCAGCGGCAGCAGCATCCCGGCGCCGTCGCGCAATGCCTGCCGCGCCCGGTAGATCGCCTGACGGGCGCCGCCGTCGGTAAGTCCCAGCGCCGCCGCGATCTCGTCGTGGCCGAGGCCCTCGAGCTCGCGCATCACGATCGCCGCCCGCTGCGCCTCGGGCAGCGCCTGCAGGCGCTTCATCAGGTCGGTCAGCTGCTCGCGCTGCTCCAGCTCCTCCGCCGGGTTGCGGCCGCCCGCCAGAGCCTCGGCCAGCACCTCGGGCGCGGGTGGGTTGTCGCGCAGGTCGTTGAGGGCGGTGTTGCGGACGATGCGGAAGAGCCATGGGCGCAGGTCGATCTCGGCCTCGTCGCGGCGCAGCGCCGGCAGCGCCTTGGCGAAGGCGTCCTGGAGCACGTCCTCGGAGCGCCCGCCGACGATCGAGGCGGCATAGCGGCCGAGCGGCTTGCCGTAGCGGCGCACGATCTCCTCGAAGGCGCTCTCGTAGCCCTCGCGCACGAGGGTCACCAGGCGGCGGTCCGGCTGCGTGCGCAGGGCGGGGCCGAGGAAGAGGCGGCTGGCGAATCCCTCTGCTGGTGGCGGCATCGTCAAATGATGCAACACGGGCCCGCGCCGAAAATCACGCCGCTTGACAGGATGGCCGGATGGACAAGGGCGTCGCAGTCCTGTTGACCGCCGCCGCCGGCGGCCTGATCGCCCTGCAGGCGCCGATCAACGCCGGCCTCGGCCGCGCCACCGGCAGCCTGCCGGCGGCCCTCGTCTCCTTCTCCATCGGCACCCTGGCCCTGGCCGCGATCGTCGTGCTCAGCGGCAAGGCGGGCGGTCTCGGCTCGACCTTCGACGTCAGCTGGTACTACCTGCTCGGCGGGCTGCTGGGCGCGATCTACGTCACCAACGCGCTGATCGCGGTCTCGGCGATCGGCGCCGGCGGGGTCGCGGCGGCGACGATCACCGCGCAGCTCGCGACCGGGGTCGCGATCGACCGCTTAGGCCTGCTCGGCCTCGAGCAGACGCCGATCGGCCTCGACCGGGCGCTCGGCGTCGCGCTGCTCGTCGCCGGGACCTTCCTGCTCGTCCGCTGAGCCCTCCGGGGGAGGCGCGATCGCCAGGTAGTGCTCGAATGACCAGTCGACGAAGCGCCTGCTGCCGAGCAGGCGGATCAGCGGCCCGAGCAGGCGCGGCGGGATCCGCGGCACGAGCCGCTGTACGCGCAGCATCCAGCGGAACTTCCACTCGTGCGAGTCGTGGAACTCGGCGTAGCGGGCGGCCGCCCGCTCGCGGTCCTGGCCGCCCTCGTAGACGTCGCGCAGCTCACGCCCGAGGGCGACGCCGAAGTAGAGCGCGGTCCTGATCCCCTCCGCGGTCAGCGGCAGGCAGTGCCCGGCCGAGTCGCCGGCGAAGAAGACGCCGCCCTCGGTCGCGCGGCGCAGCTTGTGGGGGATCCAGTTGCCCTGGTAGCGGACGCGCTCGCTGCCCAGGTCCTCGGCCAGCAGCTCGGTCGTCTCGCGCACGTGGAAGCGCGGGTCGAAGGAGCCGACGCCGATGCGCAGCTCGTCGCGGGCCGGGAACGACCAGCCGTAGCCGGCGGGGACGTAGCGGCGATCGATCCAGATCTCGAGGTCCTCGCTGCTGCCGCCGGGATGGACCTCGAGCCCACGCGAGAGCGGCGCGTCGGGCGGCTGGTAGCCGTCGCCGGAGGCGAGCACGCGGCGCCAGCCGAGCGCGTCGACGACGAGCGGCGCCGAGAGCACGCCGCGGTCGGTTTCGACCGCGATCGTGCCGTCGCCGTCGGCGGGGAGCGCCCGCCGGTTCACCTTGGCGGTCTCGAAGCGGGCGTCGCACTGCTCCCAGAGCAGCGCGCAGAGCTCGCGGTAGTCGAAGGTCGAGAAGGTCCAGGGCAGGCGGTAGCGGCGCTCGCCGTGGGGGGTGTGGATCAGCAGCGAGTCGAAGCGCTGGCGCTCGGCCCCCATCAGCCCCAGCCGGCGCATCCACTCGGTCGGGATCCCGCAGGCCGAGGTCTGCCGCTCGCCGATCTCGTAGCGGTCGACGATCAGCACGTCGGCGCCGCTGCCGGCCAGCTCGCGGGCGACCGCGAGCCCGGCGAAGCTGGCGCCGCAGATCAGCACGTCGTAGGCACCCTCGAGGGGGGTGCGCTCGTCGCCTCGCGTGGTCGCCCTGGTCGGCACGACGCAGAGCGTATCCACTCTGCAATCATGGCCCGCTGTGTCCGTGACCGATACGACCTTGACCCCTGACGCTCCCGCTCCGACCGGCTCCCCGGTCGAGGGTTCGGGCGGCCTGCTGCTCGAAATCGACGGCAAGGTCGTCCCCAACTACGCGGCGACGATGGTCTCCTTCGACGAGGGGGACGTGGTCAAGGGCAAAGTCGTGCGGATCGACAAGGACGAGGTCCTGGTCGACATCGGCTACAAGTCGGAGGGGGTCATCCCCTCGACCGAGCTCTCGATCCGCAAGTCGGTCGACCCGGCCGACGAGGTCGAGCAGGGCGAGGAGATCGACGCACTCGTCCTGACCAAGGAAGACTCCGAGGGTCGCCTGATCCTCTCCAAGAAGCGCGCCCGCTTCGAGAAGGCGTGGCGCCGCATCGAGGCCTCCGCCGAGTCGGGCGAACCGGTCGAAGGCAGCGTGATCGAGGTCGTCAAGGGCGGCCTCATCCTCGACCTCGGGGTGCGCGGCTTCCTGCCCGCCTCGCTGGTCGACATCCGCCGCGTCCACAACCTCGACGAGTTCCTCGGCCAGACGCTCGAGTGCAAAGTGATCGAGCTCAACCGCAGCCGCAACAACGTCGTGCTCTCGCGCCGCGCCGTGCTCGAG
>DASTVL010000035.1:0-4631 GCA_035759115.1 Solirubrobacterales bacterium | reverse complement strand
CTAGCAGGCACGCATCCTCCGGCTGCTGATCGAGCGCATCGAGGTCGCGCCCAACGGCATCTCGGTCACGCTGCATGCCGCGGGGATTCACAGCCTCGTCGCCGAGCTGGCGGACCAGGACGCTCCCGCTCTGGCCACTTCCGAACCCCTGCTGGCCGCAGAGTAATGACCGGACGCGTGGGTCTCGAGGTCGACACTCTGACCATCCGCATCCCAATGCGCCTGCAGCGCCGCGGTGGCCGGAAGCTGATCATGACGCCGGAGGGCGTGGCGGCACCGGCACGGAAGCCGAGCCGCGACGAGACGCTGGTCAAAGCGCTCGTCCGTGCGCACCGATGGCGGCGGAAGATCGAGAGCGGTCAGGCCAGGTCGATCACCGACCTTGCGGAAAAGGAGCGCGTCACGGACGCCTACGTCTGCCGGCTCCTCCCACTCACCTGCTTGGCGCCAGATATTGTGGAAGCGATGCTTGACGGGCGGCAGCCGAGAGGCCTCAGGCTGGCTGAGATGCTGGGCAATGGGACGCTCGAATGGGGGGAGCAGCGGAGAGCTTGGGGCGAGGCGACCCCGCGCGCACAGCGATGACGAGCGCTCATCCGCCTGGCGGACAGCCCGTCTCGCCGATCTCGCCTCTCGGCCTACAGCTGCGCGGCGGGGTTTGTCGGGTTGACGGGGTAGCCGACATGAGATCGACGGCTTTACCGCCCGGGCGCGTGCCTCTACGTGCCGATGGCTGCACCTCGCCGGCCAGCGGCCGCCTCAATCACGCGCGGCCACCTTCGCAAGACGCTTCGTTCTTGGTCCGCGAGGGCCGTGACGATCAGCCAGAGCGGCCGCGTTTTGACGCAGCAAATTTGCGGGTGGCTCGGTCATATTCGGCAGTGTCGCCGAGGGCATTGGCAAGGACCAGGGCGCCCGTGATGGTCGACAGCACTTCGGCCGCCTTACTTGGCGAGAGCCCTTCCGCGACTAGCTTGTCCTGGCACATCTTGAAAAAGCCCTTCACTTCCTTCGCAACCTGTTCCGGCAGATCCTGCGAGGCGGCGCCGAGCACGGTACAAGGGCACATGTGAGCTTCGGAGAAAGCAGTTCCTCGGAAGGCCTTCGTCCAGACACGGACGGGATCTGGGTCCTTCTCCAGCTCCTTGTCGATCAATTCGGAAGTATATTCCGCCCAGCGGCGAATGACGGCCGCCGCGAGATCCTCCTTTGTTGGGAAATGGTAGTGGACACTCGAGCTCTTGATGCCGACATCCGTGGCGATTTCCCGGAAGCTGAAGCCGCCGAAACCGCCCTGCTGCATGCGCCGTTCGGCGGCGTCCATGATCGCAGTTTTGACGTCACTCATGGAGTCACTCCTATGACTATCTGTTGATAGATAGTCCTTGCGCCGGGAGAAAACAACGGTTATCCCCCTACCAGTCGAGAGAGACGTCGGCGAGCGTGGCGTCAGAGACGCTACCCGCTGGCGCAGAGGAGGAAGCCCTGCCGCTCCGCGGCATGAGGCATGACAATCCGGGGCGATGGCGATGTTCTCGGTGATCTTCGAAGTCCATCCCAAGCAAGAGAAGTTCGACCTCTATCTCGAGCTTGCGAAGGGATTGAGACCGATCCTCGAAGGGATAGACGGCTTCATCGACAACGAACGCTTCGAGAGCACGCGCCGGCCGGGCTGGATCCTGTCGCACTCGACCTGGCGCGACGAGAAATCCGTGGTGAGGTGGCGGACGGTCGGCAAGCATCACAACACCCAGCAGCGCGGCCGGGATGAGGTGTTCCAGGACTACCATCTGCGGGTGGGCGAGATCGTGGCGGACACGGCACCACCCGCAGGCGCGGCGATCGTCGAACAGCGGCTCGACGAGACGGAGATCGGGCGGGCGAAATTCATGACGCTGACCGAGGTCCCGCCGTCATCAGGCATGACGGTCGCGGTGCTGCCGGACTGGTTGTCGCTCGATCGGCATCGGGCGGACCTGATCGACCACGACGTTTTTGCCAGCATCTACAACGCGGGGAAACTCGCGCTGTTAGCGTCGTGGCGCGACCGGCCCTCTGCCGAGAAATTCAGCCCGCCCGCCTTTGGCGGCCTCCGCCATCGGATTGTGCGCGTGGTCCGCGACTACGGCATGTTCGATCGACGCGAGACTCCGCAGTATTACCCGGATATCCAGACGGGGACGGCGTCGCGCGGAAATTCGTAATCGCTGTCATCAGAAAGGAACCATGGTGTTAGACCTTCGCCCCAACTGCGAATGCTGCAACAAGGATCTGCCGCCGGCGGCCACCGACGCCATGATCTGTAGCTTCGAATGCACCTTCTGCCGGGGCTGTGCGGAGACGACCCTGGGTGGGCGCTGCCCGAACTGCGGCGGCGGGCTGGTAGCGCGTCCCATCCGCCCGGCCGAAAAGCTGGCACGGTATCCGGCATCCACCGTGCCGGTCACCAAAGCGGACGGTTGCGTCGGAGCCTCATCCTGATCGCTCCGGTGATCGAAGGAACGCGCCACGAAAGATCCAAGTTGCCGCGGCGAGACCGGGCGCTGTCAATCCGTCCTGGTCGCTCCCCGTGACCGGAAGTCTCACGCTGACGGCCCGGCCCGGAGGGCCGCCCGCAACTCGCTATAGTCCTTACCAGCGCCTCGAGGGAGAAGGCTTTGTTGAGGCCGCTGGGGTTGGGCAGGATCCAGGTCGTGGTGCCCGCAAACCCTGCGGGATACCGGCCCCATGCCACGTCCGGCTGGTCCATCATCGCCGAGAAGGTGCGCTTGCCGAGAAACGCGACCGAACGAGGGGCATAGCGACGTATCTTGGCTTCGAAGCCCGGCCGCGCTTTCCGGAATTCGTCCGGCGGCACATCGATGGCCCGTCTTGTCGGCCGGGCGACGACGGCGGTCAGGCCGCATCGGTATTCGAGCAAGCGCCGCTCCTCGTGCGGCTGAAGGCGGACATCGGTGAAGCCGGTGAGATGCAGCACCGTCCAGAAGCGATTGCTGCAGCTGGAGAAATTGTGACCGACGACTGCGGCAGTCGTGGCCGGGTTCACGCCGCAGAAGATCACGTCGAGATCGCGGGCAAGAATGTCCGGTTCATACGAGCTCAATCCGGTCTCTTCCTTATGGGCTGCGGGCGGTCGCCCGCTGGCGATCGGGCAGCGTCCAGGCTGTCTACCGATAGATAGAGGTTGACGCGCCGGCGCGCCAGCCTTATCTAACGCGTGTGGACCTACTGATAGATAGAACGTCACGAATGCCATTCTGCAGGGTCACAAGCGGCGCAAGTCGCTCAAGCCTCGGGTCCGCACTTCCAAGGGACGGAATGGGTGAGCCCACGTCCCCGAGCTCGTCAACTTAGGAGGATGCAATGAACCAGACGGAAAAGGCCAAGCGCTTCGCCGAGCTGCAGGTGAAAGGCAAGCCGCTGCTGCTCTACAATGCGTGGGATGCCGGCAGCGCCAAGGCGATACTCGCTGCTGGTGCCAAGGCGATCGCGACGAGCAGCTGGTCCGTCGCGGAAGCCCAAGGCTATCGCGACGGCGAGGCCATCCC
This sequence comes from Solirubrobacterales bacterium, assembly GCA_035759115.1. Lineage (GTDB taxonomy): Bacteria > Actinomycetota > Thermoleophilia > Solirubrobacterales > 70-9 > VRUE01. The sequence continues at coordinate 1,083 of DASTVL010000035.1, read as the reverse complement.
GATCGCGCTCGCCGAACAGATCGTGGCGCGGATCGCGGCGACGATCGATGCGCCGGTCACCGTCGACTTCGAGGGCGGCTACAGCGAAGACGACGGCGAACTGGCCGGCAATGTTTCGCGACTGCTCGATCTTGGCGTCATCGGTATCAATTTCGAGGACCGGGTCGTGAAGGGCGCGGGTCTCTACGATATCGACCGGCAGGCACGCCGGATCTCGGCTATCCGCAAGGCGGCCGAGCAGAAGGGCGTCGAGCTCTTCATCAACGCGCGGACCGATGCGTTCTTCGAACATGGCGATGACGCGGCGCAGGCTGTCGGCGAGGCTCTCGACAGGGCCAAAGCCTACGCGGTCGCAGGCGCGTCCGGCTACTTCGTCCCCGGCTTGGTGGACGATGCGCTGATCGGGCGGGTCTGCGAGAGTGTCTCGCTGCCCGTGAACGTAATGGTCATGGAGGGCGTTCCATCGAATGCTCGGCTCGCCGAACTCGGCGTCGCGCGCATCAGTTACGGTCCGATTCCATATATCCGCGCGATGAAGGCACTCGAGCGAGAAGCGAGGACGACGTTGAACGAAGCCGCCGCGCGTTCGCAGGGTTGAGCCATGAGCAGCCAGCAAACCCCAACCACGACTCACAGCGTCGAGACACCTTCAGGCCGCATCAGCTACGCATCCGCTGGCTCCGGTCCGGTCGCGCTCTTTGTGCATGGCGTGGTCTTGAATAAGCATCTGTGGCGGCACCAGTTGGCCGGGCTGTCTGACATCCGCCGCTGCATCGCGGTGGATCTCCTGGCGCATGGCGACACCGAGATCGCGCCGGATCAAGATGTTTCCGTGACCGCCAACGCGAAGATGCTGAGAGAGGTGCTCGATGCCTTGAAGACCGATCAGGTCGACCTGGTCGGCAACGACAGTGGCGGAGGCATTGCTCAGATCTTCGCGGCGCTCAATCCTGAGCGGGTGCGGACGTTGACCCTTACCAACTGCGACACCCATGACAACTGGCCGCCTGAGGCGTTCAAGCCATTCGTGGACATGGTCAAAGCCGGCGGGCTGCGCGACACGCTGAACGGCATGCTCGCCGA
>DASTVL010000034.1:0-3501 GCA_035759115.1 Solirubrobacterales bacterium | reverse complement strand
GCTTCTTCGAAGCGCTTGTCCCAGTAGTTCTCGCGGGCGATGAAGACCGGCAGGCAGTTGACGAAGCCGACGCCCGCCTTGAGCGCCTGCTCGACGTACCACTTGGTCGCCTCCTCGGAGCCGACCGGCAGGTAGCAGACGAGCACGTCCGCCTTGGTCTCCTTGAGGATCCCGACCACGTCCGCCGTTTCGCCCGGCGCTTTGGTGATCTTCTCTTTGAGGTACTTGCCGAGCCCGTCGTGGGTCATACCGCGCTCGACCTTGACCCCGAGCTCGGGCACGTCGGCGAACTTGATCGTGTCGTTCTGGCCCGACCAGATCGCCTCCGAGAGGTCTTTGCCGACCTTCTCGGCGTCGATGTCGAAGGCGGCGACGAACTCGACGTCGCCGACGTGGTAGCCGCCGAGGTCGACGTGCATAAGGCCCGGCACTTCCTCCGCCGGGTCGGCGTCCTTGTAGTACTGGACGCCCTGGATGAAGGAGTTGGCGCAGTTGCCGACGCCGACGATCGCGACGCGGACCTTCTCGTCCGTGGCCGGCGCTGCGCCGTTGCCGCTTGCTCCGTTGGTCTCACTCATCAAGTCTCGGTTCCTTCCTCGCTCTGGCTGACGGGCACAGTAACCCGCCGCCTCGACTGGTTACAGCTCGGGGGGCGGTTTGGGCTCGATTGTCAACTCGTTGCGCACATGCCACACGCGCTGGATCGTGGTGACGATGGTCAGCGCCGCGATCAGGTAGACCGCCGGCGCGAGGAGCTCGAAATCGCCGAGCCCGGCGCCCTTGGCGAAGACCAAGCCAATCGACAGTATGACTACCCGCACGGGACGCGTCGCCAACCCGACCGTGCACTCGACCCCGAGCGCCTCGGCGCGGGCGCGCGTGTAGGAGACCATCAGCGAGCCGAGCACGGCGACCACGCACATCGCGGCGGCGAAGTCGTCGCCGATCGCGGCGAAGTAGCCGGCGACCGCGGCGAGCACGATCCCCTCCTCGATCCGGTCCAGGGTCGAGTCGAGGAAGGCGCCGAAGAGGGTCCCCTTGCCCGACATGCGCGAGTAGCGGCCGTCGAGCGTGTCCATCACCGAGCCGAGGACGAAGGCGACGCCGGCGAGGAAGAAGAGTCGCTGCGTGACCAGGCCGGCGGCGACGAGGTTGCCGATCAGGCCGGCGATCGAGATCGCGTTCGGGGTCAGCCGCGACTCGATCAGTCGGTTGCGCGCATAGGAGCGGAGCTCCTGTGCGCTGCGCGCCTGGCGCCCGTCGCGGCGGCCGCTCGGAGCCCGCGGGGGGGCCGACGAATCCATTGCGGGGAGAGTCTAGGCCTCGGCCTCTTGGGGTGACGAGCGCGCCCGCCAGCCCCAGGCCTCGGGCCGGGCGCGGGCGAGCAGGCGACTGGCGACCAGCGCCGAGACCGCGGCGACGCCCCAGCCGAGCGCGACGTCGATCCAGTAGTGGTTGCCGGTGACGATCACGACCCAGGCGACGAGCAGCGGCCAGCAGGCCCAGAAGACCATGACCGGGCGGCTCTTGACCAGCCGCGCGGCGCTGATCCCGACCATCGCGGCGAAGGCGCAGTGCATGCTCGGCACCGCCGCGTAGGGGTTGATGAAGGCTTTCGCCAGGCCGGAGTCGTGGTTGACGCTGGAGAAGTCGTTGATCGTGTCGATGAAGCCGTAGGCACCGAAGAAGCGCGGCGGCGCGGTCGGGTAGAAGGCGTAGCCGAGCAGCGCCAGGCCCATCGCGACCATGAACATGTTGCGGACGAAGTAATAGGCGTCGTTGCGGAAGAAGTAGAGCCAGAAGAAGAAGGCGACGACGACCGCGAACTGGCTGTTCATGTAGACCTGATTGGCGAAGTCGATCAGCCACTGGAACTGGGTGAAGAAGGCCTGCCAGCCGGGCTCGAAGAAGGTGTGGGTGGCGCGCTCGACGTCGATGATCTGCCGGCCGTTGGCGAAGGCGACCGCTTTCTGGCCCTCGGCCATGCCGCGCACGGTCTCGTAGGCGAGATCGACGGCGACGAGCAGGCCGATCTGCCTGCCGAGGTCGCCCCAGCCCTGGGGCAGCCGGGCGGTGACTGCTGCGAACGCGCGCTGCATCCGGCAATTGTAATCGCCGCGTTAACGGGGCGGAAAGCGGGTTAGGGTCTCGCCGATGGCGTGGACGAGGCCGCGTAAGGCGCGGGTCAGAGCGATTCGGGATCGCTTGCGGGAGATGTATGGGCGGCCGGTGAATGAGCCGCATCGGCATCCGATCGCGGAGCTTGTGAAGACTGTGCTCTCGCAGCACACCAACGATCGCAATCGGGACCGGTCCTTCGCGCAGCTGCGCAAGCGGTATCCGAGCTGGGAGGAGGTGCGGGACGCGCCGGTCGCGGAGCTCGAGGAGACGATCCGGCCGGGTGGGCTGGCGCGGCAGAAGGCGCCGCGGATCCAGGCGATCCTCGAGCAGCTCGGCGAGCACCCAGACCTCGACTGGACCGAGAGCGCGCCGCGCGAGGAGTCGCTCGAGTTCCTGCTGGCGCTGCCCGGCGTCGGCCGCAAAACCGCCGCCTGCGTGCTGATCTTCACCTGGGGCATCCCCGAGATCCCGGTCGACGTCCACATCCACCGCGTCGGCGGCCGGCTCGGGCTCTTCCCCGAGAAGGCCTCCTTCGAGCGCGCCCACGACGAGATGCTGGCCGTCGTCGCCCCCGCGGACGCCTACGAGCTGCACATGAACCTGATCCGCCACGGGCGCGAGGTATGTCGGCCGAAACCGCGCTGCGGCGAGTGCGAGCTGCGCCGGATGTGCCCTTGGGCCCGGTCCGCTCACCACACGCGCGCGCCTGGCGGCGGCGGACACGGCGCGGGGCCGCGTCCTCAGTCGGCCAAATAGCGCTGCTATTCGGCCTCCCTGCGTCCTTGCCCCGCTTGGTCCGGCGCTCGCCATTCGCACACGTGTGGCTCCCGGATCGGGCCTGGTACCGCGCCCGGGACCGCCGCGGTTAGTATGCGCGCCGCCGAATGAGCAAGAAGACCTTCATCTGGTTCGGAGTGCTGGTCGCCGTGCTGGCGGTCCTGATCCCCTGGCTGGCCTTCCGCAGCGACGGCGACGAGGTCGAGGCGGCCTCCGTCCCGGCCGGCCTCGAGCAGGGCAGGGACCTGTTCGACACCAACTGCGGCAACTGCCACACGCTCTACGCAGCGGGCGCCGACGGCAACTTCGGCCCCGACCTCGACGAACTGCTGGCCCCGACCGGCCCACCGGAAGGCCCGAACGCACAGCAGACGATCGAAGCGACCGAAGGCCGCGTGCTCAACGCGATCGAAAACGGCGTCGACGGCGGCACCACCGCGGGCCGCATGCCCGCCGAGATCATCAGCGGCGAACAGGCCGAGGAAGTGGCCGAATTCGTCGCCGCCACCGCGGGCGAGGGCTGAGCGCCCCCGCCCGCAATGGACCGCGGCCTCAGCGCACGAACCTCAGCGCGCTGAAGACGCCGGCGTGATCTGAGTTCCA
>DASTVL010000033.1:0-4072 GCA_035759115.1 Solirubrobacterales bacterium | reverse complement strand
CCGATCACGGCCTGCAGGCAGAAGCGGTTGAGCACGGTGCCGAACAGCTCGTCGTAGTCGAAGCGGGTGATCAGGCGCTCGTCGCGGGCGCTCTCGGCGGTCTCGATCCCGTAGACGACGCCCTGGTTCAAGTCGGTCGCGCGCAGGCCCCAGGTGCGGCAGGCGAAGTGGATGTTGGTCGAGTCGTGGACCTTGGAGCAGTGATACAGCGAGCCGGGCAGCTTCGGGAAGGGCAGGGTGTCCTTGCGGCCCTTGTGCTCGATCTCGATGTAGCCCTCCTCGATGTCGATGCCCGGCTGGCCGTACTCGCCCATCGTGCCGAGCTTGATCAGGTGGCACTCGGGCACGTGGTCGCGGATCGAGAAGAGCAGGTTGAGGTTGCCGATCACGTTGGTGTGCTGGGTCTCCACGGCGCGCTCGCGGGAGAGCATCGAGTAGGGCGCCGAGGGCTGCTGGCCGTAGTGGACGACCGCCTCGGGGCGGGTCTCGGCGACGACCTCATCGAGGAAATCGCCGTCCTCGACCGCGCCGACGTAGCTGCGGATCGTCTCGCCCGAGAGCTCGCGCCAGGCCGCGATCCGCTGCTCGAGCTCGGCGATCGGGGTCAACGAGCCGCTGCCGTGTTCGCGATGCCAGCGACGGCGGGAGAAGTTGTCGACGACGGAGACCTCGTGGCCTTGGGCCGAGAACTTGAGCGCGGTCGGCCAGCCGAGGTAACCGTCGCCTCCGAGGATCAGAAGGCGCATGGGTCGCGGCAGAGTATCCGACGGGGGCGACATAGCATCTCCCGGATGAGCGGCCTTGCAGCGCGAAACGGCGGTCGGGCGGGGCTGGCCCTGCTGGTCGCGATCCTGCTGCTGGCCACGGGCCTGCGCCTGGGGGAGGCCTGGGACGGACGCGCCCCCGTCTACGACGCCCAGGGGTACGCGGCGATCGCCGCCAATCTGGAGCGTGGCGAGGGCTTCACGCTCGGCCCGCGGGCGACGCAGCCGGCGAGCAACTACTCCCCTGGCCTGCCGCTGTTCGTGACCGGCATCTACGAGCTGACCGGCGGCGTGCACGAACGGCTCGCGCGGATCGTGCTGGCGCTGATCGGGGCTCTCGCCGTCCTCTTGACCTACCTGATCGGCCGCCGACTGTCGGGCCCGTTCGCGGGCCTGGTCGGCGCCGGCGCCGTCGCGATCTATCCCGCGCTCTTGGAGTACCAGGGGATGTTGATGTCCGAGCCGTTGGCGGCGACGCTGTCGTCGGGCGCGGTGCTGGCGGTGCTCTGGGCAGACCGTCCCGGCGCACGGGTCCACGCGCGAGGATGGTTGGCGCCAGGGCTGCTACTCGGAGCGCTTGCGCTGGTGCGGCCCGAGTATCTGGCGATCGCCTTGTTGGTAGCTGTAGTTGTGTCCGTGCGTCTGGGAAGGGACGCATGGCGGGCGGGGTTGGCCCAGGCGGCGGTGATGCTCTTGGGGGTGGCGCTGGTCGTTGCGCCTTGGACGGTGCGCAATGCGGTGGCGTTGGATCGGTTTGTGCCGATCTCCACTGGTGGTGGGCAGGTGTTGTTTGCCGGGTCCTATCTGCCGTCGGGAGGGGATCCGGAACGGGTCGGCGAGGAGGTGATCGAGCGGCATCCGGGGCTGGTAAGGCAGCTGCCCGAGGACGCACGGCTGGAGCAGATCCTGGCGGCGCTGGCGGCGCAGCGATATCCGCGGATGGAGAGCGACGCGGCGCTGGCGCGGATGGGGCGCGAACGGCTCTGGGACGACGTGACCGGACAGCCGGTCGCCTATGCGGGCTTCGTCGCCGCGAAGCTCTGGCGGATCTGGGCCTTCGGGCCGCGCGACGTGATGCGCGCGCCCGTCTGGAAGGCCTTGCACTGGCTGCTCGTCGCCTTCGGCTTGGCGGGACTGGCGCTCCTGGCGCGTCAGCGCCGCTGGGAGGCGCTGCTGCTCGGCGCGATCCTGCTCGCCGTGACCGCGAGCGGCGCCCTGCTCGTGGCCTCGCCACGCCGGGTGCTCGTCACGCTGCCGCTCCTCGCAGCGCTTGCGGGAGTCGGATCGGCATGGCTACTCGCGCGCATCCGACATTGACCACACCAGAGCGGGGTAAATGTCGGATGCGCGGAAGCCGTGCGGCTCCCAGATAGCCTGGGCCGACGATGGCATCGCTGAAGCGCTGGGTGCGCTCCTTGCCCGAGCGCCACGGGCGCAAGACCCTGATCCTGCTGGCGCTGATCCTGGCGCTCGGCTTCGGCCTGCGCGCCTACCGGGTGGTCGAGCCCCTGGCGACGCCCGGCGACGACGCCCGCGCCTACTACGCGCTCTCCAAGGCGCTCTACGAGGAACAGTCCTACGGCGGCCCCGAATTCGAGGACGCCGGCGACTGGTCCCCCGGCGCCCCCCTTCTCTACGCCGCCGCCTTCTACGCCACCGGCGGCCCCCGCGAAGGCACCGCCCGCATAGTCGAGCTCCTCTTCGGCCTCGGCGCGATCGTCGTCTGCTACCTCCTGGGCCGCCGCCTCAACTGCCGCTCAGCAGGCCTGATCGCCGCCTTGGGCGTAGCCATCTACCCCCCGTTTATCCACTCCACGGGAGCTCTCTTCTCCGAGCCCCCCGCCATTTTCACCCTGCCGGCCGCAGTTCTCACTTTCCTCTGGGCGAGCGAACAGAAACGATTGCGGGCCTGGCTTCTGCCCGGCCTCCTGTTCGGCCTCACCGCCCTGATCCGCCCCGACTACCTGCCGGTAGGCCTGGCCTTCGTGCTGCTGGCCGCGATCTACGTCGGCCGAGAGCGCGGCCGGCAACCCGGCCTCGCCGCCGCCGGTATCTCCTTCGCGGCGCTGCTGCTGCCGATCGTCCCCTGGACGATCCACAACCAGGTCACCCTCGACCGCACCGTGCCGATCTCGACCGGCGGCGGCAAGGCGCTCTACGTCGGCACCTTCCTGCCGGCCGACGGCGAGTACCAGCGGGTCAAGGCGCGGCTCGCCGAGCGCTACCTCGGCCGCGATCTCGAGCCGGGCTCGGCCGCGCTCGACCGGGTCGACCCGACCCCGCTCTTCGACCGCGTCGCCGAACGCAACCCGGACCTGCCGCGCGACGAGTCGCTGGGCAAGATCGGCAAGGACAACCTCTCCAAGTATCTCGGCGAAGATCCCGGCGGCTACGCCGCGATGACGGTGCGCAAGGTCTGGCGGATGTGGAGCGCCGGGATCGGCGAAGCGATGGAATCGAGCCCGGGCCGGGTCGTGCAGGTGCTGCTGGTCCTGCTCGGCCTCGCCGGGCTCGCCGTGCTCGCGCTGCGCGATCGCTGGTGGCGGCTGGTCGCGATGGCGACCCCGCTGGTGCTCGTCACCGCGGTCGGCGCGGCCTCGCTGGCGGCGCCGCGGCGCAACGAGATCCTGATGACGCTGATCTTTCCTCTCGCCGGTGTGGCGCTGGCGCGACTGGGCGCGGCCATATCCTCCAGACGCGAATGGACCTCTACGCAGGCATCTTCCCCTCAGAGCTGACCGCGCTCCGCGCCGCCGGCCTGCTCGCCGCGGTCGCGATCGTCGCCTTCGCCGTGCTGCGCCGCCGCACGCTGCGCAACGTCGACGTGCTGATCCTGCTCGCCGCCGGGATCGGCCTGGCGATCGTCTCCGGCACCGAAATAACCGACGCGCTGCTCTCCGCCTTCTCCTTCGAGCAGGGCAACGGCGGCCGCATCCTCGGCCTCGCCGTCTTCTCGATCTTCATCCTCTTCCTGCTGATCCTGCGCGCCCTCTCGCAGGGCGCCCGCAACACGACCCAGCTCTCGGCCGTGCTCGAGGGGATCGCCTGGGAGGAGTTCCGCCAGGCGCAGCTGCCGCAGCGCTTCCGCGGCAAGATCGCGATCCTCGTCCCCGCCTACAACGAGGCCGACAACGTCGGCCAGGTGCTCGACCTGATGCCGTCCGAGGTCTGTGGCGTGGAGACGGCGGTGCTGGTCGTCGACGACGGCTCGCGCGACGGCACCGGCGACGTAGCCGCGGCGCATGGCGCGGTCGTCGCCCGGCACGTGATCAACCGCGGCGGCGGGGCTGCGCTGCGCACCGGCTACC
>DASTVL010000032.1:0-2317 GCA_035759115.1 Solirubrobacterales bacterium | reverse complement strand
AGGCAAGATTGGTGGTGACGATCACCGAGGTCTGCTCGTAGAGCTTGCTGATCAGGTGGAACAGCAGCTGGCCGCCGGTCTGGGCGAACGGCAGATAGCCGAGCTCGTCGAGGATCATGAAGTCGAGCCGGCTGAGATGGTCGGCGAGGCGGCCCTGGCGGCCGGCGCGGGCCTCGCCGTCGAGCCGGTTGACCAGGTCGACGACGTTGAAGAAGCGGCCGCGGGCGCTGCCGCGGATGCAGGCCCGCGCGATGCCGACCGCCAGGTGGGTCTTGCCCGAGCCCGTGCCGCCGACCAGGACCAGGTTGCGCTGCTGGCCGAGGAAGCCGCCGCCGGCGAGGTCGCGCACCAGGGTCTGGTTGACCGGCGTGTCGGCGAAGACGAACTCGTCGATCTCCTTGGCGAACGGCAGCTTGGCGATCGTGAGCTGATACCTCATCGAGCGCGCGTGCTTCTCGCTCAGCTCGGCGGCGAGCAGCTCGCCGACGATCCGCTGCGGCTCGTGCTGGCGCTTCACCGCGGTGGCGACGACCTCGTCGTAGGCGGCCTTCATGCCGAACAGCTTGAGGCCACTCATTGCGGCGAGGATCTCGGAACGCTCCATCAGATGGCCTTCCTGAGGCGGTCGTAGCGGGCGCAGTCGGCCGCCGGCTCGCAGCGGAGCCGGAGCGCGTCCGGCGTGGTGATGGTGAGCGGCGGCCCGGGCTCGCGGCGCCGGGCGAGGATGTTGAGGACGACGTCGGCCGAGTGGACGCCTGCGGCGAGCGCTTCGGCGCAGGCTGCCTCGACGGCGGCGAGGCCGTCGGTCAACACGGCGCTCAGGATGGCCACCATCTGGCGGTCACCCCCGGGCGTCCTTGCGAGCTTGCGACGCACCCGCTCGAGCGCCGCCGGCAGCAGCCAGGCCTTGAAGGGGGCGCCGTTCCTGAGCGCGCCCGGCTTGCGGGCGAGCACCGGCACGTAGTGCCAGGGATCGTACACGGTCTGGCCGCGGCCGAAGACGCGGCGGTGCTCGCCGACCACGCGGCCATCCTGGCGCAGCTCGATCCGGTCAGCGTAGGCCCGGATCTCGACCGGCCGGCCGACGGCACCCGCCGCGACCGAGTACTTGTTGTTGTCGAAGCGGACCAGGCAGGTCTTGGAGACCGTGGCGGGCACCGCGTGGAAGCCGTCGAACGGTCCGGCATAGGGCACCAGGCTCGCCCGCTCGGCCTCGAACATCTCCCAGATCGTCCGGTCGCGAACCTCGGGATGCGGCTGCGCCTTGGCCCAGGCGATGCAGCGGACGAGCAGCCAGGCGTTGAGCTCGTCGTAGCTCTCGAAGCGCAGGCGCGGTGTGAACATTCGCCGCCGGACGACGCCGACCTGGTTCTCGACCTGGCCCTTCTCCCAGCCGGCGCCCGGGGTACAGGCGACCGGCTCCACCAGGTAGTGCCCGCACATCTGCAGGAACCGGCGATTGTAGGCACGCTCCTTGCCGACGAAGACGGTGTCCACCGCGGTCTTCAGGTTGTCGTAGATCCCGCGCGTGCAGGTCCCCTTGAAGAACGCGAAGGCCCGATCGTGGCCGTCGAACACCATCTCCTGGCTCTCGCGCGGATACGCCCGCACGAACGGCATCCGGCTGTGGCAGAGCCGCAGGTGCGCCACCTTCACGGTCGTCGTCACGCCCTTGAGCACGACGATCTCGTGGCTCCAGTCGAACTGGTAGGCCTCGCCGGGCGCGAAGCTCAGCGGCACGAAGGCTGAGGTCGGCGCGCTCTGCTGACGCCGCCATCGGGCCGCATAGCGCCGCACCGCATCGTAGCCGCCGCAGTAGCCGAGAGCGCGCAACTCCTCGAACAACCGCACGAGCGTCAGCCGTTCCCGGTTCGCCCGCGCCGCGTTCGCCGCCAGAAGCCGTTCCAGCTCCTCGCGCCACGGACCCAACTTCGGCTGCGGCTGCACCCTCCGCTCGTAGACGAATGCGGTCTCGCCCGAGCGGATCACTTTCCGCACGACCTTGCGCGAGACCTTCAGCTCCCGGCTGATCGCCTTGATCGCCTTACCCTGGACGAAGTACCCGCGACGAATCTTCGCGATCGTCTCCACGACCAGCATCCTGAACCCGGCTCCCGTGATCACGGGAGCACTCTGGGACCCGATGCCGACGGGGTCCCGATTGGACGCCGATCACCCCTTCAGCGGGGTCCTTCTTCCACGCCGATCCACAGGCGACCGCCGGCGGATCGGTACCGCCCCACGGCCGGTCGTCGCGAGCAATCGCCCACAGGTAGCCGCTCTTGGTTCGCCTGCGCCCCGGATCGAGCACCGGCGC
>DASTVL010000031.1:0-7774 GCA_035759115.1 Solirubrobacterales bacterium | reverse complement strand
GCCGGGCCGAGACCTGAAGAGGAGGTCCCAACATGAGAGAGGGTACGAGAACTGCCCTACTGGAAGACGGGCAACTGGACGAAGGCATTGTTAAGCGGACGCTGGCCGCCATCGAGGAGGCGGCGTCCGACGACCGGGTCCAAACCGGGCTGGAGGTGGCGATCGCTGAGGCCGAGACCGATCCCGCCGCCGCCCGGTCGGCCCTGCAGGAGCTACGTACAGACCATGCCCGCCTGGCCCGGCTCGAGGGCTGGCTCGGCGGCGACCCCGAGCGGGCGACATTCGGACTCGGCGCGGCGATCCAGCTCGCCGCCACCGAGCTGGCGTCCGATTCGCCGGACCTCGACCGCATCGCTCCCGACCTGCTGCGCTGGCTGGAGGGCGACTGGTAGGCGCCGTGACCGACCCCGCTGCTGAGGGCTGCGTAGACCAAACGCCGAGATGCGCCGGTCCACGCGGCCCTCAGGCGAACGTCCAGAGCTTGTTGCCGAGGAAGCTGATCGGCATCGCCACGCCGACGGCGATCGCCTGCGCGCCGAGATCACCCATCGAAGTGCCGGAGACGAGCGTTTCGAGCACGAGCAGATTGACCGCCAGCGCGGTCACGCTGACGGCGAGGAAACGCGCGGCCTGAAAGCCGGCGTGCCCATCGCCGGACTCGAAGGTCCAGTGGCGATGCCAGAGGAAGTTGTTCGCCAGCGCGACGCAGAAGGCCACCAGCGCGGCGGCGACGTGATGCACGCCGGCGCTCTCGACGAGCAGAGCGAAGACTGCGAGGTTGATCGCGTAGCCCAAGCAGCCGACCAGGCCGAACTTGAGCAACTGAAGCCAGCTCGCCGGGCGGCGAGCGGCGGCGCTTATCCGGTAGGCGAGTTCGTTTGCGGGGCTCATGTCTGCTGCCTGGGGCCAGAGGCCGACTCTGCGTAATGTTCGGGCCCGAATGTGGCGCGGAATCGGCATCTTCGCAGCACTCGCGGCGGTCGTCCTCGTCGCCGTCCTCGCCTGGCCGGCGAGCGGCGAGGACGACGACGCGGGTCAAGAGAGCCTTCCCGGCGAACCCAGCATCGAGATCGTCTCGCCGCGCAACGGCGCCCGTCAGACCAATCGCTCGGTCGTGGTCAAGGCCAAGGTCGGCAACTTCAGCCTGGCGCCGCGCCGCTTCGGCGGCGAACCGCAGCTCGCCGAGGGGCACATCCGCTTTGCGCTCAACCGCGTGCCGGACTGCGTCGACCCGGTCAAGCTCAAACGCGCCGAGGAGAGCCCGCTGGGCCGCGGCCGCCTGGTCGGCGCCTCCTTCGACTTTCCGCGCTATTCGGGCCCCAACGGCGTGCTCGCCGAGCGGATCGGCTCCAGCGGCAGCTACTCGCCGGCGACCCGGCCCGAGATCTACTACCACGACCTGCCCGCGGGCTTCTACCGCCTCGTCGTCACGCTCGCACGCAACAACGGCGCGACGACGCCCTACCACGCCGTCACCAACTTCCAGATCCTGCTGCCACCCGGGCACGAGCAGAAACCCTGCCCGCCGGGCAAGGTCACCAGCGCCAAGGCCGCGGTCTTCAACTAGCCGTCGCCGCCCTCCCGGGCCCTTTACTTCACTTTGTATAGTGACCTCTATGCAGACCTATCGTCGCCTGATGGGCTTCCTGCGGCCCTATCGGCGTCAGCTCTGGGGCTCGCTGGTCTTTGCCTGGGCGGCGATGGGGATGACGGTGCTGATCCCCTGGCTGATCGGCCGCGCCGTCAACGCGATCCAGGCCGGCGACCGGCCCGACCTGCTGCCGCTGGCGCTGGCGATCGTCGTCGCCGGCATCCTGCGCCTGGGCCTGACGCTGGTGCGCCGCGTCGTCGCCGGCAAGGTCTCGCTCGCGGTCGAGTTCGACCTGCGGCAGCGCTTCTACGCCCACCTGCAGCGGCTCGAGCTCGGCTTCTTCGACCGCCAGCAGACCGGGCAGCTGATGTCGCGGGCGACTGTCGACCTGCAGTCGATCCGCTTCTTCCTCGGCTACGGCCTGATCTTCATCACCCAGAACCTGCTGACGATCGTGCTCGCCACCACCGTGATGGTGATCCTCGAGCCCTGGCTGGCGCTGCTCGCGCTGCTGCCGGCGCCCTTCGTCATCTACACGTCCTCCCGCTACAACCGCGTTTCGCGCCCCGCCGTGCAGGAGGTTCAGCAGCGGCTCGCCGAGCTGACCGCCGAGGCCGAGGAGAACGTCTCCGGCGTCCGCATCGTCAAGGCCTTCGCCCGCGAGGAACACCAGCTGCGCCGCTTCCGCCGCTCGGTCGCCCGCGTCTTCGACCAGAGCATCTACTCGACCCGGCTGCAGGCCTTCTTCTCCCCCCTGCTCGGCCTGCTGCCCCAGATCGGCGTCGCCCTCGTGCTGCTGATCGGCGGCCGCCAGGTGATCGCCGGCGAGCTCAGCCTCGGCGCCTTCACCGCCTTCTACACCTACGTCGTGATGCTGGCGGCGCCGATGCGGATGCTGGGCATGGCGCTCGGCATGGCCCAGCGGGCGATCGCCTCCGGCAACCGGCTGTTCGAGATCCTCGACCGCGAGCCGCAGATCGAGAGCCCGCCGGGGGCGCCGCCGCTGCCCCCGGGCGGCGGCCGGGTCGAGATGCGCGGCGTCGGCCTGCGCTATGGCGTCGGCGTATCCGACATTGACCACACTCAGGGGGGGTCAATGTCGGATGCGGCGCTGCACGACATCGACATCACGGTCGAGGCGGGGCGCACCGTCGCCCTGGTCGGCCCCTCCGGCTCGGGCAAGACCAGCCTGGTGGCGCTGATCGCGCGGCTTTACGACCCCAGCGAGGGCAGCGTCTCGATCGACGGCGTCTACCTGCGCTCGGTCGACCTCGTCTCGCTGCGCTCTGAGGTCGCCTTCGTCGGCGACGACAGCTTCCTCTTCAGCGCCTCGATCGCCGAGAACATCGCCTACGCCGATCCGGAGGCGAGCCGCGAGCAGATCGAAGCGGCGGCGCGGCGCGCCCAGGCCGACGGCTTCGTCGCCGCGCTGCCCGAGGGCTACGAGACCGTGGTCGGCGAGCGCGGCCTCACCCTCTCCGGCGGGCAGCGGCAGCGGATCGCGATCGCCCGCGCGCTGCTCGCCGATCCCCGCATCCTGATCCTCGACGACGCCACCTCCTCGGTCGACGCGACCACCGAGGAGGCGATCAAGGCCGGCCTGCGCGAGGCGATGGCGGGCCGCACCACCTTCGTCATCGCCCACCGGCTCTCGACCGTCTCGCTCGCCGACGAGGTCATCGTCATGGACGGCGGCGGCATCGTCGACCGTGGCACGCACGAGCAACTGCTCGAGGGCTGCGGCTTCTACCGCGAGATCGCCGAGCACGGCCTCGCCGACTCGGTCTTCCTGCAGCGCGACCTCGAGCAGCGCGAGGAGATGGCGAAGCTGTGAGGGCCCTGTGGCGGATCCTCCGCGGCGAGGACCAGCGCGGTCGCAAGCTGCGTTGGATGCTCGCCCTGCTGCGTCCCTACCGGGGCCGGGTCGCGCTGACCTTCGTCGCGATGCTGGCCGCGACCGGCGCCGGCCTCGCCCCGCCCTACCTCGCCGGTCAGGCGATCGACGCCGGCATCGTCCCCGGCGACAGCGAGGCGCTGACCCTGATCGTGATCGCCTTCCTTGCCGTCGCGGCGATCTACGCGGTCGCGACCTTCTGCCAGACCTACCTGGTCGGCTGGGTCGGCACGCGCGCCCTGCAGGACCTGCGCGAGCGCGTCTTCACCCACCTGCAGTCGATGTCGATCGGCTTCTTCACCCGGCGCAGCCCGGGGGTGTTGATCAGCCGCATGACCAACGACATCGAGGCGCTGAACCAGCTCGTCACCAGCGGCGTGGTCACGCTCTTCTCCAGCGGGCTGACCCTGATCGGGGTGGTGACGATCATGCTCCTGCTCGACGCCCAGCTCGCCCTGGTCACGTTCCTCACCTTCCCGCTCGTAGCCGTCGCCAGCGTCGTCTTCCGCATCGTCTCCCACGGCGCCTACCGGGCCACGCGCGAGCGGATCGCCGCCGTCACCGCCTACCTGCAGGAGACCCTGAGCGGGGTCCGGGTCGTGCGCAGCTTCGGCCAGGAGCCGCGCCACACCGCGACGATGACCGAGCTCAACGAGGCCAACCGCGAGGCCAACATGAGGACGGTCTTCCTCAACGCCTCCTACTTCCCGGCGATCGAACTGCTCGCCGCGGCGGGCACCGCCGCGATCGTCCTCTACGGGGGCGGCCAGGCGATCGACGGCGCGATCCAGATCGGCACGATCGTCGCCTTCATCGGCTACCTGCAGGTCTTCTTCGACCCGATCCAGCAGCTCTCGCAGCTCTACACGACCTACCAGCAGGGGATGGCGGCGCTCGACAAGATCTTCGAGCTGCTCGACACCGAGCCCGACATGCTCGACGCGCCCGGCGCGATCGACCCCGGGCCGTTGCGCGGCGAGATCGAGATGGACGGCGTCTGGTTCGCCTACTCGGGCGAGGAGTGGGCGCTGCGCGAGATCGACCTGCACGTGCCGCCGGGGCAGACGCTCGCCCTGGTCGGCGCGACCGGAGCGGGCAAGTCGACCCTGGCGAAGCTGGTCGCGCGCTTCTACGACCCGCAGCGGGGCGCCGTCGCCGTCGACGGGCACGACCTGCGCGGGGTTCGCCAGCAGGCGCTGCGGCGCCAGCTCGGGATCGTCCCCCAGGAGGGCTTCCTCTTCTCGGGAAGCGTGCGCGAGAACATCGCCTTCGGGCGTCCCGAGGCGAGCCTCGAGGAGATCGAGGCGGCGGTCGCGGCGGTCGGCGCGACCGCCTTCGTCGCCGCCCTGCCCGAGGGCATCGAGACCGAGGTCGGCGAGCGCGGCGTGCAGCTCTCCGCCGGCCAGCGCCAGCTCGTCGCCTTCGCCCGCGCGCTGCTCGCCGAGCCGCGCATCCTGATCCTCGACGAGGCGACCTCGAACGTCGACGTGCGCACCGAGCGCACGATCGAGCAGGGGCTGGAGCGGCTGCTCGCCGGGCGCACGGCGATCGTCATCGCCCACCGCCTCTCGACGATCCGCCGCGCCGGCAAGATCGCCGTGCTCGAGCAGGGCCGCATCGCCGAGGCCGGCACCCACGACGAACTGATCGAGGCCGGCGGCCCCTACTCGCGCCTCTACGGCGCCTGGCAGAACTCAGCCGGGGCCGATGCCGCCGGAGGAACCGCCGCCTGAGCCGCCGCCTTCGGTTCCGCCGCCGCCGACGCCGCCGCCGGTTTCGGGCGCCGGCTGCACTTCTTCGGGCGCCGGTTCGACTTCTTCGGGGGCGATTTCTTCGCCGCCTTCTTCGATCCCGCCGGTTTCAGCTTCGCCGGCGGATTCTTCGCCCGACCCGGAGCCGCCCGGGGTCGGCGCGGCGGGCGCTTCCGCGCACTCTTCGAGGCCGAATTCGCTCGCCGCCGACTGGAAGGCGCTCAGCGCCGAGGAGGCTTCCGATTCGGCTTCCGATTCCCCTTCTTCGCGTTCGGCGGCCAGTTTGACGTTGTCCTCGGCCTGTGAGAGCGCTTCCGCCGCGGCGATGAATTCGGCGTAGCCGGCGCTTTCGTCGCTGGGCGCGCCGAGCCCTTTCAGCCGTTCGGCCATGCCGCCGTAGAGCCCGGCGACCTGCTGCGCCTGCCCGGCGGCGTCGGAGCTGGTCGAGCCGACGGTCCCGACCGCAGCGTTGACCTCGGCGCAGATCGCATCCCCCTGGGCGACCAGCTCTTCCTTGGTCAGGCTTGCGGCTTCGGTCGTTTCGACCGGCGCCGCCGCGGTCGACGAATCGTCATCGCCGCCGCCGCAACCGGCCAGCGCCAGAGCAAAGAGCACAAGCCCGCCGCATGAGAACCCGAGCCTCCTCATCAAGCGGCGAAGGTAGCAGAGCGGCTAGACGGCCTACGCAGGGCTTTTACTGCGCCCCAGGGACTCGAACCCCGAAATCCAGCTCCAGAGGCTGGCGTGTTGCCAATTACACCAGGGCGCAACGAACTGCCTCTGAGGATATCCAGCCGCGTGGACCGGGCGCGCGCAGGGCCCCGCTAGGAAATCTCGCCCAGGTTGCTGCCGGGGTCGGCGAGCTGCTCGCGGGCCGCGGAGACGTCGACGCGGTCGGCGAGCAGTCGCCGCGCCTCGGCCAGGTCTTCGGAGCGCTCGACGCTGAGCGCGCCGGCGACGCGGCCGATCCTTCAGGTACCAGACCGAGAACTCACCGCCGTCGCGGTCGCCGCGCCAGATCTCCTCGTCCCACTCCGCCGCCGGGCCGACGTACTCGAGGCTCGCCCAGTCGGCGAGGTCGCTGAAGAAGTACGGGACGACGTCGTAGTCGCGCTCCTCGCCGAGCATGTTGGCGGCGACGTGCATGCCCTGCTGCATCGCCACGTCCCAGTGCTCGACCCGGATCCGGCGACCGTGGACGACGCTCTCGTAGGAGCAGCAGTCGCCGGCCGCGTAGACGCCCTCGGCCGAGGTCGCCAGCTTCGAGTCGCAGACGATGCCGTCGTCGACCGCGAGCCCGGCGCGCTGGGCCAGCATCGCGTCGGGCCGCACGCCGGCGCCGACCACGACCGCGTCGCACTCGATCGCCCTGCCGCCCTTGGTCAGCACCGCTTTGACCCGGCCGTCGCCCTCGAAGGCCTCGAGCTCCTCGCCGCCGTGGAAGGTCACGCCGTGCTCTTCGAGCCTGGCCTGGAACCAGCGCCCGGCGTCCTCGCCGAAGGTGCGCGAGAGCGCCACCTCCTCCATCGTCACGATCGTGCACTCGACGCCCATCGCGGTCAGCGAGGCGGCGACCTCGCAGCCGATGTAGCTGCCGCCGATCAGGACGACGCGCTCGGCCGCCTCGGCGTCGGCGCGGATCGCCTCGGAGTTGCCGAAGGCGCGCAGGTAGTGGATGCCCTCGTTCTCGGCGCCCTCGACCCGCAGGATGTTGACCATCGCCCCGGTGGCGAGCAACGCCTTGCCGAAGCCGACCTCCACCCCGCCCTGCAGCTTCGCCGTGCGCGCTGCGGGATCGAGCGACATGACGTTCGTGCCGGTGAGCAGCTCGACCCCGTTCTCCTCGTACCAGCCGGCCGGGTTGACGTGGGCGTCCTCGCGCGAGCTCTCCCCGCGCAGGTGCTCCTTGGAGAGCGGCGGCCGTTCGTAGGGCGGCTCGGGCTCGCGGCCGGCGAGCAGGATCGAGCCCTCGGCGCCGCGCTTGCGCAGCTCCGCCGCGCAGCTCGCCGCGGCCAGCCCGCCGCCGACGAGAAGGAAGTCGACCTCGCGGTCGGCCACGATCAGCCGCTTCCGTTGCCGCCGACGGCCGGGCCGAAGAGCTCCTTGATGTCCTCCTCGCGACCCGGGTCGAGCACGGCCAGAACCTCGTCGCCGGCCTCGAGCACGGTCTCGGGACCAGGCACGAAGCCCTTGCCTTCGCGCAGCACGGAGATCAAGAGGCTGCCTTCGGGCATCGACAGGTCACCCACACGCCTCCCCGTTACCCCGGAATCCTGGCCGAGCAACATCTCGATGATCTCGAGCTGCTCCTCCTGCAGGTCGAGCAGGTGGACGAGGCCGTACTCGGGCACCTCGTGCTCGAGCAGGCGCAGGATCAGGTCGGTGGCGGAGACCGATGGCTTGACCCCGAGCAGGTCGAAGTGCGGCCGGTTGCGCGGGTTGTTGACCCGGGCGATGATCCGCTCGACCTCGTACTTCTCGCGCGCGACCTGGCAGATCAGCATGTTGTCCTCGTCGTCGCCGGTGACCGCGATCACC
>DASTVL010000030.1:0-4227 GCA_035759115.1 Solirubrobacterales bacterium | reverse complement strand
AGCTCGGCGCGGGCGAGGGGGAAGACGTCGTGGGCGAGCAGCCACCAGCGGGCGGTGAGGGAGAGGGCGCCGCGGACCTGCTCGAGCGCTGCGGCATGGTCGCCGCTGGCGAGCAGGCGCTCGGCGAAGTCGAGCGTTTGGCGGGCTTGGCGCAGCTTGCGTTCGGGGTCGGGCCAGAGGTCGCGCTCGGCGGCCTCCGCGGCAGCCTCGCGCAGGACGCCGGAGTCGAAGAGCACGCAGCCGTGGCGCAGCGTCCAGTGAGCGAAGTCGTCGCCACGCTCGAGCTTGGCGACGAGCTCCTCCGGCTCGTCGCAGTAGAGGTCGATCTCGGCGGGCAGGCCGGCGAGATCGGGTCGGGCTCCGATCACGTGGTAGTCGAGGTCGCTGACGGCGCTGCGCCGGCCCCGGGCCGTAGAGCCGGTAAGGACGAGGGCCGCCGCGCCGAGGCGGCGGGCGCGGGATTCGACCGCGGCGGTTATCCGCGCCAGCTCGGCCGTCTGATGATGGGCAGCGCGGCGGCGGTCCCCCGGCAGCCGGCTAGTCCACATCTCCACATCGAGGGGAGCGAGCCGCGCGAGGCCGTCGCGAGTGGGCACGGGCTCGTGCCAGGTCCTGGTGAGAGTCGTCGCGGTCACGGTTCCTTCTCCCCATCCTCGTCGTTCTCGGCCGTTGACTCCCGCTCGGCGATCTCGACCGCATTCTCGATCTCGGAGAGCGTCTCCTCAATCTCAATCTCGTCGGCATCAAGGTCATCGCCCTCGTAGAAGACCCCCTTGCGGAGGTGGTTCAGCTCACGGTGAAGCTCGGTGAGGTCCTTGGGCAGGACGCCGCGCTCGTGCAACTCGCCGGCGGCCGTGGTGCGCTTCCAGTGCTTCTCGTCGATCGCGATGCCCTGCGGCTCGGCGAGCGCGTCGATCGTCGCCTCCAAGGCAGCGAAAGCCCATTGGACGGCGTCGCGCAGGTCGCCCCCGTCGGCCTCTTGCCACGCCTTTTCCAAGTGCTCGCGAGCCACGACCACTTTGCGCTTCGGACTCATCGCGTATTGATGGTAGGGGTCCACGCGGTTGCCGCGCGCAGGTCGCGCGTCCCGTCGAGCATGTCGGTCATTCAGCCCGATGCATGACCGACACGCGCAGACTGGGCGCGTAGGGCCCGGGCGCGAGGGGGGGCAAGCGCTACGCGACTCCTCTCACTCCACAGCTCGTCGAAGCAAAGCGGCCAGTCGCCGCGATCACGCTCCTGGCGCAGCGCCAGGGAGCGCGCCAGGGCGCCGGGCTTGCGGGTGAGCAGGTCGAGGTAGTGATCCAGCTGCGCGGAGGCTTCGTGGCGGCCGGCGAGGCGCTCGTGGGTTGCCACCACCTTGCCGTCGTGCCAGATCGAGATCTCCCGGGCGCCGACCTGGGCGCGCACCCGCATCCCCGCCAGCCGGGCGGGGACCGAGTAGCGGTTCTGGCGAATCGTCACCATCGCCTTGGAGTCCACGCGTGGACTCGCCTCCTCGGTGGTGCAGTGCGGCTCGGCGGGGAGATCGGCGGGCCCCCTGCTTGCCGGAGAGGCAAAGGAGGATTTGAAGCCGTAGTGGGAGCGCAGGGCGACGAAGCGATCCGACTCCACCCGCCTGCGGCCTTTCATCACCTGGGCCACCGCGGCCTTCAGGTTGTCGTAGCGGATCAGGCCGAAGGCGCCGTCGAAGAACTCCAGGGCGGCGACGTGGGCCTCGAGGAAGGGCTGCTGGGTCTCGGCCTCAAACGCCGCGACGTAGGTGGCGCCCGAGTGGCAGGCGCGCATCAGGAACAGGTGGACCTTCTGCGGCTCCCCGCGCATGATCACCTGCGCCTCGCCCCAGTCGACCTCGGCCTCCACGCCGGCATCGGAGACCAGCGGCACGCAGGCCTCGACCTCGCCGATCTCCCGGCGCTTGGCGGCCACGTAGCGGCAGACCAGACATCGGCGCCGGGCGGCTCTCGGGCTTTCTCTTGGGCGGTGGGACCGCCGATTTCAGGGCCTGCCGGACGGCGCGGCGGTGCACGCCATGCCGGCGTGCCAGCTCACGGATCGACAGCCCCTCTTGCGCGTGATCGCGCCTGATCTGCTCGAACTGCTCCACTCTTGTCACTCCCTCCCGACCTCCGCCTCTCGCGCTCGATAGGAGCGCTCAGCGTCAGCCGTGGTTCGGACAGAGGTGGGGCCAGTTCAAGCGTCGACAGTGGGGCCAGTTGGGATGTCTACACCCAAGCGGACGTAGGCGCGGGTCGCTCCTACCCCTTCGGCTTCTCCGCCGGCCTCGCTCAGCTCGAGCACCGTGCCGGACACTCGCCGGCCCAGTAGATCGGCACGGCGCTCGCCGCCGCGGCTTCGCCCAACTCCTCCGGGGTGACGATTCGCGGCGCGGGCGCCTCGAATGCTCGTTTCTCCGTCGTCTCCTCCGCCCCCGTTTACGATCCAGAGGATCAAGCCAGCGATCAGGAAGATGACGAGCACGAGGACCGCGGTGCGGAGTATGCGGAGAGAGCGGTCCTAAGGGTCCGTAGCCATGGAAGACGGCGGCGTTCATCCGAAGAACGGTCGCCCGGCGATCTCGGGTGTCTGCCCCGACTGCGGCACCAAATCTTCGAGATCGGCAAACTGGAGCAACTCAGCGCGGCGGCGGCTCGGGCCGCCGCCTCACCCCCGCACCCACACTGGGCCGCCGACTCCGGCGAACGGATCCTCGACCGCGATGCCGTCGAAGCGGCGAAAGTCGCGGTCGTTGGACGCGTAGACCAGGGCGCTGGCGTCGACGGTGACGCTCAACGTTCGAGCAGAGCGGTCAGCGCGTCGGCGTCCTCGAGATAAGTCGAGGAGGGAACGAAGCGCCTCTTTCGACGCTTCGTTCCCTCAAACCGAGAGAGTCCCTAGGACGACATGCTGAACACGCCGAATTCGCCGTCGGGCCATTCGCCCAGCCAGGAACCGAGCATCAGTTTCAGGGTGTATTCACCTTCACCTTCACCCCACGGGCAAAAGAGGTTTCCTTCGCTCACAAAGTGAAAGGGGATGGTCCCCTGAGCGTAGACCACATCTTCACCTTGACTATACGACGCTGAGGATTCTTCCGGGTAGAGATCGGTGTGGCATCCGTATTCTTCTTTGTAGACCCCCTCAAACGTCAGCGAGAGCGGCGCGCCTGAAAAACCAGGTTTGCAGGCGAAACCGAGGCCGGCGGGCAGGCTGAATTTCATTTCGCAGTGTGGACTGCTCACGATATGTATTTTGCCCCATTTGTAGGAGTTGCATTCAGCCTGCCCGGCATATTCCATGGGCACGCTGGAGGATGGTTCCGTAAATGTTTCCGATTCGGTGCTGGTGTTCTCAGGGTGGCAAGAGATATTCGTTCCCCAAAACGTCAACTGGGCATGGGGTTCCAACAACGGCTCAACGGCGAATATCGTGGCCGGATACTCGTTTGACTCGAATTGCGCACCCGAGGCCGAAGCGGCGCCCCCGGCGGCGAGGACAAACATTGTCACTGCACAGGTACAGAAGAGTTTCAAATGCCTCACTTGGAATCACCTTTCATGTGATCGGGGCCGTACCTTCTCCTGCGGAGACTGCGACCGCCGACTGGTTTAGTCACTGGTAATATTTTTAGCCGACTATGGAGTGGGTCACTTAACCGATGTGACTAACATCCAGTCGACGATGTTTGCGGTCTGGAAAGCAGTCAGCTGCCTATCTCCTGGAGCTCCAGCGCTATCTCCAGGTCGCTGCAACAGGCATCGAGCGGGAGGCCAAGCCGCTGCTCTACCGCTCGCAGCCGGTTGCCGACCGTCTGACGGGTGATCCCCAGGGCCGCCGCCGCGGATGCCGAGTTACGCCCGGCGGCGAAGTAGGCGCGCAGGGTCTGCAGCAGCGCCTCGCCGCCCGCACGCCCACCTGCGAGTGGCTCCAGGTAGGACCGGCGCAGCGAAGTGGCGAGCAGGTCGTCGCGCAGGACCGCGGTGAGCAGGGCGACATCCGCGTAGCGAACGACCCGATCACCGCGGCGACGGCCGACCGGCAACGCCGCCGCCGCCTGGCGATGCGTGCACCGCCAGCCGTCCAGACCCTCGCCCGGCTCGCCGACGGCCAGCGAGGACCCGGGCGGAAGCAGCGGATCGAGGCGTGAGCACAGCCCAGTCGAGTCAAGGGCTCGGCGGCCGCCGAGCCAGGCCCAGACCTGGCGCTTCTCGCGACGAACCGCGAGAA
>DASTVL010000029.1:0-19225 GCA_035759115.1 Solirubrobacterales bacterium | reverse complement strand
CCACCACGACGAGATCGTCACCGCCAGCCGCATCCTGCGCGGCGACTTCTTCCACGCGATGGAAGCGGTCGGCTTCAGCGAGTCGGCGCCGCCGCTCTACTACGCCCTGGCCTGGGCCTGGACGCAGCTGACCGGGACCGGCGAGGTCGGCCTGCGCTCGCTCTCCGCCGTGGCCGGGGTGGCGACCGTCCCGGTCGCCTACCTGCTCGGCCTCGAGCTGCGCGGCCGCCGCACCGGCCTGCTCGCCGCGGCGCTCGCCGCCGCCAACCCGATGCTGCTCTGGTACTCCCAGGAGGCCCGCGGCTACGCCCTGCTCGTCCTGCTCACCGCACTCGCCGCCCTCTTCTTCCTCCGCGCCCTCCGTCGCCCAGCGGACGTGCCGCCGCTCGGGGGTCCCTATCGGCCCCCCGGCGGCGCCACGTCCGGGCGGAGGGACGTGACGCTGTGGGGGGTCTTCGCGGCGCTGGCCCTGGCTACGCATTACTTCGCGATCTTCCCGGTCGCGCTCGAGGCAGCCTGGCTGCTGTGGCGCCGCCGCCGGGTCGCCCTGCCCGGCCTCGCGATCGTCGCCCTCGCCGGACTGGCGCTGGCGCCGCTGGCGATCCACCAGATGTCGCTCGGCCACGCCGAGTGGATCGGTGGCAGCGGTCTCGGCCACCGCCTCTGGGAGGCGGGCGCCACCTTCCTCACCGGCGAGACGGGCGACATCGTCTCCCGGCCCGTGACCGTGCTGCCGGCGATCGTCCCGGCCCTTGCGGCGCTTGCCGGGCTCGCCCTGCTCGCGCTGCGCGGCGAGCGCGGCGAGCAGCGCGCAGCGGGGATCATGCTGGCTGTCGCCGCCGCGACCGTCGCCGTGCCGCTGGCAATGGCGCTCCTCGCGCCGGCCAAGGACTACGTCATCGCCCGCAACCTGATCCCTGCCCTGGTCCCGCTGCTGGTCGCGGTTGCGATCGGACTGACCCTGCGCCGCGCCCGCCTGGCCGGGAGCGCCCTCGCCGCCCTGCTCGTCGCCTACTCGCTCGGCTTCAGCCTCTGGGCGAGCTTCGCGCCGAGCGTGCACCGGCTCGACTGGGAGGCGGTCGCGACGCGCCTCGGCGAGCCCGAGCAGCCGCGCGCGACCGTGCTCTGGACGCTGGGGGCCGCCTCCCTGCGCTGGTACCTCTCGACCGGCTCGTTTCAGGTCCGGCCCTCGGAAGGCTTCGACTGGAGCGTGCACGAGGTCGTCTTCGTCTCCGACGGCCCGGCGCCGCCGGCGCCCCGCCGGCTGCTCGGACCGCGCTTCCGCCCGGTGGAGCGCTACCGGGTCGGCCGCCTGTGGGTGAGGCGCTACGCGCTGCCGGGCCCCGACCTCGCCCACCTGCGCCTGCGGCAGGTCCGCAAAGCCGAGCTCGGGTTCGGCTCCAATAGCGTCCTTCTCGATGGAATCGGACCTGACCGATAACGGGAAGTGAAATGGGGTTATCCTGAGCAGCCCCCCCGCAGAACGAAGCCGAGGAGATGGTATGAGCAAGACGAAGGCGAACCAGGCCGCGGACCTCTATTCGACCGCCCGCGAAAACCCCTACGTGCAGCGGCTGATCGAGGACGAAGAGCTGCGCGACAACCTGCGCGAGGCCTTCGAAGCGGCACGTGGCGCCTACGGACGCGCGACCGGCAACGGCAAGGGCGCGGTCAAGGCCGTGACCAGCGACAAGAAGGTGCAGAAGGACCTGCGCTCCGCTGCCGAAAGCCTGCACGACGCCTCCGAGCAGTTGCAGGGTAAGAAGCGCAAGCGCAAGAAGAGCCGCTTGGGCAGGATCGTGCTGCTGGGCCTGGTCGCCGCCGGCCTCGCGCTGATCTTCTCCGAGGACGCCCGCAAGACCGTGCTCGACGCTCTCTTCGGCGCCGAGGAGGAGTTCGAGTACACGAGCACGACGAGCATTAACGGCAGCTGACGGCCCCTGACGCCGCCAGGCGGCGTCCTCAGTCGCTCGCGTGCAGAGCACGCTTCGCTCCCTGCGTCCTTGCCTGCCGACGCCAGGGCCTCGTCAGAGAGTGCCACTAGACTCCTGTCGATGGAGGCAGCGACCAAAGAGCGCGAGCTGAGCGGGGAAAAGGCGCAGCGCATCGTCGACGCGATGCGCGAGAGCGTCGCCAAGCGCGGCGCCGCCGGGTCGACCTTCGAGCACGTCGCCCGCGAGGCGGGGGTGAGCCGCGGGCTGCTGCACTACTACTTCGGCACCAAGGAGCGGCTACTGGTCGAGGTCGTCCGCCGCGACTCGGAGATCCGCGTCGCCAGGCTGGACGAGCCGCTGGCCAAGGCCGAGAGCGTCGACGACGTGCTCGACGTGCTCGTCGCCAGCCTCACCGACCTGATCGACAACGAACCGGCCTTCTTCCTGTTGCTCTACGAGCTGTTCAGCGCCGGCCGCCGCAACCCGGAGATCCAGCACGAGGTCGGGCAGCTCTTCGAGCGCACCCGCAGCCACGTCGCCGAGATCCTCGAGCAGAAGCAGCGCGAGGGCGTGCTCAAGCTGCGCTTCGACGCCGAGGCGATCGTCGCCTACCTCTTTGCCGTCGCCGACGGCTTCGCCCTGCAGGCCCTCTCCGAGCCCGACCGTGACATCAGCGCCGCGCTCGCGGCCGGCGCCGCCTCGGCCCGCTTCCTGCTCGCCGGCGAGTAGCGCCGGGGCGCATCGGTAACGCTATGCGGGACTGACGCGCCCCGCGAGTGACCGGACTCACAGACGGGAGGTCGCGGCTGCGAAAGGCTGGCTGACCAGCCAATGCACGACGCGATGCTCGAGCTTGCCGCGGTCCTGGCGCGTAGACGCCGCCTCGTCGTCGCTGTCTGGGTCCTGGTCGTGATCGCCGCGCTGCCGCTCGCGGCGCGCCAGACCGAACACCTCACCGGCGGCGGCTTCGATGTCCCCGGCAGCCAGTCGAAGGCCGTCGGCGAGGCTATGCAGGGCGTCTTCGCTCGCGAGGCGAACGGGATCGCCGTGTCCTGCGCGCCCAGCCCGGCGCCACCGCCGCCGAGCGCTCCGCCGCTGTCGCCCGCGTGCGCAGGGGCGTCGCGGCGACCGAGGGCGTGGCGATGGCGCCGGCCGTCGCCCGCCGCGGCGAGACCCAGCTCGGCGTCCGTGACAGGGCGCTGCTGCCGCTGACCAGCCTCGTCTCGCCCGACGAGCTGGTCGATCCCGCCGTCGACCTGCGCGAAGCGCTCGACCCGGGCGCCGCCGCCGCCGGCGTCACCCCCTACCTGGCCGGCCAGGCCACCGTCTGGGCCGGGATGCAGGAGCTCTCCAAGGAAGACCTCGCCAAGGCCGAGGCCGGCGGCTTCCCGATCGTCGCCCTGATCCTGCTCGTCGTCTTCGGCTCGCTCGCCGCCGCGGCGCTGCCGCTGACGCTCGGCTTCGTCAGCGTGATCGTCACCGGCGCGCTGATCTACTTCATCTCGCTGCAGATGTCGACCTCGGTCTTCGTCACCAACATGGCCTCGATGATCGGCATCGGCGTCGCCGTCGACTACTCCCTCTTCATCCTCGCCCGCTACCGCGAGGAGCGCCGCGACGGGCGCGACTGCGAGGGCGCCCGGGCCGAGGCGCTGGCGACCTCCGGCCTCGCCGTCGCCTTCTCCGGGATCGCCGTGATCGTCTCGCTGGCGGGCCTCTGGATGGTCGACAACCAGGCGCTGCGCTCGATGGCGCTGGGGGCGATGACCGTCGTCGCCGTCTCGATCCTGACCGCGACGACGCTGCTGCCGGCGCTGATCGCGATGCTCGGCGACCGCGTCATGCCCGGCGGCATCGTCGGCAAGGCGCTCGGCTGGATCCCGCGCCGCGAGCGTCAGGTCGATCGCGATGCCTTCTGGGTCCGCTGGAGCCGTCGCGTCATGGCCCGGCCCTGGCTTGCGATCGCCTTTTCGGCGGGGATCCTGCTCGTCCTCGCCAGCCCGATCCTCTCGCTCGAGACCGGCACCAACGCGATCGAGCAGTTCCCCAAGGGCAGCGACGTGCGCGTCGGCAACGAGCTCGCCGCGGCGCAGAGCGGCGGCGGCGCCGACCCGGTGCAGATCGTCGCCGCCTCCCGCGGCCCGCTCGACCGCGCCGCGGTGGCCGAGTTCACTACCGGCCTGCAAGACCAGCCCGGCGTCAGCGGCGTCGCCCCGCCGGTCTTCTCCGGCGACAGCGTCCTGATCCAGGCGACGACGCGCGCCGCCAGCGACTCCGAGCCGGCACGGGCGCTGGTCGAGCGCCTGCGCGACGGCTTCGTCCCCGGCACCGCGCTCGCGGCCGCGGCCACGGTCGACGTCGGCGGCGAAACCGCGCGCACCGAGGACGCCCGCGGACAGATCTACGGCTCGCTGTGGAAGATCATCGGCTTCGTGCTCGCGCTCAGCTTCGTCGTCCTGATGGTGATGCTGCGCTCGCTGCTGCTGCCGCTCAAGGCGGTGCTGATGAACCTGCTCTCGATCGGGGCCGCCTTCGGCGTGCTTGTCGCGATCTTCCAGTGGGGCTGGCTCGACGGCGTGCTCGGCTTCGAAAGCCTCGGCGCACTCGACACGATCAACGTGCCGCTGATCTTCGCGATCGTCTTCGGCCTCTCGATGGACTACGAGGTCTTCCTCATGTCGCGGATCCGCGAGCGCTACCTCGAGCACGGCGACAACGAGCGCGCCGTCGCCGAGGGGCTGTCCTCCAGCGCCCGCACGATCTCCTCGGCGGCGCTGATCATGAGCAGCGTCTTCGCCGTCTTCGTGCTGACGGGCGTGCCCTCGATCAAGGAGCTGGGCCTCGGCGCCGCGATCGCGATCGCGCTCGACGCCACCCTGGTGCGACTGATCCTGGTGCCGGCGGCGATGAAGCTGATGGGCGAGTGGAACTGGTGGATGCCCTCCTGGCTCGACCGGATGCTGCCGCGGCTCAGCTTCGAGGGCGGCGCCGCCGAGCCCGAGCCCGAGCCCGCCGAGGCATAGGGCTGTCGCATAACCTTTCGGGCATGAGCGAGGAGATCGCCTTCGCCGGGGCGGCGAAGCAGGCGCAGATGGTCCGCGACGGCGAGGTCTCGCCGAAGGAGCTGGTGCAGCTCAGCCTCGACCGGATCGGCCGGCTCGACCCGCAGCTCAACTCGTTCCGCAAGGTCTTCGCCGAGAAGGCGCTGCTCGAAGCCGAGCAGGCCGAGGCGCGGCTGAAGGCGGGGGAGGAGCGGCCGCTGCTCGGCGTTCCGATCGCGATCAAGGACGAAGTCGACGTCGTCGGCGAGGTCAACACGCACGGGACCGACGGCTTCACCGAGCCGGCCGCGGCCGACTGCGAGATGGTGCGCCGGCTGCGCGAGGCAGGCGCGATCGTCGTCGGCCTGACGCTGCTGCCGGAGATGGCGATCTGCGGCTTCACCGAGTCCGCCACCTACGGCGTCACCCGCAACCCCTGGGATCCGCAGCGCACGCCCGGCGGCTCCAGCGGCGGCTCGGGCGCGGCGGTCGCTGCCGGCCTGGTCCCGATTGCCTCCGCCGGCGACGGCGCCGGCTCGATCCGCATCCCGGCCGCCGCCTGCGGCCTCTTCGGGCTCAAGCCCTCGCGCGGTCGCGTCTCGCTGGCCCCCGAGCTCGAAGGATGGCGCGGCCTCGCCGTCGACAACTGCCTCAGCCGCAGCGTGATCGACTCGGCGCTCTGGCTCGACGTCATCGCCGGCGGCTCGCGCGAGCCCGAGGCGCCGCCGCCTCCGGAGCGGCCCTTCGTCGAGGCGGCGCGGACGCCGCCGGGCAAGCTGCGGATAGCCCACTCGACCCTGGCGCCGCGCGCGGCGCTGCCGCCGAGCGTCGACGAGGTCGCCAAGGGCGCGGTCGCCGAGACCGCCGAGCTGCTCGGCTCGCTCGGCCACGACGTCGTCCAGCGCGATCCCGACTGGGGCGGGATCGGCAACAACATCACCGCCCGCTTCCTCGGCGGCGTGGCGGAGACGGTGCGGGAAGTGCCGCACCCCGAGCGGCTCGAACGCCGTACGCGCGGCTTCGGTCGGCTCGGCGGCATCCTGCCCGCCTCGCTCTACGAGCGCGCCCGCACCGTCGGCCGCGACGCCGACAGCGCCCGCGTCAACGCGATCTTCGACTCCCACGACGTCTTGATGACGCCGGTGATGGGCGGTACCGCCCTGCCGGTGCGTCGCTGGGAGGGCCAGGGCGCGCTGCGCACCGTGCTCGGCATGTCCCGCTTCTATCCCTACTGCGTCCCCTGGAACCACCTCGGCAACCCGGCGATGGCCGTCCCCGCCGGCTTCGCCGCCGACGGCATGCCCCTCTCGGTCCAGCTGATCGCCCGCCCCGGCGAGGAGGCGACCCTACTTTCGCTGGCCGCCCAGCTGGAGGCCGAGCGCCCCTGGGCGGAAAAGCGCCCCCCGATCAGCTAGCCGAACACTTTGCGCATCCGCGCAATCTCGCGCAGCTTGCCCCGCGGCCGGATCCGCCGCTGCAGGACCATCTTCAGCGGGTTGGCTTCCGGCTTCGAGGTCGCGATGAAGTCGGCCCAGCTCGCCTCCAGCACGAGGGTCGGGTTCGGCGCTTCGCCCGGCTCGGCCCGGGTCGAGCCGTTGTCGATCGTCAGGTGCCAGGGGTCGGCGTCGTCGAAGCGATACTGGTAGACGAGCGGCGCGCCGTTGGCGGCGGCCGGGTTCGCCGCCCGCTTGACCACATCGAAGTAGAGCCGCTGGGTCTCCGGCGAGGAGTCGGGGACTTTTGCGTCGGGCGGACCGAGCACGCCGGCTTCCATCAGCTTCACCTGCCGCGCCGCGACCTCGCTCTCCGGCGCCTCGGGGTCGAAGGGGAAGACGCCGGGGGGCATCTCCTCGGTCGGGTAGCCGATCGTGCGCCAGCGCTGGCGGATCAGTTTGAGCCCGAAGGCGAAGATGTCCTCGAGTGAGAAGCCGTAGCACTCGGTGTAGGAGCGGTCGAAGTCAGGCGGGTAGAAGACGGCCGGCCCGTAGGGCAGAACTTCGCGCAGCAGCGAGGTCACCGCGGCGCGGTTCTCCTCCCAGCCGGGGTTGCCTTCGCCGAGCAGCTCGGAGAGCACCTTGACGCCGAAGCCGATGTGGCGCTGCTCGTCCTTGGAGACGTTGCCCATCCCCTCGCTGAAGCCGGGCATCGTTTCCTTCGAGGCGAAGAAGTCCTCGATGAAGTGCTGGCCGGGCTGCGCCAGGCTGCCCTCGACGATCAGGTGGTAGAGCGTGATCGCCTGCGCGTACTTGGGCAGCGAGCGGTCCTTGCGCAGTTCCTCGGCCATCGCGTCGAGCCGGTCGAAGATGCCGCGGTAGCCCCAGTTGAGCTGCGGCATCGTCGAGGAGAGGGTCTGCTGGATCGAGTCGCCGCCGACCCCGATCACCTCCTTGAAGAAGCGGTGGAAGAAGATCGAGTGGCGGACCTCGTCGACCTGCTGGGTGGCGAGGAAGTAGGACTGCTCCTCGGTCGGGGCGGCGGTGATGTAGGGGGCGAGCGTGTCGGCGACCCGGTCCTCGCCGTAGTAGAACATCGAGTAGATCCACATCGCCGAGCGCCGCTGCAGGTCGCTCAGCGCCTCCCAGCCCTTGCGATCCTCGGAGAAGTCGATGTCGTAGGCGCTCCAGTTGCCGTGCTCCCAGCGCTGGTAGAGGTCGACGTAGGTGACGTTGTCCATCAGGTTCTGGGAAGCGACGCTCATCTCTCTCCTTTTGCAGCGCGCCCCGGCGGGCGCCTCGTTACGGCTTTCGGTGCAGAGGTTACCGCGAACCTGGCCAGCCAGCCAGTTTCCGCCCGAGTGACTTCGTCACACAGCGGCGGGGGTCTCGATCTCGCGCTTGAGGATCTTGCCGGTCGGGCCCTTGGGGAGGTCGTCGAGGAACCAGACCAGGCGCGGGTACTTGTAGGCGGCAATGCGGTCCTTGACGTAGGCGCTGACCTCCTCCGGGCTCAGCTGCTCCCCGTCCATCAGGACCACGGCGGCGCCGATCTCCTCGCCCCACTCGTCGTGGGGGACGCCGACGACGGCGGCTTCGCGGATCTTCGGGTGCTCGTAGAGCACCTCCTCGACCTCGCGCGGATAGACGTTGTAGCCGCCGCGGATGATCAGGTCCTTCTTGCGGTCGACGATGAAGAAGTCGCCCTCCTCGTCGACGCGCGCCATGTCGCCGCTGTGAAACCAGCCGCCGCGCATCGCCTCGGCGGTCGCGTCGGGGCGCTGCCAGTAGCCCTTCATGATGTTGTGGCCGCGGATCACGATCTCGCCGACCTCGCCCTGCGGTACCTCCTCGTCGTTCTCGTCGACGACCTTCATCTCGACCCCTTCGATCGGGGCGCCGATCGAGCCCGGCTTCGCCCCTTTCTCGGGGTGGTTGGAGCAGGCGACGGGCGAGGTCTCCGAGAGCCCGTATCCCTCGAGCACGACCGCGCCGAAGGCGTCTTCGAAGCCGCGCAGGACCTCGACCGGCATCGAGGCGCCGCCGGTGATGCAGGTGCGCAGCGCGCCGGTGTCGAAGCTCTCGCGCTCGGGGTGGTGGAGCAGGGCGCCGAACATCGTCGGCACCCCGTAGAAGTGGGTGACGCCGTCGCGCTGCATCGTCGCCAGCGCCTCGCCGGGCTCGAATTTCGGCACGAGCGTCAAGCAGGCGCCGGCCGCGAGCGAGGCGTTCATCGCCACCGTCTGGCCGAAGGAGTGGAACAGCGGCAGCGAGCCGAGCACGACGTCGCCGGCCCCGATCTCGCAGGTCGTGCGGCGGGTCACGTCGGCGTTGCGCCAGAGGTTCGCGTGGGTCAGCTCGGCGCCCTTCGGCTTGCCGGTCGTGCCCGAGGTGTAGAGGATCACCGCGGTGTCGTCCTGGTCGGTCTCGGCCAGGCCCGGGGCCGGCTCGTACCCGGCCAGTGTCGCGGCGAAGGCCGCCGGCTCGACCTCGATCAGCTCGGCGCCCGCCTCGGCTGCGCCCGCCCGCGCCTCCTCGGCGAAGCCGTGCCAGGCGAGCAGCAGCCCGGCGCCGGAGTCCTCGAGGTAGAAGGCGATCTCGCGCCGCTTCAGCAGCACGTTCATCGGCACGACCACCGCGCCGGCGCGCAGCGCGCCGTAGTAGGCGACGGGGAAGTCGGGCACGTTGGGCAGCATCACGCCGACCCGGTCGCCTTGGCCGATGCTCCGCTCGCGCAGCAGCGTCGCCAGGCGGGCGCTGCGCTCGTCCAGCGCCGCGTAGGTCAGCTCGTGTTCGCCGAGACGGATCGCCGCTGCGCCGGGCCATTGCTCGGCGCCCTCGGCGACGGTCGATGCCAGGTTCATCCCCATATCCCTGGCGCGCAGTCTAGGGGCTCAATCCGCGTCGAGCGCCGGCTCTGCCGCGTCGACCTCGTGCGGCGCGTTGCGCCGGCTCATCGCCCAGGCGAAGCCACCGCCGGTGAGCAGCATGAAGGAGGCGTAGACCGCGGCCGGGATCGTCACGTCGGGGGCGAGCGAGGCGCCGACGGCGATCGCGAGGGCGGCGTTGTGGATGCCGAGCTCGAGCGAGATCGCGGTCGCCTGGCGGTCGTCGAGCCGGGCCAGCTTCGAGATCGCGAAGCTGAGCGACATCGCGGCGACGTTGAGCGCCAGCGCCGCGCCGCCGACCGCGAGGGCGTTCTCGGCGACCGTGTCGTGCTCGCTGGCGATCGCGCCGAGGATGACCAGCCCGAAGAGGACGAGCGAGGTGTCGCGGAAGCGCGGGTAGATCGCCTCGATCCGCTCCGGGTAGCGCTGCCGCAGGCTCATCCCGATCGCGACCGGGACGATCGTGATCGCGAAGACCCGGGCGACGACGCCGAGCATGCTCGCGTCGCCGACCTCGCCGGCGCCGAAGTGCGAAGAGGCGAGCGCGAGGAAGAGCGGCACGGTGACGATCGCGCCGACGCTGCTGATCGCGGTCATCGTCACCGAGAGCGCCGTGTCCCCACGCGAGAGGTGGGTGAGCATGTTGGCCATCATTCCCCCCGGCGAGGCGCCGAGCAGGACGAGGCCGACGGCCAACTCGGGCGACAGGCCGAAGAGCTCGGCCATCGCCAGCGCCAGCAGCGGCGAGATCAGCGCCAGGTTGAGCATCCCGATCGCGATCCCGCGTGGGGCGACGAGGATGCGGCGGAAGTCCGCCGGAGTCAGCGTCATCCCGAGGCTGCACATGATCACCGCGATCGCCGCGGGCAGGACGACAGAGGTCAGCAGCGGGCTGTCCATCGGCCGACCCTACCCCGGCGCAATGCGCGCCGGGCAAACGATTGCTTAAGCTGCCGCAGCATGAAGACGCTGATCCTGACGATCTTCGCCTGCGCCGCCCTGGCCGTCGCCGGCTGTGGCTCCGACGACGACGACACGACGTCGGACTCGACCCAGGCCGAAGGCAACGCGGCCCAGGTCGAACAAGCGGCCGACACCTCCGGGCGGACGAAACCGGAAGTCACCGTGCCCGACGGCGAACCGCCGGCCCAGCTCGAAGAGACCGAACTGATCGAAGGCACCGGCAAGGAAGCCAAATCGGGCGACGAAGTCACCGTCCAGTACGTCGGCGTCGGCTACGAAAGCGAAGAAGAATTCGACTCCTCCTGGAGCCGCAACGAACCCTTTCCCTTCACCCTCGGCGCCGGCGAAGTGATCCCGGGCTGGGACCAGGGCGTCGCCGGGATGAAGGTCGGCGGCCGGCGCGAGCTGGTCATCCCGCCCGAACTCGCCTACGGCGAAACGGGCTCACCGCCCGTGATCGGCCCGAACGAAACGCTGATCTTCGTCGTCGACCTGGTTGAAGTCGGCTAGCTCCGTCCTCGCCGAGCGCCTCACGGCGCAGGGCCTCGCCGGCCCGCCACTTCCCGATCCGCCCGCCGTCGCCGAGCGGCTGCTCGCCGTCCAGGGCCAGGACCCGCGCGGCTTCAGGCTCGCGGCGCGGGCGCGGACGGAGGGGCTGAGCGCGGCCGACGTCGAGCGGGCGCTGGCCGATCGGGAGCTGGTCGTCAGCTGGCTCAACCGCGGCACCCTGCACCTCGTCCGCAGCGAGGACTACCCGCTGCTGCAGGCGCTGACCACGCCGCCGCTGTTCACCTCGTGCGCGCGGCGGCTGCGGCAGGAGGGCGTCAGCGAGACGGAAGCCGAGCGTGCCCTTGAGGCGATCGGGATGGCTCTCGGCGAGGAGGGGCCGTTGACGCGGCGACAGCTGCGCGAGCGGCTCGACTCCGCCGGCGTGCGCACCGAGGGCCAGGCGCTGATCCACCTGCTCTTTCTCGCCGCGGTGCGTGGGCTGGTCGTGCGCGGCCCGACGGTCGGCAAGCAGCACGCCTACGTATTGACTCGCGAGTGGCTCGGCGAGACGCCGGCGATCGAGCGGGATGTCGCGCTGGCCGAGCTCGCCCGGCGCTACCTCGCCGGCCACCAGCCGGCGGGCGACCGCGACCTCGCCAGGTGGGCCGGCCTGCCGCTGCGCGACGCGCGCGCCGGCCTGGCGGCGATCGCCCCCGAGCTGGAGCAGGGCAAGGACGGGCTGGTGCGACCGAAGAAGCGGCCCCCGCCGGAGGAGATCCCGCCGCCGCGGCTGCTCGGCGCCTTTGACCCCGTCCTGCTCGGCTGGACTTCGCGCGAGGACGTGATCGGCGAGCACACGAGCCTGGTCACCCGCAACGGCATCTTCCACCCCTTCGCGATGGCCGGCGGCCGCGCTGTCGCCAAGTGGGGCTTCCCCGGCGGCGAGGTGAAGCTGCAGCCGCTCGAGCCGCTGCCCGAGGCGGTCGCCGCGGCGCTGGAGACCGACGCCGCCGACGTCACTCGCTTCCTTCTGGGGTAGGCGGGCCGACCGGGCCGGTCGGGACCCAGCCGCGGTACATGCGCAGCAGCGCGATCACGCCGGCGAGGCCGGCCAGGGCGGAGAGGCCGCCGGCGTAGGCGAGCGTGCCGCGGGCGCCGATCGTCGCCACCAGCAGGCCGCCGGCGGCGAAGGCGCCGAGCTCGGCGGTGTTGCGGATGCCGTTGTAGGCGGCGAAGGCGCGGCCGTGCAGGTGGTCGGGCACGCGCACGTGGATCAGGCTGCGGAACATCACGTTCTTGACCCCGTGGCCGAGGCCGCCGATCAGGCCGCAGACGAGCAGGAAGGCGAAGCTGAGCCAGATCGCCGGCAGGGCGAGGGCGGCGCCCTGGATCGTCGCGGCGACCAGCCCGACAGCGGCGACAGCGGCGGCGGCGACGCGGCGCGAGAGCAGCATCGCCCCGACCGCCATGCCGAGGGTCCAGACCGAGAGCCAGGCGCCGTAGGAGATTTCGCCGCGGCCGAGCACGTCCTCGACGAAGAAGAGCTCGCCGACCCAGACCGCCGACATGAACAGCAGCGAGACGAAGGCGACGGTCATCGCCAGCGAGAGCAGCCGGTCGCGAAAGAGGAAGGCGATGCCGTCGCGGGCGCGCGGCGCCTGCTCGGTCTCGCCCGGCGCGGCCGGGTCGCGGCGCACACGCAGGGCTAGGGCGGCGACGGCGACCGCGGCGAAGGTGGCCGCGTCGACCAGCATCGCCAGCTCGAGGCCGCCGACGGCGAAGAGCAGGCCGCCGAGCAGCGGGCCGACGCCGAAGCCGACGTAGCGGGCGGTCTCGATGTGCCCGTTGGCCTCCTGAATCCGGTCCTCGCCGGCGAGCGGCGGGACCAGCGAGAACTCGGCCGGGGAGGAGGTGGCGAAGACGACGCCGAGCGCCGTGGTGAGGATCAGCACCGGCGCCAGCGCGTCGCTGAAGGCGACGGCCACGGCGGCGACGGCGCCGACCGTCGAGACCACGGCGAGCAGCCGCGTCGCCTCGATCCGGTCGACCAGCATCCCGACCCAGCCCGCGACCAGCACCGAGGGGCCGAACAGGCAGACCCAGAGCGCCGCCACCGCGAACCCCGAATCGGTGAGGTCCTTGACGTGCAGCCCCAGCGCCACGATCGCCACCCAGTCCCCGAGCGCCGACAGCCCGACCGACCCGGCGACCAGCCGGAAATCCCGATCCCGAAACAGGCTGGACTTCATGCGCCAAGCATGGCATCGAGCGGGGTGCCGTCGCCACCGACGAGCAGCTTGCGCGCCGGCCCATGCGCCTGCTCGAACGCGCTCATTCCCGGCAGGCCGTCGCGACGGCGACCGCTCTTCACCTCGATCGCGGTCAGCTGCTTGCCGCGCTCGACGACGAAGTCGACCTCCTTGCCGCGGTGACGCCAGTAGAGGATCTGAGCGCGCGGGTCCCGGGTGGCGAGCAGATGGGCGCCGATCGCGGTCTCCACCAGCCGCCCCCAGTGCTCGCTGTCGGC
Source organism: Solirubrobacterales bacterium (assembly GCA_035759115.1). GTDB lineage: Bacteria > Actinomycetota > Thermoleophilia > Solirubrobacterales > 70-9 > VRUE01. Next base: position 5,950 of record DASTVL010000029.1, on the reverse strand, counting down.
ACGGGACTCGGCGAAGGTCTGTCCCGAGATCGCGGAGACGAGCGCGGTGTCGAGCGCCAGCAGCTTGGGAGTGGACCGCCGTTGCCGCACCTTTCCCCTCGCGTACTTCTCGAGCCCGACGGCGAGCCCAGCGGCGGCGAGCAGGTCGAGATAGTGGGCGAGCGTGGTCGTGTTGCCGGCGTCCTGCAGTTGCCCGGTCAGCTTCTGGTAGGAGACGATCTGCGCCGAGTAGTCGCAGACGAGCCGAAAAAGGCTGCGCAGCAGGGCGGGCTTGTCGACTCGGGTCAGCAGCAGAAGGTCGCGGGAGATCGTCGTCTCGACGATCGAGTCGAGCACGTAGGCGGCCCAGCGCCGCTCGTCTTCGATCAGGCCGGCGGCGCCGGGATAGCCGCCGAAGTGGATGAACTCGTCGAGGCTTAAGCCAAAGGCGTCGCGCATTTCGCCGAAGGACCAGTGTGGCGCGCGGATCAGCTCGAACCGCCCGGTCAGGCTCTCGCTGAGCCCGCGCTGGACGAGCAGCGCCGCGGAGCCGAGCAGGACGACTCGCAGTGGCTGCTCGGTCTGCCGGTCCTCATCCCAGAGTCGCTTGACCGCCTCGGCCCAGCCCGAGACCTTCTGAATCTCGTCAACCGCCAGGATCGCGCCGCCGCGGCGATCTCGAGCGAGGCGTCGCCCCTCTTCCCACTGCGCCTCCAGCCAGGCGGCGTCCCGGAGGGCGGGATCGTCGGCGCTGGCATAGTGGCTCGGCTGCTCCAGCAGCCGCAACGCCTGCCGCACGACGGTCGTCTTTCCGACCTGTCGCGGCCCGCCGATCACCTGGATCCGAGCAGCATCCTCCGTCAGCCGCTCGGCAAGCAGCCCGAGGATCGGTCGCCTGTAGCTCTGCAATTTGCTCACGACACTGAGTGATTTTACTCAATGTACTGAGTGATTTGCATTCAGCCCGCCTTCCGTTAGCGGGAGTCGAGCGCCGGGTAGCTGCCGAGAGTGTCGAGCTTGGATGTCCTGCTGGAGATAGAGAGCGAGCTGGCGGCGGGGGACGGCGCCGCCTACCGGCGATGGCTGCGCGCGGACGCGATCGTGATCGTGCCCGGACATGTGCTCGACCGCGAGGGTGCGGCCGCTGCGATCGACGCATCGCCCGGCTGGGAGCATTTCTCGATCGACGATGAGCGCCTTTTGCCGCTCGGCCCCGACGCCGCGGCGATCGTCTACCGCTTCCACGGCCGCCGCGACGATCTCGAGTACCGCGCCGAGATGTGCAGCACCTATATCAGGGTTCATCGATGCGAGCCCGGAGCGGATCGCGCGGATGGCGCGCGACCGGACACTGCCGCCGTCCCAGCGCCGCAAGGCGCAGGCAGAGGAGCAGCGGCTCAAGCTCCGCAATCGGCAGAAACGCGAAAGCAACTGAGGGAACGATGAAGTTCTACACTCAAAACATGTCGCGACCACCGCGCTATAGATGGCGGACCTGGCTCCGGGGTCGTCTGCCGTGGAAGCTGGCAGCGTTCTTCCCCGCCGGGCCTAACGACTGCGGAGACCATGAGTGGTTCCGGGCCGACGACGATACGGACCTCTGCCGACATTGCTTGGTCGGAGAACGAGAGCACGTGCATACGCCGATCGATTGGGACAGCGATCTTTGGCGGGAACTCTCGCGTTTGGCGGACGAGGGCGATGAGGACTACCAGCAGCTCATCGCCCAGCTGCGGCGAGAGGAAGCGGAAGCGCAGCGCGTCTCCTGACGCTCAGCTCAGCTTCGGGCTCTGCCAGGGCTGGGCTAGGCGGGTGGCCAGGTCGTCGACGAGGCCGTCGATCGGGACTCGGGTCTGCTCCAGCGAGTCGCGGTCGCGCAGGGTCACGGTGTCGTCTTCCATCGTCTGGTGGTCGACGGTGACGCCCCAGGGGGTGCCGATCTCGTCCTGGCGGCGGTAGCGCTTGCCGATCGAGCCGCCCTCGTCGAACTCGGCCGGGACGCGGCGGCGGATCTGCTCGAAGAGCGCGCGCGCCTTTTCGGGCATGCCCTGCTTGGAGACGAGCGGCAGCACGGCGACCTTGACCGGGGCGAGCCGGGGGTGGAGGCGCAGCACGGTGCGCTCGCGGCCCTCGACCTCCTCGACCTCGTAGGCATCGACGAGGAAGGCGAGCGTCGCCCGGTCGGCGCCCGCCGCGGGCTCGATCACGTGCGGCACGTAGCGCTCTTTGGTCTGCTGGTCGAAGTACTCGAGCTTCTCGCCGCTGAACTCAGCGTGCTGGGTCAGGTCGAAGTCGCCGCGGTTGGCGATCCCCTCGAGCTCCGACCAGCCGATCGGGAACAGGTACTCGATGTCGCTCGTCGCCGAGGAGTAGTGCGAGAGCTCGTCCTCGCCGTGCGGGCGCACGCGCAGCATCTGCGGCCGCAGGCCGAGCTCGGTGTACCAGCGCTCGCGCTCCTCCATCCAGGCGCGGTGCCACTTCTCGGCTTCCGCCGGCGGTACGAAGAACTCCATCTCCATCTGCTCGAACTCGCGCGTGCGGAAGATGAAGTTGCCCGGCGTGATCTCGTTGCGGAACGACTTGCCGATCTGGGCGATGCCGAAAGGCGGCTTCTTGCGGGCGAAGCCGAGCACGTTCTTGAAGTTGATGAAGATGCCCTGTGCGGTCTCCGGCCGCAGGTAGACCTCCGAGCCCTCGCCCGCGACCGGGCCGATGTGGGTCTCGAACATCAGGTTGAACTGGCGCGGCTCCGACAGCTCGCCGCCGCACTCCGGGCAGTGCAGCTCCGCCTCGGGGTTGCCGCCCTCGGCTTCGACCGCCTCGCGCAGATGGTCCTCGCGCCAGCGCCGCTTGCACTTGCCCAAGCACTGCACGAGCGGGTCGGTGAAGCCGTCGAGGTGGCCCGAGGCCTCCCAGACCCGCGGGTGCTGGAGGATCGCCGAGTCGAGCGCGACGATGTCATCGCGCTGCTGCAGCATCGCCCGCCACCACTCGGCCTTGACGTTGTTCTTCAGCAGCACCCCGTAATGGCCGTAGTCGTAGGTCGAGCCGAGCCCGCCGTAGATCTCCGAAGAGGGGAAGACGAAGCCGCGCCGCTTGCACAGCGCGACGATCTCCTCCATCGTCGTCTCCTCGTTGCGGGCGCTCTCCCCGGCCGTTGCCATGGCCGGAACCGTATCGGCTGCGATAATCGCCCACCGTCATGCCGATCTACGAGTACAAATGCGCCAAGGGCCATGTCTTCGACGTGCTGCAGCGCATGGCCGACGATCCGCTCACCGAGTGCCAGGAGTGCGGCGCCCCCGCCGAGCGCGTCCTGCACCCCGTGGCGATCCACTTCAAGGGCTCCGGCTTCCACAACACCGACTACGCAAAGAAGAAGACCGGCGCCAACGGCTCCTCCGACTCCGGCTCATCCGAGAGCGGCTCGTCGGAGGGCTCGAAGGACTCGGGCAAGGCCGGCGATTCCAAGCCGGACTCGAAGTCGGGCGACTCGAAGCCCGCCGCCGCGTCGGCGGACTGACGCCTTTTGGACCCCATAGGGTCATAAAGGCGTCAGAAGTTCTATTCGCCCAGCAGTTTCTTCACGGCACGGCGGCGCTCCGAGTCCGGCACTTCGATCGATCCCCCCGGTCCTTCCGAGCACCCCGAGTTGGCGCCTTGGCAGAGGACGTCCGCCTTGCTGTCGCCGCCGATCCCGGCGGCGAGGATCAGCTGCGGCATCGTCAGCAAGCCCATGTCGCTGACAAAGGCCTTGGGCGCGTCCCAGCCGATGATCGGTCCCTTGACGAAGTTATAGGGGAGGCGCAGCGGATCGGTGAGGCGGTCCTTGATCCCGGCGATCACCGCCTGCTGGGCGGCGGCGCGGTCGAAGTCGTCGTAGCCGAGCGTGAAGGCGCTCCTGCCCGGGCCGGGGCATTCGCTCGGCTTGCGGATGCGCGAGTAGATCAGCGCCTTTTCGCCGTCGAGCGTGTTCTCGCCCTTGCCCAGCCGCAGCGTGCCGCCGCCCTGGCCGCCGCCGGCGCCGCCGGAGATGTTGGCGCAGAGCTTCTGCGGCACGTCGACGACGACGCCGCCGACGGCGTCGATCAGGTCTTCGAAGCCGGTGAAGTCGACGATCGCGACGTGGTCGACCTCGATGTCGAGGAAGCCCTCGACCGCTTCGACCTGCGCCCCGGCGCCGCCGAAGGCGAAGGCGCCGTTGAGCTCCTGCGGGCTCTGGCCGGGGATTTCGGCGTAGGAGTCGCGCGGGACCGAGAGTTTGCGGAAGGCGCCGGCGCCGGCGCGGATCAGCATCAGCGTGTCGGCGCGGAATTCGCCGAACGAGCATTCCCCGTGCGGCGCGTCGCCGTGCGCCTGCTGCTCGAAGCACTCCTCCGAGGGCACGCCGACGGGCTCCTTGCTGTCGGGCGGGCGCGCGTCGGTTCCCATCACGAGGATCGTCTGCGGATCGAAGAGCAGCAGCGGGTTGCCGTGCAGCGTCGACTTGGCGTCGCCGGAGAGCTTGAACGACTGCAGTTGGGCGGAGACGGCGAAGGCGAGGAAGCTGAGCAGGATCCAGGCGCCGGCCGCGATGCCGACCCATTTCAGCGCCCGGCGCAGGCCGGGACGCGCTGGCCGCGGCCCCCGTTCGCGCCCGGGGCGGTCAGGCCGCTTGGGCAGCTTCGGCGCGCGCCAGTCGCGGTCCCGCAGGCCGGAGAGGTCGGGCTTGCGGAAGCGCGAGAAGAGACCCCGGCGGGCGCGGTAGACCTTGTACTCGGGCGGACCTTGCGGCCGCTGCTCGTCGTCGTTGCCCATGAAAGACTCCGGAATCATGCCGATGTCCGCGGTCGTCCGCGCAACCAGCAGCGCCACTCGGTGAGCCGGCCGGAGGCGATAGGCGTCGACCTGGGCGGCACGAAGATGCTGCTCGGCGTCCTCGACGGCGACTCGAAGACCGCCTGGGAGAGCCGCGAGCGCTCGGCCGGCGAGAGCCAGGACGAGCTGGTCGAGCTGCTCCTACGCGAGATCGGCGAGGCACGGACCGAGCGCCCCGGCGTCGAGGCGATCGGGATGGGCGTGCCGGCGACGATCGACCGCGACAACGGCCTGGCGCTGGCGGCGGTCAACTTGCCGATCGAGGAACTGCCGCTGCGCGACCTGGTCGCCGAGCGCACCGGCCTGCCGGCCTTCCTCGACAACGACGCCAACGTCGCGGCGCTGGCCGAGCACCGCTTCGGCGCCGCTCGCGGGACCGAGAACGCGGTGATGCTGACGATCGGGACCGGAATCGGCGGCGGCCTGATCCTCGGCGGCGAGATCTACCGCGGCTCGACCGGGGCCGGGGCCGAGCTCGGCCACATGGCGATCCAGATGGATGGCCCCGGTTGTCAGGGCAGCTGTCCCAACCGTGGCTGCGTCGAGGCCTTGGCCTCTGGCACCGCGCTCGGCCGCGAAGGGCTGGCGGCGGCCGAAGGCAAGCCGGAGTCGGCGCTCGGCAGGCTGCTCGCCGAAGGGGCGGCGGTCGACGGCAAGGCGGTCACCGTCGCCGCACAGCAGGGCGACGAGGCCGCGATCGAGGTCTTCGACCTGGTCGGCGGCCGTCTCGGCGTCGCTCTTGCCAGCTACGCCAACATCTTCGAGCCGGAAGTGATCGTGATCGGCGGCGGCGTGATCGCCGCCGGCGACCTGCTGCTCGGTCCGGCCCGGCGTGAGCTGGAAGCGCGGGCGCTGCGGCCGATGAACCGCACGCCGGTTGTCGAGGCCGAGCTGGGCGAGGACGCCGGCATGATCGGCGCCGCCGCGATGGCGCGGATCGAGCTGGAAAAGGCGCGGGGCTGATGCCGGGCTTGCTGCTCGTCTGCCCGACCCCGATCGGCAACCTCGACGACATCACGATCCGCGTCCGCGACGCCCTCGTCGCCGCCGACTACATCGCCTGCGAGGACACCCGCCGCACGGGCGGCCTGCTCGACAAGCTCGGCATCCGCCC
>DASTVL010000028.1:0-2183 GCA_035759115.1 Solirubrobacterales bacterium | reverse complement strand
AGGGCGGTGCCCATGTTGGCGAACAGCACGCTCGCTCTCGCGAGACTCGCCGAGGGTCAGACCCGGAAGGGAGAATACGAGAACGCCCTGAAATCCCTTGAGGAGGCGGACGGGATCATCGAAGCCGGCGGCGAACGCTGGCCCGAGTTTGCGGTCTGTGGTGAGCGGGCTGGAATCGTGGTGTGATTTCAGGGCGTTGTTGGGGGCGGCCCGAAGGCGTGTGCCTACCGCCTGGAAGCCTATGGGCGGGGTCAGCCGACCGCGAGGATTGGCTTGGGCGTTGAGATCTCGAGCTTTTTCAGGATCGTCGCAACCTCGGGCGTGATCCGGCTGGCCTGCACAATGGTCTCGCCCTCGGCAGTGTAGCGGACGGCTTTCAGGCGCTCGAGGACGTGCACGAGCTGCGACCACGGCGTCCCGGTCGCGATCTCGGCCGCCCGCTGGATCATCAGCGCGAGCACGCAAAGCTTGACGTGCGCCACGATCCGCCGCGGCGTCCAATGGAACATCGGGCGAATGCCGAGGCCGGTCGTCTTGAGCCTGCGGAAGCAGGCTTCGATGATCCACATCCCTTTGTAGCCGAGCGCGAGGTCGGCGGCCGAGAGCGTGTCGTCGTTGGTGGTGAGCACGAACTTGCCGTCGAGCTGCTCGGCCCGACGGACCTTGGCCCGGTCGATGAAGGGCCGGCCCTCGGCGTCGAGCGACAGGTACGGGCCGAAGCGCTTGGAGGCGACGAGCCGGCACGCCGCCTTGGGATGATCGCTGGCGAGATGATCGAGCTCGAGCCGCACAAGGTCGAGGATCTCATCGCGATGGCGCTTCTCCCGGGCGGCCTCCTCAGGGTTCAGGCAGAGGATGTAGCGCCGGCGCCGCTCACCCTCGCCGACGATCACCTCCTTGGCGCGGAGGTTCGGGGTGATCAGGGCGTAGCGCCCGGGGCGGCTGAGAACCTCCTCCTTGATCTCCTTCACTCGGCCGATCGGCGTCGCCAGGATGTAGCGGCCCGCGCCCCGGCTGAGCTCGGCGAGGTTGGCCTTGGCGTAGAGCCCGGCATCGCCGACGAACAGCGCCCGGCCAAGACGCATCTGGCGGAGGTCCTGCTTGATCCGCTCTACCGTCGAGACGTCGGCGGTGTCGCCCGGCAGAACCCACGAGCGCACCGGCATGCCGTCCCGGGTCACCGCCAGCGCGATGATCACCTGGGGATCGTTGTCCCGGCCCTCCTTGGAGTGCCCACGTTTCCGCAAGGGCGCGAAGGTCAGCCCCTGCCAGCTCTCGGGCACGACGTCCTCGTCATCGCATTCGAACCAAGCGGTGGTGGCGTCGTAGAAGACCAGGTCGACGTCGAGCTTGAACAGATCGACGCCGTGCCAGAACACCTCCTGCTCGATCGCATCGCCGTGCTCGGCCAGGATGTCGAGCGCGCGGTAGAGCTGGCCGAGGGCAAGATCCCTGGCCGCGGGCAGCCAGACGCGATCGAGCCAGCGCGCATGGCAGCCGAGCTTGGAGCCTGGCCGGGCGAGGCGTTGCGTGATCATCGCCAGCAACGCCGCCTCATGCGGTGCACGTCGCTCGTCGGCCGCCAACCGTGCGGCGATCGCTTGGCCGATGCCGAGCCGGGTCCACAGCGCTGTCGCCACGTGGACCACGCCGAGATCGAAGCTCGCCTCGATCTCGATCGCCGGTTCACGACCGGTGGCGTCGGCCGCGGGCGTGCTGCCGTCGCCATCGAGCACCCGGCGGATGCTGCGCACCAGTCGCTCCAGCGCGGCGCGGTCGAGGCGATCGGCGCGGCCGAAGCTGTGCACCACCTTGGCCTCGACGTGGCCCTTCTGGGGATGGCGGACGTTCTCGGCGAGCGCGTAGTAGCGAACGATCGAGCCGTCTTTGTTCCGGCGCTGGGTGGTCCGAAGGTACATGCCCACGCCTATAGCGTGTCTGGCGCTCCAGGTCGAACGAAAAGTGAGAATTCGTTTGCCTACAGATTGGGGCGCCTGAAGCCCATCTTCGGCGGAAAAAAGGCAACGAAATCAATGCCCCGTGCCCGCCCGAGCAGCCCAAATATCCCCACTGACCGCAAACTCAGGCCCGGCCCCGGGCGGCGGAGCAGGCCAAGTAATGGCGGCCGACCCAGGCCGGGCTGGCCGCCGAAGCTGCCGCAATAGGGCTGCCCGATCAGCAGG
>DASTVL010000027.1:0-2452 GCA_035759115.1 Solirubrobacterales bacterium | reverse complement strand
CGTCTCGGCGATCCAGCGCCAGATCCAGGCGCCCAACGGCTTCTCGATCTCGCACGTGATCCAGACCGACGCGGCGATCAACCCCGGCAACTCCGGCGGGCCGCTGATCGACTCCTCCGGCAGCGTGATCGGGATCAACTCCCAGATCCAGACCGGCGGCACCAGCGGCGGCAATGTCGGCATCGGCTTCGCGGTGCCGATCAACACGGCGCGCGAAGTCGTCCGCCAGCTGAAGGAGAACGGCGAGGTCAAGCACGCCTACCTCGGGATCACCGGCGGCGAACTGACGCCCGATGTGGCGAAGGCGCTGAAGATCTCCGAGGAGGAAGGCGTACTGGTCAACGAAGTCGTCAAGGGCGGCCCGGCCGACGAGGCCGGGATCAAGGGCGGCGACACCTCGGCGACGATCGAAGGCGCCAGCTTCAAGCTCGGCGGCGACGTGATCACAGCGGTGAACGGCGAGGAGGTGAGCGGGATGGAAGAGGTGATCAACGCCGTCAACGCCGCCTCGCCGGGCGAGAAGATGGAGCTGACGGTCGATCGCGACGGCAAGACGAAGAAGATCGCCGTCAAGCTCGGCGTGCGGCCGGACTCGGCCGAAGAAGTGCCCTCGCGCTAGCGGCGGGCGGGTCCTGTCGCCACGCGCCACCCGCCCGGGCTGCCGTCGCGGTAGCTGGCGTACTCTGGTGGACATGCGCGTGAAGATCTGTGGGATCACTAATTTGGATGACGCGGCCGAGGCCGTGAGGTTGGGTGCATGGGCTGTTGGGCTGATCCATTTCGCCGAGAGCCCGCGGGCGGTCGAGGCGGCCGAGGCCGTGCGGATCGCAGCCGCCTTCCGGCGCAAGTGCGAGCTCGTCGGGGTGTTCGTCAATCCCGAGCTCGGCGAGGTGGCGAAGGCGGTCGAGGACGAGGGGCTGACGATGGTGCAGCTGAATGGGAACGAGGGCCAGGCGTTCTGCGCTGAGGTGGCGCGGAAAACGGGCGTGAAGGTGATCAAGGCCGTGCACGTGTCGAGCGGTGCCGACGTGCACGGGGCGGAGGCCTTCCGAACCGACTTCCACCTCTTCGACAAGGGCGCGAAGGGGCTCTGGGGCGGCAGCGGCGAAAGCTTCGACTGGGGGCTGCTGGCCGAGCGGCGCTCGAAGGTGCCGGCGATCCTCGCCGGCGGGCTGCGGCCGGAGAACGTCGCCGAGGCGATCGCGGTCACTCGCCCCTACGCGGTCGACGTCGCCAGCGGGGTCGAGGCCGAGCCGGGCCGCAAGGACCACGCCGCGATGACCGCCTTCTTCGAGGCCGCGCAGGGCGCTAGCGTTACCTCGGGATGACGACCGTCGAAGAGCGATTCGGCCCCTACGGTGGCCGCTACGTCCCCGAGACCCTGATCCCGGCCCTGGACGAGTTGAGCGAGGCCTGGGAGCGGGCGAGCGGCGACGAGGACTTCCGCGTGCGGCTCGCCTCGCTGCGCCGCGACTTCATCGGCCGGCCGACGCCGCTGTACCTGGCCGAGCGGCTCTCCGAGCGGGCGGGGCGGCGGGTCTACCTGAAGCGCGAGGACCTCGCCCACACCGGCGCGCACAAGATCAACAACGCGGTCGGCCAGGTCCTGCTGGCGCAGCGGATGGGCAAGCCGCGGATCATCGCCGAGACCGGCGCCGGCCAGCACGGCGTCGGGACCGCCACCGCCTGCGCCCTGCTGGGGCTGGAATGCGTGGTCTACATGGGCACCGAGGACATGCGCCGCCAGAAGCCCAACGTCGAGCGGATGGGCCTGCTCGGCGGTCGCGTCGAGGCCGTCGAGGCGGGCGCGCGAACGCTCAAGGAGGCGGTCAGCGCGGCGATCCGCGACTGGGTCGCCAACGTCGAGACGACCCATTACGTGATCGGCTCCGCCGTCGGTCCGGCGCCCTTCCCGGCCCTGGTCCGCGACCTGCAGCGCGTGATCGGCGAGGAGGCGCGCGAGCAGGCCCTCGCCGCCGAGGAGGGCGCGCTGCCCGCGCGCGTGATCGCCTGCGTCGGCGGCGGCTCCAACTCGATCGGCATCTTCACCCCCTTCATCGCCGACTCCGAGGTCGAGCTGATCGGGGTCGAGGCGGCGGGGGAGGGCCTCGAGAGCGGCCGCCACGGCGCCTCGCTCGGCGCCGGCGGCACCGGCGTCCTGCACGGCTCGCTCTCCTCGGTGATCGCCGACGAGGAGGGACAGATCCTCGAGGCGCACTCGGTCTCGGCCGGCCTCGACTATCCCGGGGTAGGGCCCGAGCACGCGCACCTGCGCGACAGCGGCCGCGCCCGCTACACCGCCGTCACCGACGCGGCGGCGCTGGCCGCCTTCGCCGAGCTCTGCCGGTTGGAGGGGATCATCCCGGCGCTCGAGTCCTCGCACGCGATCGCCTGGCTGCTGGAGAACGGCGGCGGGGACGGCTTCGATGTCCTGTGCCTGTCCGGCCGAGGC
>DASTVL010000026.1:0-10275 GCA_035759115.1 Solirubrobacterales bacterium | reverse complement strand
GCCGAGGTCCCCTACCCGCTGCTGGTCGACTCCGAGCGGCGGCCGCTGGGCTGGCTCTCCGAGCGCGACCTCGGCGCCGAGACCGTGCCGTCGAAGCCGGACTCGCCGCTCGGCCCGCTGCTCGACCGCGACGACGTGATGCGCGACGCGCTCGCCGACCTGCTCCAGGGCGAGGCCCAGTACGCCGCCGTGGCCGACCGCCGCGGCCGCATCGACGGCGTGCTCTCGGTCGAGATCATCTCCGAGTTCCTCGGCTCGCCGGCGGCGAAGAGCGAGGAGCACGGCGCCGTGGAGCGGCCGCAGTGAGCGCCGCCGCGGCGGCGCTGCCGCTGGCCGCCGCGGGCGAAGTCGGCGAGGGCTTCTTCCGCGAACGCTCGGCCGACACCCGGCCCTGCCAGGCGACCGACGCGCTGTTCTGCTTCGGCTGGGCCAGGGACAACATCGGCGAGTACGTCACGCCCGCGATCGAGCACGTCGAACTGGTCGCGATCTCGGTCGTGGTCGGCTTCGCGATCGCCTTCGCGCTCTCGCTGCTGGCCCACCGCAACGCCTGGCTGCGCCCGCCGCTGCTCGGCGCCACCGGCGTGCTCTACACGATCCCCAGCATCGCCTTCTTCTTCCTGCTGCTGCCGATCACCGGCTTCGGCCGCGACTCGGCGGTGATCGCGCTGAGCGCCTACACGCTGCAGATCATCTACCGCAACACGATGACCGGGCTGGCCAACGTCTCGCCCTCGGTAAAGGACGCCGCCCGCGGCATGGGCCTGACCGAGCGCCAGATCCTCTGGCGGGTCGAGCTGCCGCTGGCGACGCCGGAGATCGTCGCCGGGCTGCGCATCGCCACGGTCAGCACCGTGGCGCTGGCGACGCTCGCCTTCTTCATCGGCGCCGGCGGGCTCGGCGAGCCGATCTACGAGTTCATCACCTTCAAGACCAACATCATCATCGCCGGCGGGCTGGCGATGGCGATCGCGGTCGCCTTCGACGCGATCCTGCTGCTCGCCCAGCGGCGGGCGACGCCGTGGCGGAGGGCGGCGGCGCAGTGAGCGCGGCGCTCGCCCTCGCCGCCCCGCCGCTCGCCTCCTTCCAGGGCGCGGTCGAATTCATCTTCACGCCGCAGAGCTCGAGCGTCACCGGCGGCAAGACGGTCGGCGGGCTCGAACAGGTGGTCGAGCTGACCCTGACCCAGCTCGAAGTGACCTTCCTGGCGCTGGCGCTGGCGCTCGCCGTGGCGCTGCCGATCGGCCTCTACCTCGGCCATCGCGGCACCGGGGAACTGCTCGCGGTCGGGCTCGGCAACGCCGGCCGGGCGATCCCCGAGCTCGCCCTGATCGCCTTCATGGCGGCGGCGATCGGGGTCGGCCTGCTCAACGTGACGATCGCGCTGGCGATCCTCGGCATCCCGCCGATCCTCACCAACGCCTTCGTCGGCGTCCGCCAGGTCGACCGCGCCAGCGTCGACGCCGCCCGCGGGATGGGCATGAGCGAGCTCGAAGTGCTGCGCAAGGTCGAGCTGCCGCTGGCGGTGCCGACGCTGATGACCGGCGTGCGCGGGGCGACGATCAACATCGTCGCGACGGCGACGATCGCGCCGCTGGCCGGCGTGCTCACGCTCGGCGACTTCATCATCAACCGCAACGTCTACGGCGACGACGGCGTGCTGGCCGGGGCGATCCTGGTCGCCCTGCTGGCGCTCGCGCTGGAGCTCTCGCTCGCCGGCCTGCAGCGTGCCCTGACCTCGAAGGGGCTGAAGGTGAGCATCGCTTGACCCTGAACGCATCTCGCAATGCACCCGACAGAGAGGAACCACCCGTGAGAAACACGTCCAACCGAATGCGGGCGGCGGCAGCGCTGCTGCTCACGCTCCTGCTCAGCCTCGGCGTAGCCGCCTGTGGCGACGACGACGAGGGCACCACCGCCGGCGAGGAAGGCGGCGCCGGCGCGATCGTCTCGAATCCCGAAAACGGCGACGTGACCCTCACCGTCGGCTCGAAGAACTTCACCGAACAGATCGTGCTCGGCGAGGTCTACGCGCAGGCGCTGGAAGCGGCCGGCTACGAGGTGAAGAAACGGCTCAACCTCGGCTCGGAAACCGTCGCCCGCGAGGCGGTCAAATCGGGGCAGATCTCCGGCTACCCCGAGTACGCGAGCACGGCGCTGACCTCGTTCTTCGAAGTCGATCCGGAGAAAGTGCCCGCCGACGCGACCGAGGCCTACGAAGAGGCGAAAGCCGACTTCGAGGAAGAAGGCCTGACCGCCTTCCCGCCGACCCCGTTCGCCAGCGCCAACGCCGTCGGCACGCTGAAGAAGACGGCCGAAGAACGCGACCTGGAGACGGTCTCCGACCTCGAAGGCCAGTCGCAGGAAATGACCCTCTACGGGTCGCCCGAGTGCCGCCAGCGGATCGACTGCCTGGCCGGGCTCGAACAGTATTACGACCTCAAATTCAAGAAATTCGTCCCCGTCGACATCGGCCTGCGCTACACCGTGCTCGACAACAACCAGGCCGATCTCTCGATCCTCTTCACCACCGACGCGCAGCTGGCGGCCGAAGAAGACAAGTACGTGATCCTCGAAGACGACAAGGAAGTCTTCCCGGCCGGCAACGTGATCTGGGTGACGACGCCCGAGGTGGTCGAAGAAGCCGGGCCCGACTACGAAGCGACGATCACGCAGGTGCAGGAAGGCCTGACGCTGAAAGTGATGCAGGAGCTCGACGCACGGGTCGAACTCGAAAAAGAACCGGCGGCGGAGGTCGCGGCCGAATACCTCGAATCGGCCGGCTACACCGGCTGAACCACGGGCACGTCCTCCTTCGTCCGGTCGATTCGGGCGAAGGAGGCGCGCGCCGCCCAGGCCGCGAGCAGGCCCGAGGCGGCGGCAAGTAGAAGAGCCACGCGCGGGTCGTAGGTTTCCGCCAGCCAGCCGGCGAGCGGGCCGCCGATCGGGGTGGTGCCGATGAAGACGACCGAGTAGAGGGCCATCACGCGGCCGCGCATGTCGGGCGAGACGGCGAGCTGCAGGGTCGAGTTGACGGCGGCGGCGAAGGTGACGGCGGCGGCGCCGAGCCCGACCAGGGCCACCACCTCGAAGGCGAGCGTCGGCATCGCCGCGGCGAACAGGGCCGTGCCGCCGAAGGCCAGCGCCGCGGCGGCGATCAGGCGCGGGCCGGTGCGCCCGCGGGCGCCGGTGACCAGCGCCCCTGCGACCGAGCCGACCCCCATCGCCGTGACCAGCGCGGCGTAGGCGCCGGCCCCGCCCTCGAAGCTGAAGGTCGCCAGCAGCGGCAGCACGACCTGGAAGTTGAAGCCGAAGGTGCCGACCAGGGCCATCAGCGCCAGCGGCACCGCCAGCTCCGGCGTCGCCCGCACGTAGCGCAGGCCGGCGCGGATCGCGCCGCGCTCGCGCTTCGCCACCGGCGGCGTCTGCAGCTGCGCCGGGTCCATCGCCAGCAGGGCGACGACCATCGCGACGAAGGTCAGCGTGTTGAGCGCGAAGCAGGGGACGACGCCGACCGTCGCGATCATGATCCCGGCCAGAGCCGGGCCGAGCACCCGCGCGGTCTGCACCAGCACGCTGTTGAGGCTGACCGCGTTGACGACGCGCTCGGCGCCGACCAGCTCGATCACGAAGCTCTGCCGGGTCGGGTTGTCGATCGCGAGCACGGCGCCGCGGGCGAAGGCGGCGACGTAGACCATCGCCGGGGTGACGACGCCGGCGGCGGCGACTGCGAGCAGCGCGATCGCCGGCAGCGCCATCAACACCTGGGTCGCGATCAGAAGCCGGCGCTTGTCGATGCGGTCGGCGAGCAGCCCGCCCCAGGCGCCGAAGAGCAGCATCGGCAGGAACTGCAGCGCGGTGACGAAGCCGACGGCGACGCCGCTGCCGGTCAGGCTGAGCACCAGCCAGACCGCGGCGACCATCTGCATCCAGTTGCCCGAGAGCGAAACCAGCTGGCCGATGAAGTAACGGCGGTAGTTGGGAACCGAGAGTGAGCCGAAGCTGCGCCTTACAGCGGCGCTCACTTACGTCTTTCGTCGACTCTCAGCACACCGACATTGTCTCAAACAGCGCATGCCATGTCTGTGCCGGTAGGCACACAGCAGCTCGCGTCGAAGTAGGCGCGGATGGACCACGAGCCGGGCATGGACGCGCGCAGCACGCGGGTTGCGGAGCTGTTCAGCACGCCGATGCTGATCGCCTCGGCGCTGACGATCCCGGCGGTGGCGATCAACGAGTCGCACCCGGGTGGGGCGCTGGAGGGTGTCGCCCAGGCGCTCAACTGGGTGATCTGGGTCGCCTTCCTGGTCGAGTTGGTCGTGATGCTCGCGGTCGTGCCCGACCGCCGCGCCTGGCTGCGCCACCACCCGCTCGACCTGATCATCGTCGTCTTCACTCCGCCCGTGCTGCCGCCCGGGCTGCAGGGACTGCGCGTCCTGCGCCTGCTCCGTCTCCTGCGCCTGCTGCGGCTGGCGCAGCTCTCGCGCCAGGTCCTCTCGCTGCAGGGCCTGCACTACGCGGCGCTGCTGGCGGCGCTCACCGCGGTCGCCGGCGGCGCCCTCTTCGTCGGCTTCGAGAAGCAGAATCAGCAGCTCAACGCCTGGGAGGGGATCTACTGGGCGATCACCTCGATGACGACGCTCGGCTCCGAGATCCACCCGACCACGACCGGCGGCCAGATCGTCGCCGTCGCCGTCGTCCTCGTCGGCATCTCCTTCGTCGCCCTGCTCACCGGCTCGATCGCCCAGCGCTTCCTCGCCGACAGCGATCCCGACGCAAGTTGAAGCTTTGTCCCCCCTGTAGGGGGTAGAAAGCTTCAATCCTCGTCGCCGCGGGCGGCGAACTTCGCCTCCAGCTCCTTCATCACGTCGGGGTCGCGCAGGGTGGTGACGTCGCCCAGCGCCCGGCCCTCGGCGATGTCGCGCAGCAGCCGGCGCATGATCTTGCCCGAGCGGGTCTTGGGCAGGTCGCCGGACCAGATCACCCGCTTCGGTCGCGCCAGTTTGCCGATCCGCGCAGCGACGTGCTCGCTCAGCTCGGCGGCCATCGCGTCGTCGCCCTCGTGGTCGCCCTCGAGCGTGACGAAGGCGCAGATCGCCTGCCCGGTGTCGTCGTCGCTCTGGCCGATCACGGCCGCCTCGGCGACCTTCGGGTGCGAGACGATCGCCGACTCGACCTCGGCCGTCGAGAGCCGGTGGCCGGAGACGTTGACGACGTCGTCGATCCGGCCGAGCACCCAGAGGCAGCCGTCCTCGTCGCTGCGGGCGGCGTCGCCGACCAGGTAGGTCCCGGTCCCGAAGCGCGAGAAGTAGGTCTCGACGAAGCGCTCGCGCTCGCGGTAGAGCGTGCGCAGCATGCCCGGCCAGGGCCGGCGCAGGACGAGCAGCCCCTCCCCTTCCTCCAGCGGCTCGCCCTCGGCGTCGAAGACCGCGGCGTCGATTCCCGGCAGCGCCTGCATCGCCGAGCCCGGCTTGGTCGCCGTGATCCCCGGCAACGGCGAGATCATGATCTGGCCGGTCTCCGTCTGCCACCAGGTGTCGACGATCGGGCAACGGCCGCCACCGACCACCTCGCGGTACCAGAGCCAGGCCTTGGGGTTGATCGGCTCGCCGACCGAGCCGAGCAGCCGCAGCGAGCTCAGGTCGTGCGCCCCGGGATGCTCCGGCCCCCACTTCATGCAGGCGCGGATCGCCGTCGGCGCGGTGTAGAAGATCGTCACCCCGTAGCGCTCGATCGTCTCCCACCAGACGTCCTTGGCCGGATAGTCCGGCGCTCCCTCGTACATGACGCTGGTCGCGCCGTTGGCGAGCGGGCCGTAGACGATGTAGGAGTGGCCGGTGACCCAGCCGACGTCGGCCGCGCACCAGTAGACGTCGCGCTCGGGGCGCAGGTCGAAGACATTGCGGTGGGTCCAGGCGGCGCCGGTCAGGTAGCCGCCGCCGCTGTGCAGGATCCCCTTCGGCTTCGCGGTCGAGCCGGAGGTGTAGAGGATGAAGAGCGGGTCCTCGGCTCCGAGCGGCTCGGGCGGGCACTCGGGATCGGCCGCCTCCAGCGCCGCCTCGAACCAGACGTCGCGGCCGTCCTGCATCTCGCAGTCCTCACCGGTGTGGCGGACGACGAAGATCGTCTCGATCGAGCCGGCCTCGGCCATGACCTCGTCGACCCGGGCCTTGACCGGCGCCGTCCTGCCCTTGCGCCGGGCGCCATCGACGGTGACCAGCGCCTTCGCATCGGAGAACTCCATCCGCTCGCGCACGGCCTCGGCCGAGAAGCCGCCGAAGACGACGTTGTGGACGGCGCCGATCCGCGCGCAGGCGAGCATCGCGACGACGACCTGGGGGATCATCGGCAGGTAGATCCCGACCACGTCGCCCCGCTCGACCCCGCGCTCGCGCAGGGCGTTGGCGAAGCGCTGCGTGTCGGCGAGCAGCTCGGCGTAGGTGACGTCGCGCCGCTCGCCCTCCTCGCCGCGCCAGTGGTAGGCGACGCGCTCGCCCAGCCCGGCGGCGACGTGGCGGTCAAGGCAGTTCGCGGAGACGTTGAGACGGCCGTCGGCGAACCATTTGTAGAAGGGCGGGTCGGACTCGTCCAGCGCCTCGCTCGGCGTCCGCTCCCAGTCGAGCAGCTCGGTCGCCTGGCGCAGCCACCACGCCTCCGGGTCGGCTGCCGCCTCGGCGTAGATCGCCGGGTCGCTCAGCCGCGCTGCGGCGGCGAACCCGGCCGGCGGCTCGAAGCGCTCGACCTCGAGCAGCTCGCCCAGCCGCCGCTCCAGCCCCGTTGCCTCTTCCGCGCCCATGGATCTCCTTCCTCGACCGGTACCCTCAGCGGGGAACGCTACCCGTTCGCTCAAATGCTTTTCAGGCAGATCATCCACGAGGACCTCGGCTGCGCCTCCTACCTGGTGGGCGACTCGGGCGCGGGCGTCGCCGCGGTGATCGACCCGCAGTGGGACGTCGACCCCTACCTCAACCTCGCCCGCCTGCACGGGGTGCGGATCGAGCACGTGCTGGAGACGCACAACCACGCCGACCACGTCAGCGGCCACGGCCGCCTCGCCCGCGCGACCGGGGCGACGATCCACGTCAACCGCCTGGCCGAGGCCGAGTACGAGCACGAGCCCTTCGACGACGGCTGGACGCTGGCGCTGGGCGAGGAGGTCTCGATCGAGGCGCTGCACACCCCCGGGCACCGGCCCGAGCACACCTCGTTCCTGCTGCGCGACGGCGAGCGCAGCGGCGACCCGGTCGCGGTGCTCAGCGGCGACTCGCTCTTCGTCGGCGACGTCGCCCGCCCCGACCTGGCGATCGAGCCGCGTGACGGCGCCGCCGGCATCTTCCGCTCCCTGCACGAGCGCCTGCTGACCCTGCCCGACGAGGTCGAGGTCTGGCCCGGCCACCTCGGCGGCTCGCTCTGCGGCAGCTCCGGGATCTCGCTCAAGACCTCCTCGACGATCGGCTTCGAGCGCGGCCACAACCGCGCCCTCGGGATCGCCGACGAAGCGGAGTTCATCGAGGACGCGGTCGCCAGCATCGGCGCGCGGCCGCCCAACGTCGAGCACATCGTCGCCCTCAACCGCGGGCAGCTGATCGAGTCGATCGGCTCGCCGGCGCGGCTCACCCCGCGCCGCTTCGAGGCAGCGATCGCGGCCGGCGCCTTCGCCGTCGACTCGCGCACCAACGAGCAGTTCGACGAGGCCCACATCCCCGGCGCGATCAGCGCCTCCGCCTACGACACCGGCTTCGCGACCAAGGTGGCGCAGGTCGTCCCACCCGAGGGCGAGGTCGTGATCGTCGCCGCCTCCGACGGCAACGAGCTCGAAGCGGCGGAGCTGCTCGCCGCGGTCGGCCTGCAGGTGCACGGCTTTCTGGGCGGCGGGATGAGCGCCTGGCGGGCGGAGGAGCGACCGGTCGCGCGGATCGAGCCGATCGGGCCCGACGGCCTCGCCGAGCTGCTCGAGGGCGAGGACCCGCCGGTCGTGCTCGACGTGCGCGGCGCCGGCGAGTACGCCGAGAGCCATATCGCCGGCTCACTGCACATCCCCTATGGGGAGCTGCCGCGGCGGCTCGACGAGCTGCCCCGCGACCGCGCCCTGGCGACGATCTGCAAGGGCGGCAAACGCAGCGGCCTCGCCGCGTCGGTGCTGCAGCGGGAGGGGTTCGAGACGATTCATGTGGCGCGCGGCGGGGTTGGAACTTGGCAGGACGAAGGGCGGGCGGTGGAGACCGCCGACGTGCCGGCGTAGGCACTACGCGGAACGCGTTCGGCGGGACGGCTCCAGCGCCCGCGCGATTGCGACCGCTACGGACCCCGCCTCGCTTTGGTCTAGGGAGCTGACAGTGACTCGAATCGCTGGTCCAGATTTCAACCGGAATGGGGCGCCGGGCATTGCTGCCCAGCCGTCGGCTTGGAGGGTCTGGACGACCGCGGTCTCGTCGGGGACCGGGATCCAGACGTTTAGGCCGCTCCGCGCCTCGACCTCGATGCCCTGCTCGGCCAGGGCGGCGATGAAAGCTTCGCGGCGCTCCGCGTAGGTCTTGGCCGCGCGCTCCAACGACTTGGCGACTTTGCGGTCCGCGATCAGCTCCGCCGCGGTGCGTTGCAGCAGGTGGCTGACCCAACCCGGGCCGACCGACTGGCGGCCGCGGACGCGGCTGATCGTGTGGGGGTCGCCTGCCAGGACGGCGAGGCGGAGGTCGGGGCCGAGCGACTTGGCGAGCGAGCGGGCGGCGGCCCAACGGCTGCGGCCGGCGGTGAGGGTGAAGCGGGGCGCGCCGGCGATCGGGCCGAGATGGTCGTCCTCGAGCACCATCGCATCCGGGTGGCGGTCGAGGACGGCACGCAGCGCGGCGGCGCGCTCGGGGTCGAGCGAGGCGCCGGTCGGGTTCTGGCCGCGCGGGTTGAGCACGACGGCCTCCACCCCCGCCTCCAGCGCCTGCTCCAGCGCCTCCGGGACCATGCCGCGGTCGTCGACGGCGACCGGCCGCAGGGCAAGGCCGAGCGCCCGCAGCAGGTAGAGCAGTCCGGCGAAGCCCGGGTCTTCGACCGCGACCGCGTCGCCGGACCGCAGCCGCGCCTCAAGCGCGCGCTCGATTCCGTCGAGCGCGCCGCTGACGACGGCCGGCTCGGCCGCGTCGATGCCGTCGCGCTCGAGCTCGGCGCCGACGAGCTCGAGCAGCCGCGGATCGGCCGGGGCGTCGCCGTAGAGCTGTCGCGGCGGCTCGATCCGTTGCAGCGCCGGCGCCAGGTCAGGGAGCAGCGCCGGGTCGGGGTTGCCGCTCGCCAGGTCGCGCACGCCGGGGGGAACCGAGATGCCGAGCGAGGGCGCGGCGACCGGCGGCTGCCAGCTGACGACGGTGCGGCTGCGCGAGCGGCTGACGACGAGGCCGCGCGAGCGCAGGTCGCGGAAGGCGGCGGAAACCGTAGTCGGGCTGACTCCGAGCTCGGTCGCGAGCGAGCGCACCGACGGCAGCGCTGCTCCCGCGCGCAGCTCGCCGCTCTCGATCCCGCGCTCGATGCTGGCGGCGATCGCCGCCGCGCCCTCGCCGCTGATCCGGTATTGTGCCAGTTCAGTAGCTATATCTGTACTGTAACAGATGAGAGTGAAGAAGGGGCTGGGCTATGGCGGACAGGGCGAGAACCAGAGTGACGCGGATGCCGAAGCGCGCCTCCTACGAGCGCGCGACTATCGAGGCGATCCTCGATGAGGCGATCGTCTCCCATGTCGGCACGGTCGCCCCGGCCGGCCACCCGGTCGTGATCCCCACCCTGCATGCCCGTGACGGCGAGTGGCTCTACATCCACGGCTCGGCCGCGAGCCCGACCCTTCGTCGCGCCGAGCAGGCCGAGATCTGCCTCACCGCGACCCTGCTCGACGGCCTCGTGCTCGCCCGCTCGGCCGTTCACCACTCGGTCAACTACCGCTCGGTCGTGATCTTCGGGCAGCCCGAGCCCGTCGCGGAAAACGCGGGCAAGGAGCGCGCCCTACGCGCCTTCACCGAGAAGCTGATCCCGGGCCGCTGGGCGGACGTGCGCGCCCCGACCGCACAGGAGCTGAAGGCGACCGGCGTGCTGCGCCTCCGCATCGACGAGGCCTCGGCCAAGCTGCGCAGCGGCGGCCCGCTCGACGACGCCGAGGACTACGAGCTGCCGGTCTGGGCCGGCACCGTCCCGATCCGCCTGACCAAGGGCGATCCCCAACCCGACGAGCGCCTCCAACCCAACATCCCCCTCCCCACCTACCTGGCCTGACGTGCCGGTGCGTAGAGGTCCATATGG
>DASTVL010000025.1:0-3038 GCA_035759115.1 Solirubrobacterales bacterium | reverse complement strand
CGACTCGCCGCTGGCCGACGTCGAGCTCGACGTGATGGAGCTGCCCTTCGAGGACGCGAGCTTCGAGTTCCTGATCTGCAACCACGTGCTCGAGCACGTCGCCGACGACCGCCGCGCCCTGCGCGAGTTCGAGCGCGTGCTCGCGCCCGGGGGCTGGGCGATCCTGATGTGCCCGGTCGACAACCGCCGCGCGACGACGCTCGAAGACCCGACCGCGGTGACGCCGCGGCAGCGCCACGAGCTCTTCGGCCAGTCCGACCACGTCCGTCTCTACGGCCGCGACTACGCCGACCGGCTCGCCGCGGAGGGCTTCGAGGTGCGCGCCGAGCGCTACGTCGAGGCCTGCGACAGCTCCTCGGTCGCCCGCTTCGGGCTGCGCCGCGAGGACGACGCGTTCGGCGAGGAGGACGTCTTCTTCTGCGCCAAGCCCGGCGCCGAGGGCCGGGTCCAGCGCAGCGCCGCCCGCCCGCGGCCGCTGGCCAGGAACGCCGCGCAGTAGGCGAGCGCGATCAGCGCGCCGCCGCCGAGCAGCGCCAGCCAGTCCGGCGCGCCGGAGCGCATCACCGCGGCCGCGACCGCGCCGGCCGCGACGCCGCCCAGGGCAACCGGCAGCAGGGCGCCGGCGAGCTTGCGGGTGCGCAGCCCGGCGCCGGCCAGCAGGCGGGCGTTGAGCGGCAGCACGATCGCCGCCGCGACGATCCCCTGCGCCAGCGCGACCCCGGCGATGCCGCCGAGGTGGGCGCCGAGCGGCAGCCCGACCGCGAGCGCGAGCAGCCAGACGACCTGCACCCTGATCAGCGCGCCGGCGCGGCCGACGGCGACCAGCAGGTCGTAGCAGAGCTCGAGCAGCACCCGCAGCGCCCCGAGCAGGGCGAGCCACTGCAGCGCCACCACCGCCGGCAGCCATTTGTCGCCGTAGAGGATCGCGACCAGCGGCGTCGCCAGCGCGGCGATCAGGATCCCACCCAGCACGGCGAGGCCGGTGGCGAGGCTGAGGCTGTGCGCGAAGGCGTCCTCGAGCCCGTCGCGGTCGTCGGCGAGGCGCGAGAAGGCGGGCAGCGAGACCTGGCGGATCGAGATCGAGAGCAGGTTCCAGGGCCAGTTGGCGACGTTGAAGGCGAGCGCGTAGAAGCCCAGCGCGCCGACGCCGAGCACGCGGCTGACGACGATCGAGTCGACGTTGACGACGGCGAGCAGCAGCAGGCTGGTCAGCGCGGGGGGCAGGCCGATGCGCAGCAGCTCGACCGCGGTCGCCCGGTCCCAGCCCGGCCGCGGGCGCATCGGCGCCAGCCAGAGGATCGTCGCGGTGGCTACGCCGTTGGCGACCACGAGGCCGAAGGCGAGCCCGGCGGCGCCGTAGGCGGAGGCGAGCAGGATGCCGATCGGCGTGCCGACGCAGAAGCCGAGCAGCTGCGCGGCGGCGCGGCTGCGCTGCCTGAAGACGCGCATCAGCAGCGCGTTGGGGATCGTCGAGATGCCGTCGAGCAGGACGCCGGCGGCGAGCAGGCGGATCGGCGTGACCGCGTCCGGCGCGTTGAGCGCGGCCGCGATCGCCGGTGCGCCGAGGAACATCAGCGCCGACCAGACGACGCTGCTGGCGAAAGAGGCGGTGACCGCGGTCGGCGCGATCCGCTCGACCCCCTCTCTCCAGCGGACCACGGCGACACTGAGCCCGGCCTCGTTCATGCTCAGCACGATCGTCATCACCAGCAGCGCCGCGGTGTAGGTGCCGAACTCCTCCGGGGCGACGACGCGGGCGATCACCATCCCGGCGATCACGTTGAGCACGCGGAGGGCGCCGCTGTTGAGCAGGCTCCAGAGCATGCCCCTGCGGGCGTGGGCGCCGAGCTCGCCGCGCTCGGTGTCCAGCCCGGCGCTTGGCTCAGCAGTGCCGGCCATTGCCGCCGCCCCCGTTGTCGCCCGGGCGGTGCAGGCCGAGCAGGTCGGCGAGCAGGTCGGCGCGCGCGGCCCAGCTGTGCGTCGCGGCGAGCTCGCGCCGCGCCAGGGTCAGGCCGGGCTCGCGGCCGCGAGCCGCTTCGCGCTGAACCGCGGCGGCGAACTCCTCCGGCGTCTCGGCCAGCGCGATCAGCTCGCTGTCGAGCGAGAGCACGGCGGGCAGCGGGGTGGAGACGACCGCCCGCCCGGCCGCGAGGTACTCGAGCGTCTTCAGCGGGAAGCTGTTGCGGTTGAACCGGGTGTTGCCGTAGGGGACGAGGCCGACGTCGATCGCCTTCAGGTAGGGCAGCAGCTGCTCGAAGGGCCGCTGCCCGAGATAGGAGACGTTCGGCCGCGCCGCCAGCGCCTCGAAGCGCTGCGGCTCGAAGGACGGGTCGCGCGGGCCGACCAGCAGCAGCGAGATCCCGCGGTCGGCGACCGCCTCGAGCAGGGCGAGGTCGGTGCGGCTGTTGACGTGGCCGACGAAGCCCGCGACCGGGCCGGGCAGGTCGAAGTCGGCCGGGTCGGGGGCGCTGTCGACGCCGGCGTAGAAGGCGGCGTCGCAGCCGTTCGGCAGGTAGCTGGCCTCGACCCCGCGGGTGCGCAGCTCGGTCGCGATCCCCTCGCTGACCGAGACGACCAGGTCGGAGCCCTCGGTGAGGCGGCGGTCGCCGGCGGCGAGGCGCTCGGCCGGGCGCCGCCAGAGCGGCGCTGCGGCGACCGGGTCGTCGCGCCACCAGTAGGCGCGCACGCGCTCGCCGCAGGCCCCGTAGGCGTCGACGAACAGCCAGGTCGAGATCACCGCTTCGGCGCGCCTAACGCCGAGCTTGCGCAGGGCGCGACGCAGCTGGCCGCGCGCGATCCGGTTGGTCAGCGGCAGCACCGCCGGCTCCATCGGCTTCGGCGGCACGACCGGCGTGTAGCGGGCCAGGCGGGGAGCCATCTGGCGCAGTCGCGGGCGTTTCAGCGAGTCGGCGACGAGCGGCGCGTTGAAGCGGGTCAGGTGGGAGATCGGCGGGTCGACGTAGAGCACCGGCGCGTGGTTCGCGGCGAGCTGCTCGGCCATGTGGCGGTCGGCGAGCTTGACCTCGTCCCAGTTGTTC
>DASTVL010000024.1:0-15690 GCA_035759115.1 Solirubrobacterales bacterium | reverse complement strand
AACTTCGTCGTAGAGCTCTTCGACGTCGGGCACCGCCATCCGCACGCAGCCGTGCGAGGCGGCCGTTCCGAGCGAGGAGGTTTCTTCGGTGCCGTGGATGCCGGCGCCTTCGTAGATCCCCATCCAGCGCGCCTTCAGCGGGTTCGAGGGACCGGGCGGGATCGACTGCCCGGCGAGGTCGCCGGCCCAGTCGGAGTCAGGCACGTTCCACGTCGGGTCGACCTGCTTGTCCTGCAGGTGGTAGAGCCCTTCGGGCGTTTCCAGGCCGACCTGGCCGACGGCGACGGTGTAGGTCTTGGCCAGCTTCAGGTCCTTCCAGAGGCGCAGCGTGTAGGAGGCGCGGTCGAGGGTCAGGTAGCTCGGGTACTCCGAGGCGACCTCCTCGCCGGTCACCTCGGGCGCGACCGAGTGGGTCTTGGCGGAGATCGTGTGGTCGGCGTCAGCGTTGAGCACGGCGGCGTTGAGCTGGTCGGTGAGCAGGTTGTCGCGCAGCTTGCGGCCGTGCTCGGCGGGCACGACGGTCAGCGAGGCGCCGCTGGCCTCGACCGAGGCGTCCTGCGGCTCGCGATCGACCTCGCCGGCGATCTCGCGCACGAACTTGTTGATCGCCGGCTGCGAGTAGGTGACGTCGGCGGAGACGCGCTTGTCGAGCTCGTCGCCGGTGACGTAGCGGACGAGGCGGGTCGGCAGGCCGCCCTCGCGGCTGGCGTCGAGCGCGTCTTCGACCGCCTGATCGAGGTCGGCGCGCAGCTTCAGCCGCTTGCCGGGCAGCACCCAGCTCTCGCCGTCGTAGCCGACCTTTAGCGAGTGCTGCAGCGGCGCGATCAGCCGCCGGTGCACGGCGCGCTTGGCTTCGGCTTCGCTCATCCCGCCGATGTCGACGCCGGCGATCGTCACCCCCTCGGCGATCTCGTCCTCCTGCGAGCTGTCGTAGGCGTATGCGGCGGCGGCCCCCAGGAGGAGCAGAACCACACAGGTGACGACGGCGATTTTCGTCTTGCGACCCATCAGCTCTCTAACCGGGCTTCCCTCAGGAGATGCCTCGAAACGATCTGCGAAAAGTTTAGGCACACGGATCATTCGGCTGGACGGGCGTCTCACCTGCAATTCCCCGTGCGTTGCGGGAGAGAATGCCGCCCCCGCCGGATATCGTTGCTGCCGTGCGCTCCAAGGACGAGGTTCGCAAGGATGTCTGGAAGGCGATGGACCGGGAGGGCGTCTCGCGCTTCCCGGGCGCCGAGGGCCGTATCCCGAACTTCGCCGGCGCCCGCCTGGCGGCGGAGAAGCTCGCCGCCAACCGCGTTTGGAAGCGGGCGCGCACGATCAAGGCCAACCCCGATTCGCCGCAGACCCACGCCCGCCGCATGGCGCTGGAGGAAGGCAAGACGGTGATCATGGCCGTGCCCCGCCTGCGCGACCCGCACCCGTTCCGCGTGCTCGAGCCGAAGCGGCTCTCGAAGGCCGCGATCAAGGAGGCGGCGACGATCAAGGGAGCGCTCAAGCACGGCCGCGTCGTCGCCCTCGACGACCTGCCCGAGATCGACTTCGTGCTCACCGGCTCGGTCGCGGTCAACCTCAGCGGCGCCCGCATCGGCAAGGGCGGCGGCTACAACGACCTCGAGTACGGGATCCTGATCGACGCCGGCAAGATCGACGACCACACGACGATCGCGACCACGGTGCACCCGATCCAGATCCTGCGCCGCCATCTGCCGGTGATCTCCCACGACCTGCCGGTCGACCTGATCGCCACCCCCCGCGCCGTGATCGAGGTCGAGCGCCAGTACGAGCGCCCGCGCGGCATCCTCTGGGACCACCTGCAGCCGCCGCAGATCCGCGAGATCCCGATCCTCGAACGGATGGGCTATGCCTGAGACCGACCAGCGGGGGATGACGACGGGCTCGGTCGACTTTCCCGGCCGCGACTACGGCGAGTGGGATCCCGAGTGGCTGAAGATCGACTGGCGCCGGCACCTGCACCGGGTGCAACTGCCGGGGGCGGAAGTGAACTACGCCGAGGTCGGCGAGGGCGAACCGATCCTCTTCGTCCACGGGCTCGCCGGCTGCTGGCAGAACTGGCTCGAGAACCTGCCCCACTTCGGCCGCACGCACCGGGCGATCGCGCTCGACCTGCCCGGCTTCGGCGAGAGCCCGATGCCCTCCTGGCCGATCGAGATGCCGGCCTACGGCCGGCTGATCCACGATTTCTGCGAGAAGCTCGGCATCGACCGGGTCGCCGCGCTGGTCGGCAACTCGATGGGCGGCTTCGTCTCCACCGAGGCGACGATCGAGCGGCCCGAACGCTTCGAGAAGCTGGTGCTCGTATCGGCGGCGGGGGTCAGCTTCGCGCGAACCGGGGGGCGCCGGATCGAAGCCGGGGTGAAGCTCTTCGAAGCGAGCTTCCCCTTCCTCGCCGGGCCGCGCCGCGCCTGGCTGCGCCGTCCACGCGGCCGCCAGCTCGCCTTCGGGCGGGTCTTCCGCTACCCCAACCGGGTGCGGCCGGAGCTGCTGCGCGAGCAGATCGAGCCCGGCCTGCAGAGCCCCGGCTTCGGCGACGCGATCCGCGCGGTCGGCGGCTACGACACCCGTCACCGGCTGACCGAGATCGAGATCCCGACCCTGGTCGTCTGGGGGCTCGACGACCATGTCGTCCCGACCGAGGCCGCGATCGGCTACAACCGCCTGATCCCGCAGTCGCGGCTGGAGATCTTCGAGCGCACCGGGCACGTGCCGCAGATGGAGCGCCCCGCCCGCTTCAACCAGCTGGTCGAGAGCTTCCTGACGCAGTAGCTCAGGTAATTGCGCCCTCGGCGGCGGAGCTGACAGTCGCCGCGTACTTGGCCATCACGCCGCGCTCGTAGAGCGGCGGCGGCGAGACGTATTCGGCGACGCGGCCGGCGATCTCCTCGTCGGAAAGGGCGACGTCGAGGCGCCGGGCGTCGACGTCGAGGCATATCTCGTCGCCCTCGCGGATCGCCGCGATCGGGCCGCCCTTCGCCGCCTCCGGGGCGACGTGGCCGACCATCAGCCCGCGGGTGGCGCCGGAGAAGCGCCCGTCGGTGAGCAGCGCCACCTCCTCGCCCAGGCCCTCGCCGACGATCGCCGCCGTGACCTGCAGCATCTCGCGCATGCCGGGGCCGCCGGCGGGCCCCTCGTTGCGGATCACGATGATGTCGCCCGGCCGCAGCGCCTGCGCCTTGACCGCGCGGAAGCACTCCTCTTCGGACTCGAAGACCCGCGCCGGGCCGACCTGCTTGCGGCGCTCGGTGCCGGCGAGCTTGACCACGGCCCCGTCGGGGGCGAGGTTGCCGCGCAGGATCGCCAGCCCGCCTTCGGGCTTGAGCGGGTCGTCGAGCGGGCGCACGACTTCCTGGCCCTCGGCCTCGCTCGCCGCCTCGGCCTCTTCGCCGATCGTGCGGCCGCTGACCGTGATCGCGTCCTCGTGCAGCCGGCCGGCTTCGGCGAGCCGCTTGAGGATCAGCGGCACCCCGCCCGCCGCGTAGAGGTCGGTGGCGACGAAGCGGCCGCCCGGCTTGAGGTCGGCGAGCAGCGGAGTCCGGCGGGAGATCCGCTCGAAGTCGTCGATCTCGAGCTCGATCCCGGCCTCGCGGGCGAGCGCCAGCAGGTGCAGGACGACGTTGGTCGAGCCGCCCGAAGCGCAGGCGCAGGCGATCGCGTTCTCGAGCGAGTCGCGCGTGATCACGCGGCTCGGCCGCAGATCCTCGGAGAGCACGCGCATCGTCAACTCGCCGATCTTCTCGGCGACGCCGCCCTTGTCGTCGTCCTCGGCCGGGACCATCGCCGAGCCGCCGGGGCTGATCCCCAGCGCCTCGAAGGCGCAGGCCATCGTGTTGGCGGTGAACTGGCCGCCGCAGGCGCCGGCGCCGGGGCTGGCGACGCCCTCGAGCTCGTGCAGCTCCTCGTCGCTCATGTCGCCCGCCGCGTGCGCCCCGATCGCCTCGAAGACGTCGAGGATCGTGACGTCTCGCCCGTGCCACCGGCCGGGGGCGATCGAGCCGCCGTAGAGCAGCACCGAGGGCACGTCGAGCCGCGCCATCGCCATCGCGCCGCCGGGGATCGTCTTGTCGCAGGCGCAGAGCACGACGATCGCGTCGAACTGGTACCCGCGCGCCATCAGCTCGATCGAGTCGGCGATCACCTCGCGGCTGACCAGCGAAGCCTTCATCCCCTGGGTGCCCATCGTCACCCCGTCGGAGACGGCGACGGTGTTGAACTCCATCGGCGTGCCGCCGGCGGCGCGCACCCCCCGTTTGACGTGCTCGGCGAGCCCGCGCAGGTGGAAGTTGCAGGGCATCGCCTCGGTCCAGGTGTTGGCGATCCCGATCGTCGGCCGGCTGAGCGCGTCGTCGTCGAACCCGATCCCCTTCATGTAGGCGCGGGCGTGGGCGCGCTCGGGCCCGTCGAAGACGACGGAGGAGCGTGGGCGGGGCAGCTTGGTTGAGGTGGCGCCGTTGGAGCTCATGGCTGAAATCTACTGGCCAGGTCGAGGGCGTCGACGGGGCCCGGGCCCGCCCCCACGTCGCGCAGCCCGGCGCCAACCGCCGCCGAGGCGACCGCGCGCGCCCGGCGAGCCGCCTCCAGCGGCGGCTCGCCGCGGGCGAGGAAGGCCGCCAGCGCCGAGGAGTGCGTGCAGCCGGAGCCGTGGGCTGCCCCGTCGGGATGGCGCTCACCCTCGATCGCGGCCGCGTCATCGCCGTCGTAGAAGACGTCGGCGAGCTGCTCGCTGTGCCCGCCGGTGACGACGACCGCGCGTGGGCCCAACGCCAGCACCTCGCGAGCGAGCCGCTCCTGCGAGTCCCCCTCCCCCGCCCCGCTCAGCGCCCTCGCCTCGGGAATGTTCGGGGTGACCACGGTCGCCAGCGGCAGCAGCTGCTCGACCAGCGCCGTGCGCGCATCGTCGTCGAGCAGCACGGCGCCGCTCTCGGCGACCATCACCGGATCGACGACCACCGGCGCTCCGCCGACGAGCTCGAGCGCCTCGACCACCGCGGCGACGGTAGCTGCGTCGCCGAGCATGCCGATCTTGACCGCTTCGACGCCGATGTCCTCCGCAACCGCACGCACCTGGGCGACGATCATCGGCGGCGACACAGCCTCAACCGCCTCGACCCCGACCGTGTTCTGCGCCGTGATCGCCGTGATCGCGGTCATCCCGTGCACCCCGCAGGCGGCGAACGCCTTCAGGTCGGCCTGGATGCCCGCCCCACCGCCGGAATCCGAGCCGGCGATCGAGAGGACGGTGGGAGTGCGGTTCTCGTTCATGGGCTCTCCAGCCTATTGTCGGATGGTGGTTTCAATGTGGTCCGGCTGTAGACGCCGACCAGCGAGCAGTTGACGTAGCCGTGCGACTCGAGGCCGGCCAGCGCGGCGGCGGCCTCGGCGGCGGAGAGGCCGAGGCTCGCGGCGATCGCGTCGCAGGTCTCCGCGCCCAGCTCGAGCGCCTCCAGCACCGCCTCCTGGGCGGGCTCGAGCCCGGGCCCCGAGCGCTCGAGCCGCTTCGCCCCCGGGCCGAGCATCGCGTCGAGCACGTCCTGCGCGTCGCGGACCAGGCAGGCGCCGCCGGCGAGCAGGGCGTTGGGCCCGGCCGAGAGGCGCGAGCCGACCGGGCCGGGGACCGCGCCGAGGTCGCGGCCGAGGTCGGTCGCCAGGTCGGCGGTGATCAGCGAGCCCGAGCGCTCCGCCGCCTCGACCACGACGGTCATCCCCGAGAGCGCCGCCATGATCCGGTTGCGCGCCGGGAAGGTCCAGCGCCAGGCGCCGCTGCCGGGCGGCAGCTCGGAGAGAATCAGGCCGCACTCGCCGATCCGCCGCCAGAGCGAGCGGTGCGCCGCCGGGTAGGCGATATCGGCGCCGCAGCCGAGCACGGCGACCGTCAGCCCGGCTTCGATCGCCCCGCGGTGGGCGCAGGCGTCGATGCCGAAGGCGAGCCCGCTGATCACGACCAGGTCGGCCGCCGCCAGCTCGCGCCCGAGCTCACGGGCGACGTCGCGGCCGTAGGTGCTCGCCCGCCGCGCCCCCACCACCGTCACCGCCCCGTCGGGGACCAGGCGCAGCAGCAGGACCGGGTCGCCCCGGCCGAACAGCGCCCAGGGCGCGTCGGCGGCGTCGCCGAGGCCGGCCGGGAAGAGAGGGTCGTGGCGGCAGCAGGCCCAGCAGCCCGCCTCGGCCAGCTCGGAGCGCAGGCGGTCCTCGGGCGCCGCCTCGGTCTGGCCCAGGATCTGCGCCGCGACCTTGGGCGCCGCGGCGGCGGCGAGGTCCTCGTTGCCGAGCCGCAGCAGTTCCGGCGTGCGCCGGCCGGGCGCTCCGGTGGCGACTTTCTCGATGTACGGGGCGAGGTGGGCGAGCAGGCGCGCCCGCCGCAGGCAATCGGCACATGCTTGTGGGTTGACCTGGCTAATCACGATCCCTCCTCCTCAGTTGCAGCGCTTGGGCGATGTGGTCACGCTCGATCCGCTCGACGCCGCCGAGGTCGGCGATAGTGCGGGCGAGGCGCAGGACGCGGTCGTGGGCGCGGCCGCTGAGCCGGCGGCGCGAGTAGGCGTCGGCGAGCAGCGCCGCGGCGTCCTCGCCCAGCGCTGCCTCACGGGCCTCGCCGGGGGTCATCTCGGCGTTGCAGCGGCCGGCGCCGAGCCTCGCTTCCTGGTGCGCGCGGGCCTCGACCACGCGCTCGCGCACCGCCGCCGAGGGCTCGCCCGGCGGGCCGCCGATCTCGGTAGCGCTCGGCTGGCGGATCGCGGCGAGGATGTCGAGGCGATCGGCGAGCGCGCCGCTGAGCCGGCCCTGGTAGCGGCGCACCGAGAGCGGCGGGCAGCTGCACTCGGGGTCGGCCTCGCCGCGGCCGCAGGGACAGGGATTGGAGGCCGCGATCAGGGTGAAGCGGCAGGGCAGGCGGCGGCGACTGCCGGCGCGCGAGATCGAGACAGAGCCCGTCTCCAGCGGCGCCCGCAGCGCCTCCAGCGTGTCGCGACGGAACTCGCAGAGCTCATCGAGGAAGAGCACGCCGCGGTGCGCCAGCGTCACCTCGCCCGGCCCCGGCGGGTTGCCGCCGCCGATCACCCCCGCCGGGCTGACCGTGTGGTGCGGCGCGCGGAACGGACGGTCGCCGCCGAAGCCCTCGCCGAGTCGCCCGCGGGCGCTGGCGATCCGCGCCACCTCCAGGGCCTCCTCCGCGGCGAGCGGCGGCAGGATCGAGGGCAGGCGGCTCGCCGCCAGCGACTTGCCGGCGCCCGGGGGCCCGACCATCAGCAGGCTGTGGCCGCCGGCGGCCGATACCTCCAGCGCGTAGCGCAGGTGCGGCTGGCCGCGCAGGTCGGCGAGATCGGGCGCCGGCCTGCCCTCGGGGAGAGGCGAGAGCGAGAGCGGCTGCGGCGGGTCGGGCGCCCACTCGCCCGCGGCGAGGCCGGCGACCTGCGCGAGGCTCTCCAGCGCCAGCACCTCGATCCCCTCGACCAGCGCCGCCTCCGGGCCGTTGCCGGCCGGGACGACGACCGCCTCGGCGCCCTGCTCGCGGGCCGCCTCGGCGACCGCCAGCACCCCGGGAACCGGGCGCAGCGTGCCGTCCAGCGCCAGCTCTCCGGCCAGCACCAGACGCGACAGCCGCTCCCACTCCAGCTGCCCCGAGGCGACGAGCAGCGCGACCGCGATCGGCAGGTCGAGCCCGGGGCCGGCCTTGCGCAGGCTGGCCGGGGCGAGGTTGGCGACGATCCGGCGCAGCGGGAACTCGAAGCCGCAGTTGGACAGCGCCGCGCGCACCCGCTCGCGCGCCTCCCTCACCGCCGCATCGGGCAGACCGACCACGCCGAATACGGGCAGCCCGCGGTGCACATCGACCTCGACCCGCACCGGGCGGGCGGCGATGCCGTCGAGCGTGAATGTCCGCGCCGTGGCGAGCATTGCGGCCACGCTGGCGGGTCGCGACGCGCGTGTGGTGCGCAGGATCTAAATCTTGTGGGCCAACTGTGTGGAAAAAGGCATGCCTGCGCCGGCCCGCCTACCGTCGGCCCGTGACCGCGATCCGACAACGGCTCGGTCGGGCCGCCGAGGACCTCGTCGCCGAGCGCCTCGTCGCGTCCGCCTGGGAGCTGCTCGAGCGCAACGCCCGCACCCGCCACGGCGAGCTCGACCTCGTCGCCCTCGACGACCGCACGCTCGTCTTCGTCGAGGTCAAGGCCGGCCGCGCCGGCTCGCTCTACGGCCCCGAGCGCCCCGTGCTCGCCGTCGGCCCGCAGAAGCAGCGCCGCATCCGCCGCCTCGCCACCGCCTGGATGAGCGAGCGCAGCGGCCTACCGCGCTACGAGCAGATCCGCTTCGACGCGATCGGCGTCACCTACGACCGCGCCGGCCGCGTATGCGATTACGAGCACATCCGCAACGCCTTCTAACCGGCGAGCTCGAGCTGCGCGTAGGCCACCGAGGCAAACGAGCGGCGGTGCAGCGGCGAGATGCCGAGGCGTTCGATCGCGGCGCGGTGCTCGGGGGTCGAGTAGCCGACGTGTTCCTCGAAGCCCCAGCCGGGATGCTCGTCGGCGGCGCCGTGCATGTAGCGGTCGCGGGTCACCTTGGCGATCACCGAGGCCGCGGCGATCGCCGCGCTGGTGCCGTCGCCTTCGACCACGGCGCGGTGAGGCACGGCGCACTCGCGCAGCGAGAAGCCGTCGACCAGGCAGGTCGTCCCCCCGTCCGGCGCCAGCCGCTCCAGCGCGTCGGCGAGCGCTTCGATGTTGGTCACGTGCAGGCCCCGGGCGTCGATCCCGCGGGCGCAGCGGGCGACGACGCTGACCCGGCTCGCCGCCTGCAGCACGGCCGGGAAGAGCTGCTCGCGGTGCTCGGGCTTCATCTGCTTGGAGTCGTGCAGGCCCGAGAGCGCGCGCCGGTCGGCATGGGAGAGCGTCTCGTAGTCGAACAGCACCGCGGCGGCGACCAGCGGGCCGGCCAGGCAACCCCGGCCGGCCTCGTCGGCGCCGGCGATTCGGCTGCTGCCGAGGCCGCGATCGAAGGCGAAGAGGCGGCGCGAGCGGGCGAGGCGGCGCTTGTGCGTCTTAGAGGAGGCCGACGCGGTCCGGCGGCCAGTAGGTGGCGAAGGCCTTGCCGATGATCCAGTCGCGCGGGACGGGTCCCCAGAACCGGCTGTCGTCGCTTGCTCCACGGTTGTCGCCCATCATGAAGTAATAGTCGGGTGGAATCGTGATCGGCCTGGGCAGATTGCAGGCGCCGCTGCTGCCGCAGGGCAGCGTGTAGGGCTCGTCGGTCTTCTCCACCCCGTTGACGACCGGATGGCCGTTGCGGACGCTGAGCGTGTCGCCGGGGCCGGCGACGATCCTCTTGATGAAGTTCTGGCTCGACTGGCTCGGCGTCGGCCGCGGGCAGGCCTGCCGGGGGCCGTGCGGGACGCCGCACTCGGTGCCCTGGTCGGCGCCGGTGGGCGGGTGGAAGACGACGATGTCGCCGATGCTCGGGTCGCCGAAGTGGTAGCCGAAGCGGTTGACGAGGACGCGCTGGCCGACGTCGAGCGTCGGCTCCATCGACTGCGAGGGGATCTGGTAGGGCTTGACCAGCCAGGCCTGGATCGCCAGCGCCAGGCCGAGTGCCAGGACGACGATCACGACGAGCTCGACCAGGCCGCCCGCGCGGCTCTGCGGCTTCGGGATGCGCGGAGTCAGTCTGAGTCCTTGGCGTCGTCCGACTCCACCTCGGGCGCCCCCTCTTCAGCGTCGCCCTCCGACGCCTCGGGCTCGCCACCGGAGTCTTCCTCAGCCTCGGTGTCCTCGGCGTCAGCCTCAGCGGCCTCATCCGCGGGTGGCGTGGAGGGTGAGTCCTCGTCCGTAGCCTGCGAGGAGGAGGACTCACCCTCCGCGACAGGACCCGCGGCCGAATCGCCCTCGTCCTCAGCCTGAGAGACACCCTCGGCATCAACAGCCGGAGCCGGCGCAGAGATCAGCTCCTCGTCTATCCCCCAGCGCCGCTCGGCGACCCGCGCCGCCTTGCCGATGCGACCGCGCAGGTAGTAGAGCTTGGCCCGGCGCACGGCGCCGCGGGCGGCGATCTCGAGCTTCTCGATCTTCGGCGAGTGCAGCGGAAAGGTCCGCTCGACGCCGACCCCGAAGGACTGCTTGCGCACGGTGAAGGTCTCGCGGGCGCCGGAGCCCTGGCGCTTGAGCACGATCCCCTCGAAGACCTGGGTCCGCTCGCGCTGGCCCTCGCGCACCTTGAAGTGGACCCGCACGCGATCGCCCGCCGCGAAGGACGGAAGCCCCTGCCGCTGCTGGCGGCGCTCGATGCTGTCGATTACGGTGCTCATCAGCGAGAAAAAACCGCCGGAGCCGTGGACCGGCGCCGCGCGGTTGCGGAATCGTACCTACTCGGGATCTTTTTCGAACTGCTCGGCCCGGGCCCTGCTCTGCGCCGCCCGCCACTCGCGCACCCGCTCGTGGTCGCCGGAGGTCAGCACTTCGGGGATCCCCCAGCCCCGGTAGGACGGCGGCCGCGTGTAGTGCGGGTACTCGGGCATGCCCTCGAGCAGGCGGCTGAACGACTCCTCGGCGGCGCTCTGCTCGTGCCCCAGCGCGCCCGGCAGCTTGCGCATCAGCACGTCGGCGACGACCATCGCCGGCAGCTCGCCCCCGGCCAGCACGTAGCGGCCGATCGAGACCTCGTCGTCGGCGAGGTGCTCGTGCACGCGCTCGTCGAAGCCCTCGTAGCGCCCGCAGAGCAGCGCCACGTGGCGCTCCTGGGTCAGCTCGTCGGCGAGCTCGTCGTCGAGCAGCCGCCCGGTCGGCGAGAGCAGCACGACCCGCGGGCTCTCACCCTGCGCGTAGGCCGCCTGCAGCGCCGCGTCGACCACATCGACCCGCAGCACCATGCCCGCCCCACCCCCGTACGGCGCGTCGTCGACCTGCCCGGCGCTCAGCGGCGTCGTCTCGCGGTAGTTGAAGAGGCGCAGCTCGTTGCCCTGGCCGAGCGCGTTCTGCACCGAGCGCTGCGACTGCAGCCACTCGAACGCCTCGGGGAAGAGCGAGAAGATGTCGAGCCGCATGGCTCAGTCGAGGATGTCGACGACGACGCGGCGATCGAGGCGCACGGCGGCGGCCTTGGCGACGGTGCGGATCGCGTTGGCGACGCGGCCGCCTTTGCCGATCACCCGCCCGAGGTCGTCCTCGGCGACGCTGATCTCGTAGATCAGGTCCCCGTCCTCTTCCAGCTCCTCGACTTCGACCGCCTCGGGATCCTCGACCAGGGCCCTGACGAGGAACTCCAGCAGTTCGGTCACGGCTAGCTGCCCGAGGCGGCGATGCCCTTGGTCCGCAGCAGGGTCGCCACGGTCTCCGAGGGCTGCGCCCCGTGCTCGAGCCAGTGACGCGCGCGCTCCTCGTCGAACTCGATCGTCGAGGGCTCGGTCTGCGGGTTGTAGCGGCCGATCGTCTCGATCGTGCGCCCGTCGCGCGGCGAGCGTTTGTCGGCGACGACGATCCGCCAGATCGGGTTCTTCTTCGAACCCACCCTTCTAAGTCTGATTCGCACAGCCATTGGGATCGGGCAGATTAGCGCCTGCGGTACTTGGGGCGCGGAGCGCCACCGCTCATCTGCATCAACTGCTCCGGACTGGGCTGCTGCCCGGACATCATCTGGCGCATCATCTTGCGCATCTGGTCGAACTGCTTGACCAGCTGGTTGACCTGCTGGATCCGCACGCCTGAGCCGGCCGCGATCCGTTTGCGCCGCGAGCCCTTGATGATCGCCGGGTTGGCGCGCTCCTCGGGGGTCATCGAGAGGATGATCGCCTCGACCCGGTCGAGCTCGCCCTCGTCGACCTCGGCGTTCTTCAGCTGCTTCATCCCCCCCATTCCCGGCAGCATCCCGATCAGCCCGCTGAGCGGCCCCATCTTGCGCACCTGCTTCATCTGCTGCAGGAAGTCCTCGAGCGTGAAGCGGTCGCCTTCGAGTTTCTTCTGCAGGTCCTCTGCCTGCTGCTCGTCGACCTGCTGCTCGGCTTTCTCGATCAGGCTGAGCATGTCGCCCATGCCGAGGATGCGCGAGGCCATCCGGTCGGGGTGGAAGCGCTCGAAGGCGTCGAGCTTCTCTCCGGTCGAGGCGAAGAGGATCGGCTTGCCGGTGACCGCCTTGACCGAGAGCGCGGCGCCGCCGCGGGCG
Source organism: Solirubrobacterales bacterium (assembly GCA_035759115.1). GTDB lineage: Bacteria > Actinomycetota > Thermoleophilia > Solirubrobacterales > 70-9 > VRUE01. The sequence goes on along the minus strand of DASTVL010000024.1, from coordinate 3,522 downwards.
TCGCCGTCGAGCTTGGTCATCACCACGCCGTCGAACTCGGCCGCCCCGGCGAACGATTCGGCGACGCCGACGGCGTCCTGGCCGGTCATCGCGTCGACGACGAGCAGCACGTCGTGGGGCTTGGTCCGCTTGCGGATCCGCGCCAGCTCGTCCATCAGGTCCGCGTCGATGTGGAGGCGGCCGGCGGTGTCGACGATCAACACGTCGCGCTCCTCCTCGCGGGCGCGGTCGAGCGCCCAGGCGGCGATCTCGACCGGGTCGGCCTCGGTCCCCTGCTCGTAGACCCGGGCCCCGGCGCGCTCGCCGACGGTGACCAGCTGGTCGACCGCGGCCGGGCGGTAGACATCGCAGGCGGCGAGCCCGACGCTCTTGCCCTGCTCACCGAGGTGCCGGGCCAGCTTCGCGCAGGCGGTCGTCTTGCCCGAGCCCTGCAGCCCGGCCATCAGGATCACGGTCGGGCCGGTCGAGGCGAAGGCGAGGTCGCGGCCGGCGCCGCCCATCAGCCCGGTCAGCTCCTCGTTGACGATCTTCACCACCTGCTGGCCCGGGTCGAGGCTCTCCAGCACCTCGGCCCCGAGGCAGCGCTCCTACAGCGTCTTGGTGAAGCCTTTGACGACCTTGAAGTTGACGTCGGCCTCGAGCAGGGCGAGGCGGATCTCGCGCATCGCGGCGTCGACGTCGGCCTCGCTCAGCTTGCCGCGCGAGCGCACATCGGAGAGCGTCGCCTGCAGGCGGTCTGAGAGCTGGTCGAACACAGGCTCAGCTTAGAGAGGACTACTCGCTCAGCAGCGCCCGGGCGAAGTCCTCGGGGTCGAACGGGCGCAGGTCCTCGAGCGACTCGCCGGCGCCGATCAGCTTCACCGGGATCTCCAGCTCGTTGGCGATCGCCAGCACGATGCCGCCCTTTGCGGTGCCGTCGAGCTTGGTCAGGACGACGCCGTCGACGGCCACGGCCTCGGAGAAGATCTGCGCCTGGCGCAGCCCGTTCTGGCCGGTGGTCGCGTCGATCGAGATCAGCGTCTCGTGCGGGGCCTCCGGCATCTGCTTGCCGATCACGCGGCGCACCTTGGCCAGCTCGTCCATCAGGTTGCCCTGCGTGTGCAGGCGGCCGGCGGTGTCGACGATGACGACGTCGGCGCCGCGCGCGCGGGCGGCGGAGATCGCGTCGTAGGCGACCGCGCCGGGGTCGCCGCCGGGGGCGGAGCGGATCAGCTCGGCGTCGGCCCGATCGGCCCACTCGGCGAGCTGCTCGGCGGCCGCGGCGCGGTAGGTGTCGGCGGCCGCCAGGACCACCGAGAGCCCGAATTCCTTCGAGAGGTGCCAGGCGATCTTGCCGATCGTCGTCGTCTTGCCGGTGCCGTTGACGCCGACCATCAGCAGCACCGCGGGCTCGCCGCTGAGGTCGATCGGGGCGCGCCCGCCGGCGGCGACCTCGGCGAGGATCTCGATCAGGCGCTCGCGCACCGCCTCGCCGTCGGGAGAGACGGCGCCGCTCTCGACCTCCCGCTCGAGCCGCTCGACCACCTCGGCGGTCGTCGGAGCGCCGGCGTCGGCCATGATCAGCGCCTCCTCGAGCGCTTCCCAGGTCTGCTCGTCGATGCGGTCGAAGAGGCTGGCGGAGATCTCCTCGCTCAGCGCCTGACGGCTCTTCGAGAGGCTCTCGCGCAGGCGGCGGAAGACGCCGCGGCGCCGTTCCTCGCTCTCCGGCTCGGCCGCGGCGGCGGTCTCGCGCGCGCCGAGATCGAAGATCTCCTGCCAGGAGGTCGCCATGGCTGGATCCTATGGGCCGGGCTAAGCCGCTTCGAGCGCGGGCGGCTGCCCGGGTGCGCCGTCGCCGGCGTCGCTCTCGATTTCGCGCGGCAGCCGGCGGGAGACGACCTTGGTCACGCCGTCGCCGCCCATCGTCACCCCGTAGAGCACGTCGGCGGCGTCCATCGTCCGTTTCTGGTGGGTGACGATGACGAACTGGGCGCGGTCGGAGAAGCGCCGGATCAGCTGCAGGAAGCGGTCGATGTTGGCGTCGTCGAGCGCCGCCTCGACCTCGTCGAGGATGTAGAAGGGACAGGGGCGGGCGAGGAAGACGGCGAAGACGAAGGCCAGCGCGACCAGCGACTTCTCGCCGCCGGAGAGCAGCGAGAGCTTGCGCGTCGACTTGCCCGCCGGGGTGACCTCGATCTCGACCCCGAGCACCTCGCGCTCCTCTTCCTCCCCGCCCTCCTCCTCATCCTCTTCCGGCTCGGCCTCCGCCGCCGGCTCCTCCTCGGGGTCGCGCACGGGGCGCAGGCTGACCCGGCGCAGGCGCCCGCGGCCGCCGGGGAAGAGGTGCTCGACCATCTCCTCGAAGTTCTTCGCCGTCGCCTCGAAGGTCTGCTCAAAGGCGCGCTCGATCTCGCGATCGATGTCACGGATCAGCGCCTCCAGCTCGTGCATCCCGCGCTCGGTGTCCTCACGCTGAGTCTGCACCGCCTCGACGTGCTCGCGCGCCTCCTCGTACTCCTGCTCGGCCAGCGGGTTGACCGGGCCGATCTGGGCGCGGCGGCGCTCGAGCCGCTGCAGGCGGCGGTCGATCTCCTCGCGCTCCTCCTCGCTCAGCGCCTCCTCCGCCGGCTCGACCTCCTCGCCCAGCCGCTCGGCGATCGAGGCCAGCTCCTTGGCCGCCTCGGCGCGCCGGTCGCCGAGGTGGGCGGCCTCGACCTGGGCCTCGGTCAGCGCGTCGGAGGCGGCCTTCATCTCGACCTGCAGCTCCGACTCCTGCCGCGAGCACTCGCGCATCTCCTCGGCGATCTCGTCGCCGCCGCCCTCCTCGCCGACGACCTTCGCTTCGATCCGCTCGACCCGGGTGCGGATCGCGGCCTCGGCCGCTGCCGCCGCGGCTGCGGCGGCGCGCACGTCGTCGAGCAGCTCCTCCCCGGCGGCGACACGGGCGCGCAGCGCCTCGCGGTGGCGCTCGCCGAGCAGGCCCTCGGCACGGCGGGCGTGGCGGGCGGCGCGCTCGGCGCCGGCCTGGACGTCGCCCAGCGCCGCCTCGCGCTCGGACTCGGCGGCTGCGTCGGAGCGGGCCGTGGCGAGGCCCTCGGCCGCGGTGCCGAGGCCCGCCTCGATCTCGCCCAGCTCCTCCTCCAGCTTGCGCGCGCGCTCGGCCGGCGCACCCTCGGTCGTGCCGATATCGAGCGTCAGCGGGCCGAATTCGGCTCGCAGGCCCTCTAGCGCGGCCGCCAGCTCGGCTTCGCGCTCGGGCAGCGCCGCGGTCCGCACGGCGATCCGCTGCTGCTCGCCGCGCAGCTTGGTCAGCACGCCCCAGGCCTGGGTGCGCTCGCGATCGCGCGCGGCGAAGCGCTCCTCGGCGCCGCGGCGGCGCTCGCCGACCGCGGTCAGGCGCTGCTCGATCTCGCTTCGCGTCGCGCGCGCCTTTGCCGCCGCCTTCTCGGCGGCCAGCGCGCGGTCCTTGCCGAAGCGCAGTTCCTCGGCGACGAGCCGCCCGCGCAGCTCCAGCTCCTCGCGCTCGATCCGGGCGCCGAGCTC
>DASTVL010000023.1:0-2951 GCA_035759115.1 Solirubrobacterales bacterium | reverse complement strand
CGTCGGCCTGCTTCACCTCGGCCCGATCCGCCAGCAGAAGGACCCGCCCGAGCGACCCCCGGTCGCGCAGACGACCGCCTACCTCGATTGAGCGATGCTCTCCCGCGCCGCAGCCCTGGAGGAGATCGCCGGCCGGCGCTTCGAGGTGGTCGTGATCGGCGGCGGCATCGTCGGCGCCGGGGTCGCCCTCGACGCCGCCTCGCGCGGCTACTCGGTCGCCCTGCTGGAGCGCGGCGACTACGCCGCCGGCACCTCGAGCCGCTCCTCGAAGATGATCCACGGCGGCCTGCGCTACCTGCAGAACTTCGACCTCGGCCTCGTTCGCGAGGCGCTGCTCGAGCGGCAGCTGATGGTGCAGCTGGCGCCGCACCTCGTCTACCCGACGCCGTTCCTCGTGCCCTCCTTCGGCGAGGAATCCCGCGACCGCAAACTCGGGCTCGGGCTCAACATGTACGACGTGATGGCGACCACTCGGGTCGGCCGCAGCCGCCGCGAGATGCGCTCCTCCAAGGACGCCGACGACGACTACTACTGGTCGCCGGACCGCCACCGCACGATCGGCCGCGACGAGTTGCTCGAGCTGACCCCGTCGCTGGCGCCGCGCGATCCCGGCGACGCCTACCTCTTCTACGACTGCCAGACCGATGACGTGCGGCTCGTGCTGACGATCCTCGGCGAGGCCGAGCGCTTCGGCGCGGTGATGCTGAACGGCGCCGAGGTGACCGAGGTGCTGTCCCGCAACGGCCGCGCGACCGGCGTCGCCGCGGTCGAGGCCGAGTCCGGGCAGCGCTTCGAGGTCGAGGCCGACAACGTCGTCAACGCGACCGGCGTCTGGGCCGACCGGGTCGGGCCGGAGCTGAGCGAGGAGGAGGACACGCCGAAGATCTCGCCCAGCCGCGGCACCCACGTGCTGCTCGACCGCGACGACCTCTCGACCGGCACCGCGGCCTGCATCGTCCCGGCCGGCGAGAACCGCCACATCTTCGCCCTGCCCTGGTACGGGCGGACGCTGATCGGCACCACCGACAACGACTACGACGGCGACATCGACCGCCCGCAGCCCGCCGAGGACGACGTCGAGTACCTGCTCGACGCGGTCAACGAGTTCTTCGGCGTCTCCTTCGGCGAATCGGACCTGGTCGGCGCCTACGCCGGCGTGCGGCCGCTGATCTCGACCGGCGACCCGAAGAAGTCGGTCGACATCTCGCGCAAAGCCGAGCTCTACGAGACCTCCTCGGGGATGGTCACGATCACCGGCGGCAAGCTGACCACCTGGCGGCGGATGGCGAAGCAGGCCGTCGACCGCCTGGTCGAGCGCGGCGGCCGCGCGGCGCCCTGCCACACGGCCGAGATCCCGCTCGGGATGGAGGCGCGGGCGGAGGAGCTGGAGGGACCGGACGGGGTGGGGGAGGAGGCGCTCGCGCAGCTCGCCTTCCGCTACGGCCACGCCGCCCACGCCGTGCTGCGGCTCGCCCGCGAGGACCGCAAGCTGGCCGAGCCGATCGTCCCCGGTCGGCCCGACCTGCTGGCCGAGGTCGTCGTCGCGGCCCGCCTGGAGCAGGCGCGCAGCGTCGCCGACGTGCTCCTGCGCCGCACCCGGCTGGGCCTGCTCGCGGCGCCGCAGCTGCGCGAGCCCGGGCCGGCACGCGCCGTCGCCCGCGTGCTCGGCGACGAGCTCGGCTGGTCGCGCCGGCAGGTCAAGCGCGAGGCCGAGGCCTGGCCGGCGGCGGCCGAGGCCGGCATTTGAATAGCCTGCCGCCCGTGAACAAATCCCAGCTGGAGTCCAAGCACATTTCCGAGCTGCACGAGCTCGCCGCCGAGGCCGGCGTCGAGCGCTACCGGATGCTCTCTCGCGTCGAGCTGATCGAGCAGCTCGCCGGCGGCGACGGCAAGGCCGCGTCGAAGCCGCAGGGCGGCGATCGCGGCGGCGATTCGCGCCGCTCGCGCGATCGCAAGCCGCGCCAGGAGCGCAAGCCGCGGGAGCAGCGCGGCGAGCAGAAGCCCCGCGAGCAGCGCGAGCCACGCCGCGAGCCCGCACCCGAGCCTGTCGCAGAGACCCCGGCCGCGCCACCGTCCGCCGAGAAGCCGAAGCGCAAACGCCGCCGCCGTCGCTGGGGCCGCCGCCGCAAGGGGGGCGGGGTCCGCGAGCACGCCGATCGCTGGCTGGAGGCCTGGAACGCGCGCGACCTCGACGAGATCGTCTCCTGCTACTCGGAGCGGGTCGAGTTCGTGCTGCCGGCGCTGGTCGGCGACTCCGAGCAGCGCACGATCAGCGGGCGCGAGGCGCTGCGCGAGCACTTCCGCCACGGCCTCGAGCTCGCCCCCAACCTCAGCGTCGCCGAGGAGTCGCTGCTGGTCGGCCCCGCCGGCTTCGCGAGCCTCTACCGGCGCGAGGACGGCCACCGCGCGATCGAGGCGGTCGAGCTAGACGGCGACGGCCTCGCATCCCGGGCCAGGGTCTATTACGAGCGAGACTGAGGACCTCAGCGCCGGTAGGCGATGCGGCGCCAGCTCGGCTCTTTGGAGAGCTCGATCGGCTCGTTGCTGCGCTCGGGCTGGACGTAGCCGAAGGTCTGGGTGTCGCCGTCGAAGACGACGTCGAGCTCACCCTCCTTGACCCGCTGGTCGAGCCAGGCGCCGCGGAAGACGAGGCGGCGCAGCCAATGCACGAGGCTGCGGTTGGAGGGGCCGACGAGGTCCTCCCAGTTGCCGTTGATGTGCTCGCCGAGCTGTGAGGCGGGCTCGGAGATCTCGCCGTTGACGGCCAGGTCGAGCAGGTCGTCGAGCTCCTCGCCGCTCAGCCCCTGCTGCACGAAGCCGAGTTTGACCGCGGCCTGCTCGACGCGCTGGCCGAAGTCCTCCTCGTTGAAGGCGAAGCGGAGCTCGCCGTACTCGAGCACGTAGTCGGAGCCCGACTCGTAATTTCCTCTGCGGGTCGTCTTCTTGTTCAT
>DASTVL010000022.1:0-9174 GCA_035759115.1 Solirubrobacterales bacterium | reverse complement strand
GCTGGCGATCGTCGCGATCGTGCTCGGGGCGATTGCCCTCCTCGGCGGCTCTGACTCAGGGTCGGCGGGCGAGTCCAACATCGCCGGGACCGACATCGCAGCCGGCGAAGAAGACAAAGTCACGCAGGCCGTGCTGACCTCGCCGGACGGCGGCGACGCCGCCGGGCGGGCGGTCTTCGGCCGTCTCGGCAAAAAAGAAATCGTCCTCCAGGTGACCGCCGAGAACCTCGAGCCGAGCGAGAAAGGCACTCCCTACACGGTCTGGCTCTACCGCAACCCGAAACTCTCGCTGCGCGTCGGCACGGTGCAGGTCGGCGACTCGGGCGAGCTCGGCGCCCGCTTCCCGATTCCAGAGGAACTACTCGCCTATGTGGCCGGCGGCGCCTTCAACCAGGTCTACGTCTCGCGCACCGCCAACGGCGCCTACCAGCGCGAAGTCGCGCGGGCGAAAAAGGAAAACGCGATCCCCCGCTACGTCGGCGAAACCGTGCTGACGGGCAAGATCACCGGGCCGATCGCCAAAGAAGCGGCGAGCCAGGGAAACTGAGTCAGCCCGGGATCAGCTTTCCCGGGTTCATGATCCCGCTGGGATCGAGCTGCTGCTTGACCGCCCGCAGGACCTCGACGCCGGTCTCCCCCACCTCGGCCTCCATGTAGGGGGCGTGGTCGCGGCCGACCGCGTGGTGGTGGGTGATCGTCGCGCCGCACGCGACGATCGCATCGCAGGCGGCGCGCTTGACCCCGCGCCACTGCTCGAGCTCGGCGCCGCGCCGGGAGCGCGAGATGAAAGTGAAGTAGAGCGAAGCGCCGTCGGCGTAGGCGTGCGAGAGGTGGCAGAAGACGAGCCCCGGCGTCCCCTGCCCGTCCAGAGACCCGCGGATCGCGGCGCCGACCGCCGCGTGCAGCTCGTGCAGGCGCGTCCAGGTGTGCGAGGTCTCGAGCGTCTCGACCATCGCCCCCATGCCCATCAGCGTGTCGCGCAGGTAGGGGCCCTGGTAGCGGCCGTGCTCCCAGGAGCGCCCGGCGCTCTGGCCGAGGTAGGCGGCGCCACCACGGCGAAGCGCGCGTACGGTCAGGGCGCGGCGCCGGGCGACCGACTCCTCCTCGCCCTCGAGCCCGACGACGATCAGGCAGCCGCCGCGCTTGCGGCGCAGGCCGAGGTAGCCGCCGAAGAGCGTGCCGGCGACTCCGCGCGGGCCCGAGAGCGCCAGCGAGACCTCGGTCTCCTCCGCGTCGGAGAGGCGGATCACATCGGGTAGGCCCGGACCCTGGGCGAGCGTGCGGACGATCTCGGCGCCGGCCTCGAAGCTCTCCGCGATCCAGGCCTCGTAGCGGCGCCGGCGCGGCGCCGGGCGGACCCGGACGGTGACCTCGGGGATCACCCCGAGCACCCCCTCGGAGCCGACGACGAGCTCGCGCAGAGCGGGCCCGGCGGCGGTGTGCGGCGTCTCCAGCGTGCGCAGGTCGCCGCCGGGGGCGATCAGCCGCACCGAGCTTACGAGCGAGTCGAAGCGGCCGTAGCCGCTCGACGCCTGCCCGGCCGAACGGGTCGCGGCGAAGCCGCCGATCGTCGCGTACTCGAAGGACTGCGGGTAGTGGCCGAGCACGACGCCCTCGGCGCCGAGCGCCGCTTCGGCCTCCGGGCCGCGCAGCCCGGCGCCGAGCCGCGCGGTAAGCGAGCGCCGATCGACTTCCACATCCCGAAGCTGAGCCAAGTCAAGGCTGACCAGCCGCGAGTGCTGCCCGCGCAGCGGCGCTACCCCACCGACCACGCTGGTCCCGCCCCCGAACGGCACGACGGCGATGCCTTCGGCGGCGCAGACCTCCAGCACTCGTCGCACAGCATCGCCGTCCGCGGGCAAAAGCACGGCATCGGGGGCGGAGTCGAGGCGTCCGCCGCGCAGCCGGGCAAGGTCGGCGTAGCCACAACCCGTCGCATGGCGCAAGCGGTCCTCGGTCCCGCTAAAAACATTGGACTCGCCAACCGCCTCGAACAATGCCCGGGGCAACGACTCGGCCGGAGGCATCTCAATTCCGTCCAACTCCGCGGCCAACGGCCAGGGCTCCAACTCCCCAACCCGCTCGCGCAGCGTAGCCAGCGCCGAATCGTCCAGCTCCGGCTCGACGGCGGGATCCCCCCACCCCCACCACTTGGAATCGCGCCGGGGCCCGATCAAAGGGCGATCCCTCGACCTCACCGCGATCCTCCAAGGGCGGATTCGATCCCGTCCAGCGCCTGGTCGAGGATCTTGCCCTGGCCGCCGCGCATCAGCGGCGAGCCCAGGCGCGACAGCCCGCGCAGCCTCTGCTCGGAGGTGAGGCTGACCGCCGTCGCGCCGTCCTCGCCGCGCAGGCCGATCTCGATCGTCGAGCGGCGCAGGTGGCGTTCGAACGGCGTGCCGGCGAGCTGCTGCTCCCAGACGTAGCGCTCGCCTGCGGCCGAGCTGAGGCAGCGGAAGTCGGCGCGCACACCGCGCCCCTCGGCCGTCTCCAGCACCTTGGTCCACTGGCTGCGCCTACCCTCCGGCTTGCGGTCGACGCTCTCGACCCGGCTCGTCCGCGGCCACCAGCGGGGCAGGTTGTAGGGGTCGGAGATCAGCTCCCAGACCTCGTCCGCGGGAGCCGCGATCGTGCGGCGGCGGGTGACCTTGGGCATCGCCGCGCGCCTAGTCCCCGGCGAGGCGCCGCAGATCCCGGACCAGCAGCAGGTGCTTTAGGTGGCTTACCGTCGCCGCCAGGCTCTCGAGGCTCTCCAGCGCCTCCTTGCGGCGCTCCGGGTTGCGCGAGCGCAGCGACGGGCCCAGCAGCGCTTCCAGCAGGTTCGCCTCGCGGTCGGCGGAGGAGCGGAAGACGCGCAGGTTGCGGGCGCCGACCCCGACCCGGGAGAGCTCGTTGGCGGCGCGGACGATCTCGCGGTCGGTCTCGTCGTAGACGGTCTTGCCGTCGCGCTGGGCCGGCTGCACGATGCCGAAGTTCTCCAGCTCGGCGATCAGCTCGGCGCGGGCGCCGGTCTCCTCGACCACCTCGTCGAGGCTGAGATAGGCGCTGGAGGTGTTGACCAGGATCGCCCGCCGCACGGCGCCGGTCGCCGGGTGGCGCTCGGCGCCGCCGCCGAGCTCTAGGTCGCCGCCGGCCGCGAGCTCCTGGCGGATCACCCGCAGGGGCAGGAACTCGTCGCGCTGCAGGCGCAGGATCGTGCGCAGCCGTTCGACGTCGGACTGGCTGTAGAGGCGGTAGCCCCCCGGCGTGCGCCGCGGGGTCAGCAGCTTCTGGTCCTCGAGGTAGCGGATCTTCGAGATCGAGATGTCGTCGAACTCGTTCTCGAGGATCTTGCAGACGGCGCCGATCGTCAATGCCTTGCGCGGCCGCGAGTCGCGCCGGCCGGCCTGCTGTTGCTCGGAAACCGCCATGATCGCCGCCCTACTTCTCCAGGTAGCTGAGCTTGTACTTGCCGACCTGGATCTCGTCGCCGTCGGCGAGCCGGTGCGACTCGATCCGGCGCCGGTTGACGTAGGTCCCGTTGAGCGAGCCGAGGTCGTCGAGGTAGAAGCCGTCGCGGCGGCGGACCAGCAGCGCGTGGTTGCGCGAGACCGTGACGTCGTCGAGGAAGACCCCCGCGTCCGGGCTGCGGCCGATGCTGATCCGGTCCTCGGTGACGGTGAAGCTCTCCCCCGCGCGGCCACCGCCGGCGCGGATCACCAGCGCCGCGCCGCTGGTCTCGAGCACCTCGTCGATGTCGATCGGCTGCATCTCGCCGGTGTCGTCGACCTTGTAGGTCATCGTCGTCGGCTCGTCGTCGCCGTCCTTCGGGCCGCCGAGGTAGGCGCCGCACTTCTGGCAGTAGTTCGCCCCCTCAGGATTGACGAAGCCGCACTCCGGGCAGTGGACAGCCATCGTTCCCTCCCGGCCTCAGGCCGCCGTCTCGCCCTCCGGCGGGGACTGGGTCTTGCCGGCGAGGATGTCGGTCAGCTGCGCGACGTCGTCGCCGGAGATCAGCGAGTCGCCGCTTTCGCGCTTCTGGCGCAGCCTGTTGACCAGCTCGGCCCGCAGGATGTCGATCTTGCCGTGCAGGACCCGGCGTTTGTAGGAGATCTCGTTCTCCTCGGTCGTCAGCTTGTCGATCAGGTCCTTCAGCTCTTCGTCGCTGAGCGAACCGAGATCGGGAAAGGTGTCCTCCATCGCGCTCCTTGATCGGGAGGGTTGAGCCCTCCGGTGGCCGCAGTCGCCCGATTATAGGTCGCCGGGCCAAAGGTTCAACTGCAGGTTTAAGGTTATGGAGCCTGAGAGCGGGCTTGCGCCTCGCGCTCGCGCACCGTGCGCACCCCCACCTGGGCGTAGAGCACGGTCGCCAGGATCGCCAGGGCGACGCCCGTGATCAGCAGTGCCGCCGGCACCCAGCCGGCCCAGACCAGCGCCGCGAAGATCCCCCCCATGATCGGGAAGACCGAGATCCGCCCGGGCCAGTTGACCGCGATCTGGACGCCGTGGCGGAGGCCGTACTGGGCCAGGGCAAGCATCGCCAGCTCGCGCGCGACGAGCAGCGCCAGCGCCCAGCGCGGCAGCAGCTCGAAATGCCAGCAGACGGCGGCGCCGGAGAGGATCGTCAGCCGGTCGACCAGCGGGTCGAGCATCGTGCCGAGGCGGCTGTACTGGCCGGTCGCGCGGGCGAGGAACCCGTCGAGGTAGTCGCCGGCGGCGATCGCCCAGAACAGCACCCCCGAGGCGACGCTGCGGCCATCGCCGGAGTCGAAGGCGAGGTAGAGGAAGACGGGCAGCGCCGCCAGCCGCAGGTAGCCGACCAGGTTGGGCAGCGTCCACGGGTTGAGCGGTTCGCCGGCCTGCGTCGCCGGCGGCGGCGGGTAGCTGCGGTCGAGCCCGAAGAGGCGGCGCCCGCGCCCGCGCCCGAAGGGGGACCTACTCGCCATCCTCGCCCTGCAGCAGGGCCAGCGCGGCGCCGGCGGCGCCCTCGAGCGGCAGCTCGTGCTCGGCGCCGGTCGCGCGCTCGGTCGCCTCGACCACGCCCTTGGCGAGGCCGCGCCGGCCGACGACGACGCGCAGCGGACAGCCGAGCAGCTCGGCGTCGGTCAGCTTCTCCCCCGGCCCGGCGTCGCGGTCGTCGTAGAGCACCTCGGCGCCGCTCTCGCGCAGCGCAGCGTAGAGCTCGTCGGCGGTCTCGCGCTCCTCCTCGCCGGCCTTGGCCAGCGAGACCAGCTCGATCTGCCAGGGGGCGAGCGCGCGCGGCCAGACGATCCCGCGCTCGTCGGCGCCCTGCTCGATCGCCGCGGCGACGATCCGCGCCGGGCCGATCCCGTAGCAGCCCATCACGATCGGCTGTTCGGAGCCGTGCTCGTCGAGGTAGGTGGCGCCGAGCGGCTCCGTGTAGCGAGTGCCGAGCTTGAAGATGTTGCCGACCTCGATCGCCGGCACGATCTCGACCGTGCCGCCCTCGGGGCCCGGGTCGCCGTCGCGCAGCTCGGTGACGTCGACGTTGGCGGCGAAGCCCGGGGCGAGCGCGACCGCGTCCTCGCCCGCGGCGCATGGCGCCATGTACTCGTGGGCGCCGGAGCCGCCCATCATCCCGACGTCGGACTCGACCCGGTGCCAGCGCAGCCCGCAGCGGTCGAAGATCCGCGCGTAGGCCCCGCTCTGCAGCTCGTAGGATCGCTCGAGGCCCTGCTCGTCGCGGTCGAAGGAGTAGGCGTCCTTCATCGTGAACTCGCGCGTGCGCAGGACGCCGGCCCGCGGGCGCGGCTCGTCGCGCTCCTTGGTCTGGATGTGGAACAGCATCAGCGGCAGGTCGCGGTAGGAGCGCACCTCCTGCGCGACGTGGTGGGTGATGCTCTCCTCGTGGGTCATCGCCAGGACCAGCGGCGAGCCCCTGCGGTCCTCGAGCTTGAACATCTCCTCGATCCCGTAACGGCCGGTCTTCTGCCAGGGCTCGGCCGGCTGCAGCACCGGCATCAGCATCTCCTGGCAGCCGATCGCCTCCATCTCCTCGCGGATGATCGCCTCGACCTTGCGCAGCACCCGCCAGCCGGCCGGCAGCCAGGTCCAGAGCCCGGCGCCGAGCTGGCGGATCAGCCCGGCGCGGACCATCAGCCTGTGGGAGACCGCCTCCGCGTCGGCGGGCGGGTCCTTCAGGGTCGGCAGGAAGGTCTCAGACAATCGCACACGGGAAACCTATCCACTAGTAAGGCGGTTAGCTGGCGACAGTACCTGTCGGCAACCGATATTACTCGCTGTAGAGGGCTTCGATCTCGCTCTCGTAGCGGTGTTCGATCGGCCGCCTTTTCAGCTTCATCGTCGGCGTCAGCTCGACCCCGCCGGGCTGCCAGTCGGCGCCGAGCAGCTTGAACCTCTTCACCTGCTCGACCCGGGCCAGGGCCTCGTTGCCGCGCTCGACCCCGGCAGCGACCTCTTCCAGCACCGCCGGCTGGGCGGCGAGCGCCTCGAAGCCGTCGTGCTCGAGCCCGCGCTCAGCGGCGAAGGCCGGCGCGGCGTCGGGGTCGAGGACGATCAGCGCCACGTTGTAGGGGCGGTCGTCGCCGATCGCGCAGACCTGGCCGATCAGCGGGCTCGCGGCCTTGATCTTGGCCTCGATGTTGGCCGGCGACATGTTCTTGCCGGCCGAGTTGATGATCAGCTCCTTCTTGCGGTCGACGATCCGCAGGTAGCCGTCCTCGTCGAGCTCGCCGACGTCGCCGGTGTGCAGCCAGCCCTCGTCGTCGATCGTCTCCGCGGTCTTCCCGGGGTCGTTGCGGTAGCCGAGCATCGTCATCGGGCCGCGCACGAAGATCTCGCCGTCGTCGGCGAGCTTCAGCTCGACCCCGGGCGCGGCCGGGCCGACGCTGCCGATCTTGATCCGCTCGCGCGGGTTGCAGGTGCCGGCGGCACAGGTCTCCGACATGCCCCAGAGCTCGGCCAGGGGGACGCCGATCGCGTGGAAGAACTCGATCACCTCCGGCGGGCTGGGCGCGGCGCCGACGTTGACCGCCTCGAGCCGGTCGAGCCCGATCCGCTCGCGCAGCCTGGAGAGCACCAGCTCGTCGGCTTTCGCGTGTTCGGCGCGCAGCTCCTCGGGAAGCTCCTCGCCGGCCTGCTCGGCGCGCACACGCCTGCGGCCGACCTCCAGCGCCCACTGGATCGCCCCCTGTTTGGCCTCATCCTGCTCGGCGGCGAAGCCGACTTCCATCGCCGCCATCAGTTTCTCCCAGATCCGCGGCACGGCGAAGAACCAGGTCGGCCGCACTTCGGCGAGGTAGGCGACGACCTGGCGCGGGTCGGGGCAGCAGGTGACGGCGGCGCCACTCGCCATCGGCAGGTACTGGCTGACGTTGCGCTCGGCGATGTGGGCCATCGGCAGCCAGGAGATCACCCGCCCGTCGGAGTTGAGCGGGACCAGCTGGTCGAAGCTGCGCAGCGCCGCCATCATCGCCGCGTGGCTGAGCTGGACGCCCTTCGGCGGCCCGGTCGTGCCCGAGGTGTAGATCAGGGTCAGCAGGTCTTCGGGCTCGATCGCGCGCCAGGCCGCCTCGAGGTCGAAGCCGTCCTCGCCGCGCGCTTCGAGCTGCTCCAGCGAGAGCGTGCCCTCGCCCGCCTCGCCGTCGACGACGACCACGTGCTCGACCGCGGTGTCGCCTTCCCGCGCCTCGAGCACGGTGTCGAGGAAGGCGCGCTCGGTGAAGACCACGCGGTTGGCGGCGTCGCCGAGCAGGTAGGCCGCCTGCTCGGCGGTCGAGGTGTTGTAGATCGAGAAGGCGATCGCGCCGAGGTGCAGCGCCGCGCTGTCGGCGAAGTGGAACTCGGGCCGGTTGACGAGCATGATGCCGACGGTGTCGCCACGGCCGACGCCGAGCGCCGCCAGGCCGGCGGCGACGCGGCGCACGCGCTCGCCGTACTCGCCCCAGGTCAGGCTGACCTCGTCGTCCTTGGTGCGCAGCGCCACCCCGCCGGCGTTTTCGGCGACGGTCTGCTGGAAGGCCTCGGCCAGCGTCTTGGCATCGAAGGCCGACATCGCTCAGGCCCTGGTGAAGCGGCGGCCCGCGGTCGGCGAGGCCTCCTCGTCGAGCAGGACCTTGTCCGCCTCTCCCCGCTCGACCGCTTCCTTCTCCATCTGGGCGATCTTCTCGGGCGTCAGCTCTCCCGCGTTTTCCTCCTCGATCTTGGCCAGCCACTCGGCGCCCTCGCGCGCCTCGGCCTCGTCGAACTCGACCTTGCCGCGGTCGAGCGACTTGTCGATCTCCTCAAACAGGGTGTCGACCAGCTTCGCCTGCGGCACCTTGCGCAGCGGCTTGCCGTGGGCGTAGATCAGGCCCTCGTTCTTGGCGCCGGCGATGCCGAAGTCGGCATGGCTGGCCTCGCCGATCCCGTTCACCGCGCAGCCCAGCACGGCGACCTCGATCGGCTCGGCGTAGCCTTCCAAACGCTGCTCGATATCGGCGACGACGGAGTCCATGTCGAACTGCAGGCGGCCGCAGGTCGGGCAGGCGATCAGCACCGGGCCGCGCTCGCGCAGCTGCAGCGCCTTGAGGATCTCCCAGGCGACCTTGACCTCTTCCTCGGCGTGGAAGGTCGAGAGGCTGATCCGGATCGTGTCGCCGATCCCGTCGGCGAGCAGCGTGCCGAGCCCGACCGAGGACTTGAGCGAGCCGGACCATTTCGTCCCGGCCTCGGTGATCCCGAGGTGCAGCGGGTAGGGGATCTTCTCGGAGAGCAGCCGGTTGGCGGCGATCGTGTCAGGCACGTTGGTCGACTTGATCGAGACCTTGAAGTCCTCGAACTCGAGGCCCTCCATCAGCTCGACGAACTCGACCGCGGCGGCGACCAGCGCCTCGACCGGCGACTCGCGCTCGAGCGCGTGCAGGTGCCTGGGCAGCGAGCCCGAGTTGACCCCGATCCGCATCGGCACCCCGGCCGCGGTCGCCTTCGCGGCGACCTCGGCGACCTTGTCGCGGCCGCCGATGTTGCCCGGGTTGAGCCGGATGCAGTGGGCGCCTGCGTCGATCGCCTTCAGCGCCAGGGTGTGGTTGAAGTGGATGTCGGCGATCACCGGGATCGGCGAGTCCACGACGATCGTCTTCAGCGCCTCGACGTCCTTGTCGCGCGGCACCGCGACCCGGACGATGTCCGCCCCGGCGTCGGCGACGGTGCGGATCTGCTCCATCGTCGCCGCCA
>DASTVL010000021.1:0-3012 GCA_035759115.1 Solirubrobacterales bacterium | reverse complement strand
AACGTGGGGATGCCACGCGCCGAGAGCACGCCGGCAAGCCAGTCGGCCTGGCGGCCGGCCGCAGCCGGGCCGAGATCGCACAGCGTCAGCAGCCACGCCCCGTCGCTGCGAGCATAGCGATCTCCCCGCCCGCCGAAGCGGAAGCCGAGATAGGGGAAGCGCTCCATGGCGAGACCGGCGACCCGGTTCGACAGGGCGATCAGGGCCGGGTCCTGCGGAACCGGATGGTCCCCCGCCTCGGGGTTGAGGGCGGTCACGTGATGCACGCGGCGCGCGCCGGGCACCAGCGCCGCCAGGATCGCCCCGAAGGCGTCGAAGGTGGCGAGGGCGCCGCGCTCGGCCTCCGCCACCTGGTCCTCGTCGAGGGTCTCGTCGAGGCGCGCACGGAAACGGGGCCAGGCATCGGGCCCGGCGGCCTCGCTCGCCCGGAGGTAGCGGGTTCCGTGTCCGCCTTCCAGCCCGAGCGCTTCGCTCACGCCGGCCGCGACGCTGAGGTTGCCGAGGTGCGAGCCCATCAGCGCGTAGCTGAAGCCCAGCACGAAGGGGGTGTCGCGCCCGACCTGGCTCCGCATCGAGCGGACGAGGCGCAACGCCGCTCTCTGCGCGTCGGCATTGCTGGTCGACGTCGACGCGGCGACAGCTTCCAGATCCGCTTCGAGCACCCCTGCCCAGTCGGCCAGCGGCCCGAGCAGGTCGCGCTCACGGGTCGTCCCGTGCCGGCGTACCTCGTCACCCACCGTCGCCACCACGACCCACAGCGCGCGCAGGTAGTCGGCGTACTCCTGCCGGGCCACGCGCTTCTCGCCGAGGGCCCGTGCGAAGTCGGTACGCTCGAGGCGATCGTGAGCCTCGCTCGTCGCCTGGCGAAGCCGCCGTGAAGGGGTCACGAGCGAGACACTAAGCGCCTGCAGGCCGCGCTTTCAAGCTCGGTGGTCAGACCCCGGGAGCGCGCGCCAGCCAGACGATGTAGACCAGATAGAGGACGACCAGCACGGCGCCCGTCCGTCGGGACAGACCCCGCCCCCGGGCGACCACCGGTCCCAGCGCCAGCGCGAAGCCGAGCATCACCGGGATGTCCTGCCACAGCAGCTGCGGCTCGATGCGGATCGGCCGTATCGTCGCGGTGACGCCCAGGATCAGCAGGATGTTGAAGATGTTCGAGCCCACGATGTTCGCGATGGCCATGGCGTGGTGGCGCTTGACCGCGGCAGCCAGGGTCGCGACCAGCTCGGGCAGCGACGTGCCGAAGGCGACCACGGTGAGCCCCACGACACGCTCGCTGACGCCGAGGGCGAGGGCCACGCCGCTGGCGCCGACCACCAGCAGGTGGGCACCCGCCGCCAGCCCGACGATCCCCAGCACGACGCCGCCCGTCAGCGCCAGAGGCGAGCGCCCCATCATCGCGGCGGCCGACTCGGGGACCAGCTCGGCGACGTTCTCCAGGCCCGGCCCCTCGAGCCGCGCCAGGCGGATCGAATAGACCAGGAACCAGGCGATGGCGGCGACGAAGAGCATCCCCGCGACGCGCCCCAGCTCGCCGCCGTAACACGCCAACGGCAGGGCCAGCGAGGCGGCGATCATCACCGGGTACTCGAAGCGCAGGATCGCGCGCGCGATCGGGATGGGCGCGATCAGCGCCGCGGCCCCCAGCACCAACCCGATGTTGGCGACGTTGGAGCCGACGGCGTTGCCGACCGCGATGGCCGGCGAGCCGGCCAGTGCGGCGGTCACCGAGACGAACAGCTCGGGCGCCGAGGTGCCGGCCGCCACCACGGTGAGCCCCACCACGGCCGGCGTGAGGCGCGCCTTGTCCGCGATCGCGACCGAGCAGTCGACGAGGTAGTCCCCCGCCCGGGCGAGCATCGCGACGCCGACGGCCACCAGCAGAAGGTCGAGGATCACGGCCGGCTCTCCAGTCGCTCAGAAGCCCACGCGCCGCATCACGGCGCGCGGCAGCAGGCGGATCACGAACATCACCAGCCGCCAGATCCCGGGGGCGTAGACCTCCGGCTCCCCCCGGTCGATGGCGCGCAGCGCCCGCGCCGCCACCGGCTCCGGGTCGGCGGCGAAGGGCGGCTCGGGGAGCCCGTCGGTCATCGAGGTGCGCACGAAGCCGGGCTTGATGCAGACGGTGCGCAGCCCGGCGGCGCGGTAGCGGTGGTCGAGCGCCTCCAGGTAGCGGCTCAGGCCCGCCTTGGAGGCGCCGTACAGCGCGACTGGCTTGCGCCCGCGTTCGCCGGCGACGGAGCTGAAGACGCACAGCGTGCCGCCGCCGCCGGCCAGCAGCCGCCGGCGCGCCTCCTCGCAGAAGACCACGGTGTGGGAGAAGTTGACCACCAGCAGGCGGCGGGTCCGCTCGGGATCCGCCTCGAGGGCCTCCTGGGTGCCGAAGTGCCCCGCGGTGACGACCACGGCGTCGAGGCCCCCCAGGGCGGCTGCCGCTGCGTCGAGCGCCGGCGCGAACTGCTCGGGGTGCTCGAGGTCGCAGCGCGCACTGCCGACCTTCGCGCCCTCGCCGCCGGCGCGCAGCTCGAGGTCGCGGGCGCTGCGCTCCAGCTCGGTCTCGTCGCGGCCGAGCAGGAAGAGCCGGTCGCCGCGGGCCGCCATCATCCGCGCCAGCGCGCGGCCGATGCCGCGTGTGGCCCCCAGGAAGGCGACCCTCACGGCGCGTCGCCGAGCAGCCGGACCGACTGGGCGCTGCGCAGCCGCCCTTCGGGATCCCAGCGCCGCCGCACCGCCAGGAACGCGTCGAGGCGCGGCTCCATGGCGCGGAAGTGCTCGGGGCGCGTGAAGCGGTCCTTGGCCAGGTAGACGCGCCCTCCTTCGGAGATCACCTGCTCGTTGAGCGCGTCCACCAGCGCCTGGGTGCCGTCGCGGACCGGGATGTCGAGGGCGATGGAGATCCCCGACATCGGGAAGGAGAGCATCCCCTCGGCCTCGGCGCCGCAGTCCTTGATCACGCACAGCATCGAGGCGCCGCCGCGGCGCGTCAGCAGGTCGAGGAAGCGGCGC
>DASTVL010000020.1:0-3639 GCA_035759115.1 Solirubrobacterales bacterium | reverse complement strand
TCCACAGCGCGTACTCGCGGGTCCCGCGTTCCATCAGGCGCTCGGCCTCCCTTCCTCGACCCGGGTGCCGAGCACGCGGACGTAGAAGAAGGCGATCACCAGCACGCAGAGGAAGATCAGCACCGAGACGGCCGAGCCGAGCCCGAGGTTGAGCCGCGAGATCAGCTGGTTGAAGCCGAGGATCGAGACCGATTCGGTGTCCTGCGCACCGGCGGTCATGATGTAGATCGTGTCGAAGACGCGGAAGGCGTCGAGCGTGCGGAAGAGCAGCGCGACGAGGATCGCCGGTGTCATCAGCGGCAGGGTGATCCGGGTGAAGCGCTGCCAGGCGCTCGCCCCGTCGACCCGCGCCGCCTCGTAGAGCTGGCCGTCGATCGTGACCAGGCCGGCGAGCAGCAGCAGCGCCATGAACGGCGTCGTCTTCCAGACCTCGGCCATGATGATCACCGCGAAGGCGCTGAAGCGGTCGCCGAACCAGTCCATGTCCTCGGCGATCAGCGGCAGGTTGTTGACGAAGCCGGTGTCGGGGGCGAAGGCGAACTGCCAGGAGAAGGCCGCGACCACGGTGATGATCCCGTAGGGGATGAGGACCGCGGTGCGGATCGCGCCGCGGCCGAAGATCGCCCGGTGCATGATCAGCGCGATCGCCATCCCGAGCACGAGCTCGATCGAGACCGAGATCACGGTGAGGAAGACGGTGTTGAAGAGGTCGGTCCACCAGAGCTGCGAGCTGAGCACCGCGACGTAGTTGTCGAGGCCGACGAAGCCGCCCTCCTCGGGGAAGCGCAGGTCGATCTGCTGCAGCGAGAGGACGAAGGCGTAGACGATCGGGTAGGCGGTGACGGCGAGCATCGCGATCACCGCCGGCGCGCAGAGCAGCCAGGCGAGGCGGTGCTCGGAGCGGGTCCGTTCGCTCACAGCAGCCCCTTGCGTTCGACCGCGTCTTCGAGGTTGCCGCGCAGCTCCTCGTAGACCGAGCTCGCGTCGCTGGGGTCGATCTTGCTCGGCGGGTGCAGCGAGCGCTGCACGGCGAGGCTGACGTCCTGGTAGGCGGGCGTCGTCGGCCGCGGCCCCGACTCTTCGATCGACTTCTTGATCAGCTGGGCGAAGCCGGGGAAGGCTTCGGTCACGGTCTCGTTGGTGTAGAGGCTGGTGCGCGAGGGCGGCAGCCCGTCGAGTTCGGTCGCGGTCAGCTGGCTCTTGCCGTTGGCGAGGCAGGCGGCGGCGTCGAAGGCGACGTCCTTGTTCTCCGAGAAGGCGCTGACCGCGAGGTTGAAGCCGCCCAGCGGTGGTTTGCTGGGCTTGCCGGCGTCGACGCGGGGGAAGCGCGCGTAGCCCATTTTCTTGCCGATTTCGGGCGCTTCGGCCTGGGCGCTGGCGTAGGCGAAGGTGTAGTTGGTCATGAACGCCGATTCGCCCGCCTCGAAGGCGAGCCGGGCGCTGTCCTCGTCGGAGGTCGAGAGGCTGGGCGGCGCCGCCGGGGAGTTGGCGAGGCGGCCGATCACCTCCAGCGCTTCGGTCGTCGGGGCCTCGGCGAGCGCGACGCTCTTCGGCCCGGCGAGCAGCTGCGTGCCGGCGCTCTCGATCAGCGCGTTGGCCCAGACGGTGAAGCCCTCGTAGCGGTTGGCCTGCACCTGGATCGTGCCGGCGTTCCCGCGGCCCAGCTCCTCGGCCTGGTCGATCATCTCGCCCCAGGTGCGCGGCGGCTCGGGCACCAGGTCTTTGCGGTACCAGAGCAGCTGCGTGTTGGTGTTGAAGGGGACGGCGTAGAGGTCCTCGTCGTAGGAGGCGGTCTCGAGCACGCTGGGGAAGACGCCGGCGCTCGCTTCGCGTTTGCGCTTGCCGGTCCAGGGCTCGACCCAGCCGGCGTTGGCGAACTCGCCGGTCCAGATCACGTCCATGCCGATGATGTCGATCGAGCTGTCCTCGGCGCCGAGCCGGCGCACCAGCTGTTCGCGCTGCTGGCTGGCGTCGGTCGGCAGGAACTCCGGTTCGACCCGGTAGCGGCCGCCCGATTCCTTCGAGCAGCGTTCGGCGACGGTCTCGATCGTGCCGCCCGGCTGGATCGCGACGAACCAGCTCAGCTCGCGCGTGCCCGCCTCGGAGTCCTCGCCGCAGCCACCGAGGGCGGCGACCGCCAGCACCGTCGCCCCCAGGCAAATCAGAGCCGTGGTCGCCGCCCGTGGTGTCACTCTCGTTCCTCCATCGCTCACCCCCGCTCCCGGGGTAGGGGGACCAGGGGTGCAGAAGGGAAATGCCCGGAACGGCGGGTTTTAAACGGGGCTTTGAACGGCGGCGCTCTCGGCGCGCTCGCCGAGCGAGCGCCAGGCGCGCTCGGCGTCGGCGAGCGGGAGGGTGAGGCTACGGTCGCCGGCGGCGATCTCGATCGTCTCTCCGCCGACCTTGCCGAGGTGGATGACGGCGACGCCGTCGGCGGCGAGGCTCTCCAGCTGCTCGGCCGGGCCGCTGACCAGGAAGCCGCCGGGGCCCTCGCCGAACAGCGCCTCCTCGGGCGAGCAGCCGCGCTCGCGCAGGTGCTGGAGGTCGACCGCGCAGCCGAGCCCGGCGCCGATCGCGCACTCGGCCAGGGCGCAGGCGAGGCCGCCGTCGCTGACGTCATGGGCGGAGGCGAGCTTGCCGGCGCGGACCGCGGCGCGCACCGCGGCGCAGGCGGCGGCGACCGCGGCGACGTCGGGCTGCGGCAGGCCGGGGCCGAGCTCGCCGCGCTGCTTGGCCAGCTCGCTGCCGGCCAGCGAGGGTTCGAACGGGCCGACGAGGGCGATCGCGTCGCCCGCCGCGGCGAAGGCGCTCGGCGCCGCCATGGTCGGATCGGGCAGCTCGCCGACCATGCCGACGACCGGGGTCGGGTAGATCGGTCCTTCCGGGCCCTCGTTGTAGAGCGAGACGTTGCCGCCGACAACCGGCACGCCGAGCGCCGCGCAGGCGTCGGCGAGGCCCTGGATCGCGCGGTCGAGCTGCCAGGCCGGGGCCGGCTTCTCGGGATTGCCGAAGTTGAGGCAGTTGGTCAGGCCGAGCGGCTCGGCGCCGGCGCAGGCGAGGTTCTGGGCGCACTCGAGCACCGCCTCGACCGTGCCCGCGTAGGGGTCGCAGGCGACGCGGCGGCCGTTGCCGTCGATCGAGACCGCGATCGCCGCGTCGGCCTCGGGGATCGCCAGCACCGCCGCGTCGGCGCTCTCCGGGCGCCGCGCCGTGCGCGAGCCGACGATCGAGTCGTACTGCTCGAAGGCCCAGCGCTTCGAGGCGAGGCTGGGGGCGGCGAGCAGCGCGAGCAGCGTCTCCGCCGCCGTCGCCTCGGCGGCCAGCGTCGCCCGGTTGCCGTAGATCCAGCCCTCCGGCTCGGCCGGCTCGAGGTCATACAGCGGGCAGCCGTCGACCAGCGCCTCGACTGGCATCTCGCCGACGACCTCGCCGTCGCGCAGCACGCGGACCAGGCCGTGGTCGGCGATCGTCCCGATCTCGGCGCCGCCGGTCTGCCATTTCTCGCAGACCGCGAGCACCTCGGCGACCCGCCCCGGCTCGACCACGGCGAGCATCCGCTCCTGCGACTCGGAGACCATGATCTCGAACGGCTCCATGTCGCCCTCGCGCAGCGGCACCGCGGCGACGTCGAGGTCGATC
>DASTVL010000019.1:0-23061 GCA_035759115.1 Solirubrobacterales bacterium | reverse complement strand
GAGCGCGAAGGCCTGCGCGAGTACTACGACCCCTTCACGGGCAGGGGCATGGGCGCCAGGGACTTCGCCTGGTCGGCCCTGATCGCCGAACTCGACGAGCCCGACCCGGGGTCGAGGAGCAGTTATTTGTAGCGGTAGGTGATGCGGCCCCTATCCAAGTCATAGGGGGAGAGCTCGATCTTGACCCGGTCGCCGGGCAGGATGCGGATGTAGTGGCGGCGCATCTTGCCCGAGATGTGCCCGAGGACCTCGTGGTCGTTGTCGAGCTTGACGCGGAACATCGTGTTGGGGAGGGCCTCGGTGATCTCGCCCTCCATCTCGATCTTCTCCTCTTTGCCCATGCGGCGGGCAGAGTACCTGACCCCAGGGTCAACCGCGCAACCGCCGTGCCCGCTGCAGGGCCTCCTCCCGGGTGTTCACCTCGCCAGCGTACTGGGCGGCCTCGAGCTCGGCCAGCAGGTCGCCGAGCTCGGGCCCGGGCGCGATCCCCAGCTCCTCGGTGAGCTCGCCGCCGCGCAGCAGCGGCTCGGGCGGGCCGTCGCGGCGCCAGTCGAGCGCCGCCGCCAACATCTGGCGGGCGAGGCCGAGGTGGGCCTCGATCGCCTCCTCGGTGGCGAAGGGGCCGCTGCCGCGGGCGGAGAGCCGGTCGGCGACGGTGAGCAGGGTGACGTCGGCGGCGACCGGCTGGGTCGCCCGCAGGTACTCGTGGATCCGGCGCCGCGGCAGCGGCGCCTCGTGGACCATGAAGCCGAGCCGCAGGTGCTCTCTGGTCAGCGCCTGCAGGTGCTTGGTCAGCTTGCCGCCGGCGCGCAGGCGGCGGCAGATCCGGCCGACGATCTCGGCGCCGACGCTGTCGTGGCCGACGAAGGTGACGTAGCCGTCGCGCTCGCCCTTGGTCGCGGGCTTGCCGATGTCGTGCAGCAGCGCGCCGAAGCGCAGCGCCGTCCCGTGGGTCATCTCGTCGGCGAGCGGCTGCTCCAGCAGGGCCCGCGTCTCAGCGGCGCGCTCGCCGGCGAAGCGCTCCAGGTCGGACTCGACCGCGAGCGTCTGCTCGAGCACCGCGAGGGTGTGGCCGAGCACGTCGAGGTGGTGGTTGGGGCCCTGCTCGACCCCGCGCAGGTCCTCGAGCTCGGGCAGGACGACCCCGGTCAGGCCGAGCTCGTCGAGCAGCGCCAGGCCGCGCAGCGGGTCGGGGCCGCCGAGCAGGCGGCGCAGCTCGGCCAGCTGCCGCTCGCCCGCGGGCTCGGCGGCGCGAGCCGCCCGCGAGCGGGCCAGGGCGAGGGTGTCGGGATCCACCTGCAGGTCGAGCTCGGCGGCGATCCGGGCGGCGCGCAGGAGCCGCAGCGGATCGGTGTCGAAGGCACCGTCGCCGACGACGCGCAGCAGCCGCCGCTCCAGGTCCTCGATCCCGCCGTGCGGGTCGATCGGCTCGCCTCCGGCGAGCGGCGCCGCGATCGCCCCGACGGTGAAGTCGCGGCCGGCGAGGTCGGCCTCGATCGTCTCGCCGCGCAATGCCGTCGCGTCGAGCTGCCAGCTGCGGTCGCGGGCGACGGCGCGCCAGGTCGCGAACTCGGCCGAGAGCTCGAAGACGTGCCCGTCCCCCGCCTCGGCGACCGTCCGCGCGACCCGCGCCGGGTCGCCGCCGACGGCGAGGTCGAGGTCGGTCACGTCGCGCTCGAGCAGCGCGTCGCGCACCGCGCCGCCCGCGATCCAGACATCGTCCTCGCCCTGCAGAGCGCGCCGTGCGAGGCCGACCAGCGCCGCCGCGTCGAGTCGTGCGGCGAGCGTCACCCCTCCACCCTGGGCACGCGCGCCGAGATCCCGCAGGTGACCTCGTAGTTGATCGTGCCGAGCCGCCGCGCGACCTCCTCGGCGAGGATCGCCTCGTTCCCCTGGACGCCGATCAGCACCGCCTCGGCGCCCGGCTCGACGTCGGTTCCGGGGCCGAGGTCGACGGTCACGTTGTCCATCGAGACCGTGCCGACGAGGGGGAAGCGGCGGCCGCCGATCAGCACCTCGGCGTTGTTGGAGAGCCCGCGCCGCACGCCGTCGCCGTAGCCGAGCGGCAGCACCCCGACGCAGGTCGCCTGCGGGGCCCGCCAGGTCTGGCCGTAGCCGGCGCTGTCGCCGGGCTCGAAGGGCTTCACGTCGGCGACGTAGGAACGCAGCGATAGCGCCGGGCGCAGGCCGCGCTCGGCCGGGTCGCCCTGGAACGGGTCGAGGCCGTAGACGGCGACGCCGCAGCGGGCCATGTCGAAGTGCGCGGCGCGGTCGCGGAAGACGGCGGCGCTGTTGGCGGCGTGCACGGTCAGCCGCGGCAGCTCGCGCTTCGCCGCCTCGGCGACGGCGCCGAAGCGCTGCAGCTGGACGTCGAAGAACTCGGAGCCCGGTTCGTCGGCGGTGGCGAAGTGGGTCCAGAGCCCGGCCGGCTCCAGCTCGGGGCTCTGCGCGCAGGCGCGCAGCAGGGTGAGCACCTCGTCGGGATCGCGGTTGCCGAGCCGGCCCATGCCGCTGTCGTGCTTGACGTGCACCCGGGCGGGGCGGCCGTGCGCGCGGGCGCGCTCGGCGACCAGGTCGAGGAAGCCGCTGCGCCAGACGGCGATGTCGGAGCCCGCCTCGAGCGCGACGTCGAGCTCCTCCGGCGCCAGCGCCCCCATCGTCAGCAGCGAGACGTGAGCGAAGCGGCGGCCGATCTGCTCGGCCTCGGCGGCGGTCGCGACCGCGAGCCGGGTTGCGCCGCCGCTCAGCGCCGCCTCGGCGCAGGCGGTGTCGCCGTGGCCGTAGCCGTCGGCCTTGACCACGGCGCAGAGCTCGGCCTCGCCCAGCTCGGACTTGAGCCGGGCGCAGTTGGCGCGCACCGCGTCGTGCTCGACCCGGGCGACCGCCCGCACGCCCTACTCCTCGACTAGCGCGGCCAGCGCGTCGGCCCGCGTGACCATGCCGGCAAGGCGGCCCTCGTCGTCGACCACGGGCAGGTGGTTGTGGTGCTTCTCGGCGATCCGCCGCGCCACCGTCTCGGCGCTGGAGTAGTCGTTGACGACGACCGGATCGGCGCTCATCAACTCCGAGACCTTCGTCGCGAAGGCCTTGTCGAGGCGCTCCTCGAAGCCCTTCATCGAGCCGACGAAGACGACCCCGCCCATGATGTTGAGGTAGTGCGGCAGGTGCAGGTCCGATTCCTCGTCGCTGAGCACCAGGTCGGACTCGCTGACGATCCCGACCACGCGGCGATCCTCGTCGATGACGGGGATCGCGCCCTTGTCGGTCTTGGCCAGCAGCTCGATCGCGCTGCGCGCGTCGGCCTCGGGCGAGACGCTCGGCACGGTGCTGTCCATGATCTCGGCGGCGGTCTTCACGCTGGCGAGATTATTCGACGGGGGAGTCGCGACGCATCCCCACCGCGATCGAGTCGATCACGTCAGTCGCGATCACCGACTCGGCGGCGCCGATCCGGGCGGCGGCGTCGCGGCCGGCGCGGGCGTGGGTGAGCACCGCGGCGCAGGCGGCGGCGAAGGGCTCGAGCCCACGGGCGAGCATCGCCGCGGCGATGCCGGAGAGCACGTCGCCGGTGCCGGCCGTCGCCAGGGCGGGCGCCGGCAGCACGTTGACGGCGACCTGCTCGCCGTCGGTGACGATCGTGTCGTCGCCCTTGAGCACGACGATCGCCGCGGCCGCCTGCGCGGCTTCGCGAGCGGCGGCGAGGCGGTGGGCGCCGATCTCCTCGGGGTCGCGCTCGAGCAGGCGCCCGAGCTCGCCGGCGTGCGGGGTGAGCACGGTCGGCGCCGGGCGCGCCGCGATCCGCCCGAGCTCGCCGGCGAAGGCGTTGAGCCCGTCGGCGTCGAGCACCAGCGGCGCCTCGATCCGGGCGAGCACGTCGCGCGCCAGCTCGACCGAGCCGGGGTCGCGGCCGAGCCCGGGGCCGAGCACGCCGGCGGCGGCGCGCTCGAAGGCGCGCAGCAGCTCCTTGGCCGAGGCGGGTGCGAGGCAGCCGTCGCCACCGGGGCAGCCGGCCGACATCACCTCCGGCCGGCCCGCCTCGAAGACCGGCTCGAGGTCGGCGGGAACGGCGACGGTGGCGTAGCCGGCGCCGGCGCGGATCGCCGCCGCCGATGACATCTGCACGGCGCCGGTCAGCCCGCGCGAACCGCCCGCCACGGTCACCTGGCCGGAGCTGAACTTGGTCGAGCGCGCGCCGCGGCGCGGCGCCAGCTCCAGCACCGCGGCGTCGATCTCGCCGCCGGCCGGATCGGCGGGAGCACCGTCCGGGATCCCGATCGGCGCGACCCGCAGCTCACCCGCGTGCCACTTGCCGGGCGCTACGCGATGGCCGAGCTTGGCCGCATGGAAGCTGACGGTGACGTCGGCGCTCACCGCGGCGCCGGCCACCTCGCCGCTGGAGGCGTCGACGCCGGAGGCGACGTCGCAGGCGACGACCGGTGCGCCGCAGCCCCCGATCGCGGCGATCGCGGCGCGGGCCGGGTCGCGCGGCTCGCCGGCGAAGCCGGTGCCGAAGATCGCATCGACGACAGCGCCCGAGCCGGCCAGCCGCGGGGCCGGGTCGCCGCTCACGTGCTCGGCGCCGAAGCGCTCGAGGTTCGCGGCCGCGTCGCCGCTCAGCTCCGCCGCCGGCCAGAGCAGCAGCGCCTCGACCTCGAAGCCGGCCTCGGCCAGGTAGCGCGCCGCGACCAGCCCGTCGCCGCCGTTGTTGCCCTTGCCGCAGACGACCCGCACGGGGCCGTCCGGGCTCAGCTCGCCGACTGCCTCGGCGACAGCGCGCCCCGCCGCCTCCATCAGCTCCAGCGACGGCACCCCCATCTCCTCGATCGCCCAGGCGTCGACCGCGCGCATCCCGTCGGCGCCGTAGAGCGGCCTGAGCCAGGGCTCCATGCCGGTCAGCTTAGATGGACTCTCAGGTATCGAAGAGCGAATCGGCGTCGAGCGGCGGCCCGACCTCGCTGACCCGCGCGTGCATCTCGGCCAACCGCTCGGTCGCCTCGTAGTAGGTGCCGCGCCTTTCGCCGCGCCTCCTGAGCAGACCGGCATGCACCATCGCGCCCAGGTCGTTGGTCGCGGACTGCGCCGAGATCTCGACCCCCTCCGCGCTTTCGACCCCTTTCCGGTGTGAGGCATTCCGGATCCTCAACCCCGTCGCGGCGTCGAAAAGGGTGCCGACGACACGCTCGGGCAGCTCGTGCTTGGCGCGCAGCTCGTCGAGCGCCGTCCACAACCGCTCCGACTCCCTGATCCGCCTGAGCACGCGCGCGGCCTGGACGTAGTGCGCGCGCAGGCAGAACCGAACCCAGGGCCGGGCGTCAAGCGCCGGGTTCCACGCCCCCTGGCCGACCTTGGCCAGGATCTCGTAGTAGTCCCGGGTGTGCGCTCCGAGGTGCTCCTCGATGCTCATCCACTCCGGGGAGAGGATCCTGTCCCGCGCCAGCGCCAGGGTCTGCAGGCAGCGCGCCATGCGGCCGTTGCCGTCGCGGAAGGGGTGGATCATCGCCAGATTGAGATGCGCCATCGCCGCGCGGACCATCGGCGGGACGTCCTCGTTGCCGCGCAGCTGGGCGACCAGGCTGTCGATCAGCTGCGGCACCGCATCCGACTCGGGGCCTTCGTAGACGATCTCCCCGGTCGCTTCGTTGCGCACCCAGATCGGGCCCGGTCGCCAGAGCCCGGGACTCGCCGCGAGGTTGTACTCGGTGATCATGAAATGGAGGCTGCGCAACAGCGTCGAGGAGTATTCGAAATGGGGATCGTCGGCGAGCTGAAGGACGTATGTCATCGCTCGCCGGTAACCGAGCACAGCCAGCCAATCGCGCTCCCTTGCTTCCGCCGGCTCGTCCCCGTCGACCGCCGCCAAGGCGTCCTCCACCGAGACGTCATAGCCCTCGATGCTGTTGGAGCCCTGGATCGCGCGAGCGCTGAGAACGCGGCGCACCGAGCCCACCCACCGTCGAGGCTCCTCGGCGATGTAGAAGCGAAGCTGTCGCCGCAGATCGTCGATCCGCTCGAGCGCGGCTTCCTCGCCAGCCTCCAGGGCAGGGATCTCATAGATCTCAGCCGGACGAGTGGAGCTTTGATTTACTGCTTGCATCATAATTGTCTTTGATAGTATCAAAGTTACTTATGAATGACACTATGAATGCATCATTTACTCATCGGCGCGGAGGAGCTCGCTACTTCAGGCCGACGATCAGCTTCGCCGTCGCCAGCTCGTCCTGGGTGGCCGAGCCGAGGGCGAGAAAGCGGACGCTCTTCAGGTACTTCTTCGCGTCCTCGAAACCTTCGTCGGACTTCGGGATCAGCGCGTCGGCGAGGCGCAGCGCCGCGGGGCCGTCGGCGAAGCCGCCGATCGGGGTGTCGCCCAGCGCGGCGACGGCGTCGTCGTAGGCGGCATTTTCGGACAGAGTCTTGGCCTTGCCCGATCCGCTGAGCAGCCCGTTCAGCGTCGGCGCCGTGCCGTAGCCGATCGCGATCCGCCCTTCCTTCGCCGCCACGACCAGCGGCTTGTCGCCGAGATCGTCGCTGCGCACCGAGAAGCCGCTGTATTTGCCGCCCAGGACCGAGACGCCGGAGACGTTGACGCTGCGCAGCAATTTGACGATGTTGTCGACCGTCGCCACCGCCTGCGAGCCGCTCGTGGTCAGGACAAGGGCGCCGCCGAGGCTCTTCTCGTTGCCGCCGACCGCGAAGGCGCCCGCGTCCCGCAGCGAGCCGCTCAGCTGCTCGAGGTCGATGCCGAGCTGCTTGAGGCCTTTCTTCAGCTGCCCCGGGGGCACCGTGTCCGGGATGCCTTCTTCGTCGAGGGCGTCGATCGCCTGCTTGACCTGGTCGCCGAAGCCGGAGACGGCGAAGGCCGCGAACGCGTTCCCGGGCAGTTCGCCGAGCAGCTCGGAGGCGTCGCCGGTGGGCGCTTCCTGGCCGGCGAGGTCGCTGCTGAACTCGACCGTGACCTGGTCGGATCCGGGCACGACGCCGGCGACCGCGGTCGCTTCGCTCGGGTCGATGCCGGCGTTGCGCAGGATCTGCCGCGCCTGCGGGTCGATCCGGTCGTCGGATTCCTCGAGCAGCTTGCCGACGTCGATGTAGACGTCGAGCAGGCTGCCCTCCGAGGCGGCCCCGATCGCCTTCGCGAAGGTGTCTTCGGCGGCCAGCGATTCGCCGCTCTCGGAGGCGTCGACCGCCTGTTTGAAGCGGGCCTCTCCTTCGGTAGCGAGCAGGAAGTCGCCGACGACGCCGATCGCGCGTTCGTCTTCGCCGCCGAAGACGTAGTCGACGCCTTCGTAGGATTTCGACTCGTAGGCGTCTTTGCTCTGCTCGACCTGGTGGTCGATGAACTCCTGGGTCAGGTCGACGTCTTCGGTTTCGACGATCAGGTTCGCTTCGTCGGTGTCGCCGCTGTCCCAGTAGGCGGCGCCGTGCTCGCCCAGCCAGGGCTCGACTTCGCCCTCGAAGTCGACCGGTTCGCCTTCGTCGGCGGCGGCGCTTTCGAGCTCTTCGACGATCAGGGCGCCGAGGTCGTCGACGCCGGCGATCTTCTGCGCCGCGGCGTCGGTGTTCGCCTTCAGCTCGCTGGCCGGCTGCAGCGCGGCTTCGGCGAAGATCGGCACGCCGGCGGGCGCCAACTCGGCGACCTTGGAGCCCGACGAGTCGTCGCTGCCGCAGCCGGCGACGATCGCGGTCGAGGTCGCGGCAGAGGCGAGCAGCGCAAAGACGGGGCGTAGCTTCATCGGGCGCGCATCCTACATCCGCGGCCTGTCGTCTACTCGACGGTGACGGTCTTCGCCAGGTTGCGGGGCTGGTCGACGTTGAGTCCGCGGGCCCTGGCGATGTCGTAGGCGAGCAGCTGCAGCGGCAGGATCGCCAGGATCGGCTGCAGGATCCAGTCGCTCGCCGCGACCTCGATCGTCTCCTCGGAGACCTCGCCGGCGCGCTCGTCGCCCGCGGTGACGATCGCGATCGTCTCGGCGCCGCGCGCCCGCACCTCTTCGACGTTGGAGAGCACCTTGTCGAGCACCGGGCTGTCGGTCGCGACGCAGACGACCGGCGTCGACTCGTCGAGCAGGGCGATCGGCCCATGCTTCATCTCCCCCGCCGCGTAGGCGTCGGTCGGCACGTAGGAGATCTCCTTCAGCTTCAGCGCCCCCTCGAGGCAGACCGGCAGGCCGATGTGGCGGCCGAGGTAGAGGAAGAACTGCTGCTCGGAGTGCAGCGAGGAGATCTCACGCACGCGCTCCTCGCAGCTGCTCAGCGTCGTCTCGATCTTCGAGGGCAGCGACTTCATCTCCGCGACCAGGGCGCTGAGCTGCTCGGCCGGGAGCATCCCCCGCAGCTCCGCCAGTCGCAGTCCGAGCAGGTACATCGCCGCCACCTGGGCGACGAAGGTCTTGGTCGCGGCGACGCTGACCTCCGGCCCGGCGCGGGTGTAGAGGACCGAGTCGGCGTCGCGGGTCGCCTGGCTGCCCATCACGTTGGTCAGCGCCAGCACCTTGGCGCCGCGCTCGCGCGCCAGCCGCATCGCCGCCAGCGTGTCGGCGGTTTCGCCCGACTGCGTGATCCCGATCACCAGATCGCCCTCGCCGACGACCGGGTTGCGGTAGCGGTACTCGGAGGCGATGTCCATCTCGACCGGCACCCGCGCCCACTGTTCGATCGCGTACCGACCGACCAGGCCGGCGTGGTAGGAGGTGCCGCAGGCGACGATCACGATGCGGCGCAGGCTGCGCAGGACGTCGTCGAGCTCGAGCTCGGAGAGGTCGACGCCGTCGTCGCCGGGCAGCCGGTCGGCGATCGTCTCCGCGACCGCCTCGGGCTGTTCGTGGATCTCCTTCAGCATGAAGGTCTCGTAACCGTCCTTCTCGGCCGCCGCCGCGTCCCAGGTGATCTCTTCGGGCTCGCGCTCGACCGCCCCGCCGTCGGGGCCGGCGATCCGCACGCCCTCGGCGTCGATCGTCACCACCTCGTCGTTCTCGATCGCGACCGCGTGGCGGGTCTCGGCCAGGAAAGCGGGGATCGCCGAGGCGAAGAAGGTCTCCCCCTCGCCGACGCCGACGACCAGCGGGCACTCCTTGCGGGCGCCGACGAGGACGCCGGGCTCGTCGGCGTGCATCGCGACGAAGGAGTAGTGGCCGCGCAGCTCGGCGAATGCGGTGCGCACGGCGGCGGTCAGGTCGCCGTCGTAGCTGCGCTCGATCAGGTGGGCGACGATCTCGGCGTCGGTCTCGGAGCTGAAGTCGTGTCCTTCGGCGGCGAGCTCGCGGCGCAGCGTGGCGTGGTTCTCGACGATCCCGTTGAGGACGATGTGGATCCGGTCGGAGCAGTCGCCGTGCGGGTGGGCGTTCTTCTCGGTGACGCGGCCGTGGGTTGCCCAGCGGGTGTGGGCGACGCCGGTCGTCGCCGGCGGCGAGGCGACCGCAACGCCGCCGTCGCCGTCCCCGTCCATCGCCGCGCGCAGGTTGGCGAGGTTGCCGACCGCGCGCACGCTCTCGACCCGGCCGTCCTCGATCACCGAGTCGCCGGCCGAGTCGTAGCCGCGGTACTCGAGCTTCTCCAGGCCGGCGAAGAGCAGCTCGCGGCAGGGCCGAGCCCCGACGTATCCGACGATTCCGCACATAGAAGGCCGTCAAGGGTAGACGGTGGCCCGCCTCAGCCCAGCTGGTCGCGCACCAGCTCGGCAAGCCGCTTGCAGACCGCCTCGGCCTCCTCGGCGCTGGGCGCCTCGGCCATCACGCGGACCAGCGGCTCGGTCCCGGAAGGGCGCAGGAGGACGCGGCCGCGACCCTCGAGCGCGGCACTCTCGCGCTCGACCGCCTCCCAGATGGCCTTGGCGCCGGCGATCGCCTCGCGGTCGGCGACCGCGACGTTGACCAGCGTCTGCGGCAGCTTCTCCATCGGCGCGGCCGCGCCGAGGTCATCCCCGCCCAGCTCGCGCATCGTCATCAGCGCCGCGG
Source organism: Solirubrobacterales bacterium (assembly GCA_035759115.1). Classification (GTDB taxonomy): domain Bacteria; phylum Actinomycetota; class Thermoleophilia; order Solirubrobacterales; family 70-9; genus VRUE01. Next base: position 13,111 of record DASTVL010000019.1, on the reverse strand, counting down.
CGATCCCGTCGCCGGTGGCGGCGAAGCCCATGTCGATGATGTGGCCGGACTGCTCGCCGCCGAGCGCCCAGCCGCGCTCGCGCAGCTCGTCGAGCACATAGCGGTCGCCGACCTTGGTCACGGCGACGTCGATCGCGGCCGCCTCCATCGCCTGGTGGAAGCCGTAGTTGCTCATCACGGTCACGGCGACGCCGCCGCCGAGCTCGCCGCGGGACGCCATGCCCTTCGCCAGCAGCGCGATCAGCTCGTCGCCGTCGTGGGCGCGGCCGCCGCCGTCGACCGCCAGCACGCGGTCGCCGTCGCCGTCGAAGGCGAAGCCGATCGCGGCCTCGCCGGCGCTCACCTGCGCGGCGACGCTGTCGAGGTGGGTGGAGCCGCAGCCGTCGTTGATGTTGCGACCGTCGGGCTCGACCCCGAGCGCCTCGACCTCGGCGCCGAGCCGGGCGAAGATCGCCGGCGCGACGCGATGGGTGGCGCCGTTGGCGCAGTCGAGCGCGACCCTGACGCCGGAGAGGTCGAGTGGGAAGGCCGCCTCCAGCGCCCGCAGGTAGTCCTCTTCGCCGCCGCTCAGCTCGCGCACACGGCCGAACTCGTCCGGCGGGGCGGGCGCCGCGAGCAGGGCCTCGATCTCGGCCTCGGCGGCGTCGGGCAGCTTGGTCCCGTCGCGGCTGAAGAACTTGATCCCGTTGTCGCCGTAGGGATTGTGCGAGGCGGAGACGACGACCGCCAGGTCGAGCCCGAGCTTGCGCACCAGCACCGCGGCGGCGGGCGTCGGCAGCACGCCGCCGAGCAGGGCGTCTCCCCCGGCCTCGGCGACACCGGCCGCCAGGGCGGATTCGAGCATCGGCCCCGACTCGCGCGTGTCGCGCACGATCAGCACCTGCGGCCGGGGCTCGTCCAGCGACGCGGTCGCGGCGCGGCCCAGAGAGAGCGCCAACTCGGCGCTGAGGAACGTCCCGGCCTCTCCCCGGACCCCGTCGGTTCCGAAGAGCTTGCGCCCCGTGCTCACATCGGCCTCGTCAGCGCTTGCTGAACTGCGGCCGCTTGCGGGCCTTCTTCAAGCCGGCCTTGCGCCGCTCCTTGGCGCGCGCGTCGCGGGTCAGGAAGCCGCGCCGCTTGAGCTCGCCGCGCAGCTCCGAGTCGACCTCGATCAGCGCCCGGGCGATGCCGTGGCGCACCGCGCCGGCCTGGCCGCTGATGCCGCCGCCGTGGACCCTGACCCGCACGTCGACGCTGCCCTCGTAGCCGGTGATCGCGAGCGGCTGCAGGGCGGTGGTCCGGTGCAGCGGGCGGGGAAAGAACTCCTCGATCGGGCGGCCGTTGATCGTCACCTTGCCGCCCCCGGGCAGCAGGGTGACGCGGGCGATCGCGTTCTTGCGTTTGCCGGTCGCCAGGTAGCGCGAGCCGCCCTCCATCTTGGCCGGCGCGCGGCTGGCCGCCTGCTCCTCCTCGGAATCGCCGGTGAGCGCCGCTTCGCGCTTCGCCTTCTCTTCCTCTTCGGCTTCCTTGCGAGCCTGCTCCTCGGCGCTCAGCGGCCGCTCCTCCGGCTCGACCGCGATCGGCTCCAGATCGGCCCCCGGAATCACATCCTTCTTCTTCTCCGGCGGAGCCTCCTCGACCTCGGGCTCCTCCTCCTGCTCAGCAACGGGAGACTCGGGTGATTCCACAGGCTCCTGGTCCTCGGCGTCAGCCGCGGGCGCATCTGCCGCGGGTGGCGTGGATGAGGGGTCTTCGCCCGCAGCTTGCGAGGACGAGGACCCCTCGTCCGCGACAGGACCCGCGGCCTGGGGCTCTTCGTCTGAAGCGGAAGTCTCTTGATCCTGCGGCTCGTCTATCACTTGGTCTCCATCGGCTGTGGTTTCTGCGCCGCGTGCGGATGATCCGGCCCGGCATAGACCTTGAGCTTGGTCAGCTGCTTGCGGGCGAGGCGGTTGCGGGGAAGCATCCCCTTCACCGCCTTGCGGATCACCTCCTCGGGGCGGCGGTCGAGCATCTCGGCCAGGCTGCGGGACTTGATCCCGCCCGGGTAGCCGCTGTGGCGCCAGTAGCGCTTCTGCTCCATCTTGTTCCCGGTCACCCGGATCTTCTCGGCGTTGACGACGACGACGAAGTCGCCGGTGTCGACGTGCGGGGTGTACTCGGGCTTGCGCTTGCCGCGCAGGGCGTCGGCGATCCGGGTCGCGAGGCGGCCCAGGGTCTGGCCCTCGGCGTCGACGATCAGCCAGTCTCGCCGGCGCTCGTTCTGGGTTGCGACGTAGGTCTTCATCAGAGAAAAGCCGCGGGGAGGCCCCAGCGGCCCCGGGATGATAGCCGCCGCGCGGAGTTTGCGCGGACGCCGTGCGGAGTGCCGGGGCGGTCTCTATACTGCCGCGCCATCGACAGCCTAATCCCGGCCGCCCAGCGGGCGGGAGCGGAGGAACCGCAGGGACTCTTGCAGGTCCCGGGGGCGAATCGGACGAAGATCGGTCCGTAGCGCATCTCTTTCAGCGCGAGCCCGACAGCTAACTCCGCAGGCGAAGGAAAGAGAGGGTTGGTGGCACGCAGCGGCACCGGCGCCAGGCAGCGGCTTGGCGGACTGATATCGATCATCGCGACAGCGGCCTTCTCGGCCTGCTTCGCCGCCCCTGCCATGGCCGCGACCGGCGGCGCGCCGACGCCCAGTGGCAGCGCCCCGCCGCCGCCGAGCCGCAGCGGCGCTCCGTCGGACTCCCCGTCGGCGGGCAACCTGCGCCTGATCGGCGCCCAGACGACGCCGCGCAAGTCCTTCTACTTCGGCGTCCGCGCCCCCCGCCTGCGCTACGAAGTGGAGAGCGATCAGTCGCAGAACGATCTGCGGATCGACATCGTCAACGCCGACGGCGCCGCGGTGCGCAGCTACTTCCGCAACGACGTGGAACCGGGGTCCTCCGACAGCGTGCGCTGGGACGGCACCCTGGCCGGCGGCAAGCCGGCCCCGAACGGCCGTTACTCGTTCCGCATCGCCCCCCAGAGCGCCGATCCGGCGACCCGTCAGGCCTTCGCCCGCTCGGTTCAGGGACTGCGCAGGCTGAAGCGCCGTGCCCGGTCCTCCTCGGCCTCCCCACCGCTGAGCCTCAGCTTCGCCCTCTACGGCTACGCCTTCCCGGTCCTCGGCCCGCACGACTACGGCCAGAGCGGCGCCCGCTTCGGCGCCGGCCGTTCCGGCCACTCGCACCAGGGCCAGGACGTGATGGCGCGGTGTGGGACGCCGCTGGTCGCCGCCCGCGGCGGCCGCGTCCGCTACTCGGGCTTCCAGGGCGCCGCCGGCAACTACGTCGTCATCGACGGCAGGGGCACCGGCTACGACACCGCCTACATGCACCTGCTGCAGCCCTCGCCGCTGAAAGCCGGGATGACGGTCCGCACCGGCCAACCGATCGGCGTCGTCGGCAGCACCGGCTCCTCGACCGCCTGTCACCTGCACTTCGAGCTCTGGACCGCGCCCGGCTGGTACGAGGGCGGCAGCCCGATCGACCCGCTCGCGCTGCTGAAGAAGTGGGACAGCTACAGCTGAGCAGTCCTTTCTGAGAACGAGTCTCATTATCTGATAGCTTCCCCGGCCGTGATCTGGGCCGAGACAGCGATGAAGCGCCTCGACGAGGCCGGCTACCGCAGCGGCGCGGCGCGGCGGGAGGTGGTCGAGCTGCTCGCCGGCGAGTCCTGCGCGCTGACCGCGCTGGAGATCGACCACCGGCTCGACTCGGTCGGCCGGGCGAGCGTCTACCGCACCCTCGACCAGCTCGAGCGGCTGCACCTGATCCAGCGGGTCGAGATCGGCGGCGACGCTGCCGGCTACGAGCGGGTCGATCCCGAGCATCACCACCATCACCTCGTCTGCGAGGACTGCGGCCGCCTCTCCCCCTTCGCCAGCGAAGAGCTGGAGACGGCGATCGCGAGGATCAGCCGCGAGGCCGAGTTCGAAGTCGCCGCCCACGACGTCGTCCTGCGCGGCACCTGCCCGACCTGCGCCGCCGATGCCTGAGCTCGCGATCCCCCTCGCCGGGCTGGCCGTCATCGCGATCGTCGCCGGCGGCGCGACGGCGCTGCGGCTGCATCACTCGCTGCCCACGGTGATCGCGCTCAGCGGCGGCATCGTCGTCGCCGTCGCCCTGCTCGAGCTGCTGCCCGAGGCGATAGAGAGCGTCGGCGAGGCCCACGACGCGGTGCCACTGGTCGCGCTCGGCTTCCTCGCGTTCTTCCTGCTCGAGCGGGTGCTGGTGCTGCACCACCGCGACGATCCCGAGGAGGCGCGCTCGCACGGACGGGTCGGCGTGCTCGGCGCCGCCGGGCTCTCCCTGCACACGTTCACCGACGGCGTCGGCATCGGCCTCGCCTTCAGCGTCAACACGGAGACCGGGCTGCTCGTCCTGCTCGCCGTCGTCGGCCACGGCTTCGCCGACGGGCTCAACACGGTCAGCTTCGTGCTCAGTCAGTCCGGCGACGCCTCGCGGGCGAAGCGCTGGCTGCGGATCGACGCGCTTGCGCCGCTGGCCGGCGCCGCGGTCGGCTCGCTGGTCTCCGTCTCCGAGGTGACGCTCGGCTACTTCCTCGCCGTCTACGCCGGCTTCTTCCTCTACATGGGCGCCACCGACCTGCTGCCGGCCGCGCACGACCACAAACACGACGGCGAGGGCTCATGGCTGCGCGTCGCCCTCACGATCGCCGGCTTCGTGGCGATCTACGCCATCACCTTGGTCGGCCACCCGCACTGACGGCCCAGACGGCCACCTGGCGGCGTCCTCGGTCGGCCAAATAGCGCTGCTATTCGGCCTCCCTGCGTCCTACCCACGTGGCCGTCTGATCGCGTCAGCGAGAGCTAGTGCAACGGCGATCGGGACGGTCGCGGGCAGGGTGTCGAGGGCGAAGAAGAGCAGATCGAAGCTGAGCGCCAGGACGGCGGCGAGGGCGGCGGTGCGCAGCTGAAGGCAGCGGTCGGCGGCGAGTAGGCAGCCGACCGTGGCGGCGAGGAAGGCGTCGCCGAAGCCCATCCGGGCAGCGCCGAGCTCGAGCACCTGCAGGCGCGGCAGGCCGCCGGGCGCGGCGGCGCTGAGCACGCCGCTGGGGCCCTGCAGCAGCTCGGCGGCGATCAGGGCTGCGTCGATCGCCGCCATCGCGTAGACGCCGAGGCGCAGCCAGCGCGCCGCGACGACCGAGACCAGCAGCCAGCCCAGCGCGATGCAGGCGAGGCCGGAGAGCAGCGCAGCGCCGGTCTCGCCTGCGAGCGAACCCTGCGCCGCCCAGGCGAGCGCGAATAACGGGACCGCTGCCCAGGCCCAGACCGGCGCCGTCCCGTGCAGGAGCCAGCCGAGCGCAAAGGCGGCCAGCGGCGGCACGGCGAGCAGCGCCAGCCAGGTCAGCGCGTCCGCCGATCCCGGCGCCGCCTCGATGCCGAAGACGACGACGACGATCGAGCCGGCCGGGACCAGCGCCCACCAAGGGCTGCGCGGCATCCACACGAACGGCGGCCGGGAGCGCGGCAACGCCACCAGCGCCGCCTGGAACAGGCTCAAGAAAGCAATTGAGACCGGAAATGACATGGCGCGGTCAGGAGGTCGCCTGGCCAGGACGCAGGCAATTCGCCGCCGGGAGCGTAGATGTTCCTACGTGACCAAGGCGAATTGCCGAGGACACCGCCAGGCGGCCTCCTGGCCCGCCACTACTCCCACTCGATGGTCGCCGGCGGCTTCGAGGAGATGTCGAGCGCCACGCGGTTCACGTCTTCGATCTCGTTGATGATCCGGTTGGAGACGCGCTCCAGCAGGTCGTATGGCAGACGCGCCCAGTCGGCGGTCATCGCGTCGTCGGAGGTGACGGCGCGGATCACGATCGGGTAGGCGTAGGTGCGGCCGTCGCCCTGCACGCCGACCGAGCGCACGACCGGCAGCACGCAGAAGGACTGCCAGAGTTGGCGGTAGAGCTCGGCCGCGCGGATCTCCTCCTGCAGGATCGCGTCCGCGGAGCGCAGGATGTCGAGCCGCTCCTTGGTCACCTCGCCGCCGACGATGCGGATCCCCAGGCCCGGCCCCGGGAACGGCTGGCGCCAGACCATGCGCTCGGGCAGGCCGAGCTCGGCGCCGACCGCGCGCACCTCGTCCTTGAACAGCATCCGCAGCGGCTCGACCAGCTCGAACTCGAGGTCCTCGGGCAGGCCGCCGACGTTGTGGTGCGACTTGATCGTGTCGGCGGCGTCGCTGCCGCCCGACTCGATCACGTCGGAGTAGAGCGTGCCCTGGACGAGGTAGGCGGCGTCCTCGAGCTTCGCCGCCTCCTCCTCGAAGACGCGGATGAACTCGCCGCCGATGATCTTGCGCTTGCGCTCGGGCTCGTCGACCCCGGCGAGCTTGTCGAGGAAGCGCTGCTCGGCCTCGACGTGGACCAGGGGGATGCCGAACTGCTCGAAGGCGGCGACGACCTGCTCGGCCTCGTTCAGCCGCATCAGGCCGTGGTCGACGAAGACGCATGTCAGCTGGGCGCCGATCGCCCGGTGGACCAGCAGCGCCGCGACCGAGGAGTCGACGCCGCCGGAGAGCCCGCAGATCACCCGCCCCTCGCCGACCTGGGCGCGGATCGCCTCGACCTGCTCGGCGATCACCGACTCGGCCGACCATTGCTCCTCGCAGCCGGCGATCTCGCGCAGGAAGCGGGTCAGCACCTCGGTCCCGTAGGGCGTGTGGACGACCTCGGGGTGGAACTGGATGCCGTAGAGGCCGCGGTCGGGCGCCTCGCAGGCGGCGACCGGCGAGGCCGGCGTTGCGGCCAGCGCCTCGAAGCCCGGCGGCGGCTCGAAGACCGCGTCGCGGTGGCTCATCCAGCAGGTCTGCTCCTCCGGCAGCCCGCCGAGCAGCCGCCCGCCGCTGTTGCGCAGCGTCAGCTCCGCCCGCCCGAACTCTCCCGACTCGGCCCCTTCGACCTTCCCTCCCAGCTCCTTCACCATCGCCTGCATCCCGTAACAGATGCCGAGCAGAGGGATCCCCAGATCGAGCAGATCGGTGGGAAACGCGGGAGCGTCCGGCTCATACACCGAAGCCGGCCCGCCGGAGAGAACCAGCGCCTTCGGCTTCCGCTCTTTGATCTTCTCGACAGCGGTCGTCGCCGGCAGCAACTCCGAGAACACCCCGCATTCGCGGATCCGCCGTGCGATCAGCTGCGAGTACTGGCCCCCGAAGTCGAGGACGAGCACCTCCTCGGAGGCCTGGGCCGACGCCGCAATGGCGCCGGCCTCAGTCGTCGGCGACTCCAACACCAGCCGACACCGCGGCGCGACCGTTCGAGCCCATCCCGACGGCCTGCTCGGTCTGCAGCTTCTTGCCCTCGCTCATCAGCGCCGGCGCGACCATCACCTCGGCCCGCTGGAAGGAGCGGATGTCCTCGTAGCCGGTCGTCGCCATCGAGGTTTTCAGCGCCCCCATCAGGTTGAAGGTGCCGTCGTTCTCCTGGGCGGGGCCGAGCAGGATCTCCTCCATCGTCCCGTCCTGCTTGGTCGAGACGCGGGTGCCGCGCGGCAGCGAGGGATGGAACGTCGCCATCCCCCAGTGGAAGCCGCGACCGGGCGCCTCCTTGGCGCGGGCCAGCGGCGAGCCGACCATCACCGAGTCGGCGCCGACCGCGATCGCCTTGGAGACGTCGCCGCCGGTGCGCATGCCGCCGTCGGCGATCACGTTGACGTACTCGCCGGTCTCGAGCATGTGCTGCGAGCGGGCGGCGGCCACGTCGGCGATCGCCGTCGCCTGCGGCACGCCGATGCCGAGCACGCCGCGGGTCGTGCAGGCGGCGCCGGGGCCGACCCCGACGAGCACGCCGACGGCGCCGGTCCGCATCAGGTGCAGGCCGGTCGAGTAGGAGGCGCAGCCGCCGACGACCGTGGGCACCGGCACTTCGGAGATGAACTCCTTCAGGTTGAGCGGCTCGACCGTGGTCGAGACGTGTTCGGCCGAGATCACCGTGCCCTGGATGACGAGGATGTCGATCCCGGCCTCGACCGCGACCTCGTAGTGCTCGCGCACCTTCTGCGGCGTCAGCGAGCCGCAGGCGACCGCGCCGCGCTCCTTGATATCGGCGATCCGCCGGCCGATCAGCTCGGGCTTCACGGGCTCGTTGTAGATCTCCTGCATCAGCCGGGTCGCCTCGTGCTTAGGCGCGGCGGCGACCTTCTCCAGCTGCTCCTCGGCGTTCTCGAAGCGGGTCCAGATCCCCTCCAGGTTGAGCACGCCGAGCCCACCGAGCTGGTTGACGAGCACAGCCGTGTCGGGGCTGACCACGCCGTCCATGGCGGAAGCGACCAGGGGCAACTCGAAGCGGTAGGGACCGAGGTCCCAGCTGATGTCTATGTCGTCGGGATCGCGGGTGCGACGCGACGGAACGATCGCGATGTCATCGAATCCGTAGGCGCGCCGTCCCTTCTTGCCTCGACCGATATCGATCTCCAAATCGATCCTCCAGGGGAAGTGGTGGCGTTGAACAGCCAGCCTACACTTCCGCGTGGACCTCCAGATCGTGGACCTCGACCTCGTCGAGCAGTCGCTCGACCCGGCGGCGGTCGACGGTGCCGGCGCCGAAGTGCTGCGTCGACTCGGCGCCGCAGGCGACGCCGTAGGCGAGGCAGTCCGCGGGCTCGCGCCCGTCGTAGAGCGCCGCCGCGTAGCCGGCGAGGAAGGCGTCGCCCGAGCCCACGCTCGAGACCGCCTCCAGCGGTTTGGTGCGGACCTCGAGCACGCGCCGCCCGGGCCCCTGGCCGGCGACCGCGACGCAGCCGTCGGGCCGCGTGATCGCCGCTTCGCCGGCGCCGAGGCGGACCAGCTCCGAGAGCCCGTGGACGAAGTCGTCGCGGTCGCCGAACTCCTGGCCGACCAGCTCCTCGGCCTCGCGCTCGTTGGGGGTGACGATCGAGGCGCCGGCGCGCAGCCCGGCCAGCATCGGCTCACCCTCGGCGTCGAGGATCGTGATCACGCCGCGCTCGCGCAGGTCCTCGATCAGGCGCGCGTAGAGCTCGTCCCCCGCTCCGGGGGGAAGGGTTCCGGCGATCACGCAGAGCTTCGCCCCGTCGGCGAGATAGCGCAGGCGCTCGACCAGGCGCTCGACCTCCTCCGGGCTGACCGCCGGGCCGCGCTCGTTGATCTCGGTCTGCTCGCCCGAGGTCGGGTCGACGACCGACATGTTGATCCGGGTCTCGCCGGCGATCCAGGTGAAGTCGGTGAGGATCGCCTCGCTGCGCAGCTGCTCGAGCACGCGGTTGCCGGTCGGCCCGCCGGCGAAGCCGGCGGCGATCACCGGCCGGCCCAGCAGGCGCAGGGCGCGGGCGACGTTGATCCCCTTGCCGCCGGCCACGGTGCGGCTCTCGACCGCGCGATGGCGACGACCGAGGCGGAAGTTGGGTACCGCCACCGTGCGGTCGATCGCAGCGTTGAGCGTTACGGTGAGAATCATCGCCTTCGGCGCCTCCTGAAGAGAACTGCTGCGATCAGTATCGCGAACAGCGCCAAACCGAGCCAGAGCGCCTTGTCGGCGACGAAGCTGCGCAGGCGCTCGAGCGCCGTCGCCTCGGGCACCGCGCGGGCGGCCCGCAGCGGCACCGAGGCGGCCCGGCGGCCGTCGACGAAGACAGTGGCGCGGCCGAGCCGGGCGCCGCGACGCAGCGGCCCCTCGACCTCGGCCGGCGCCTGGACGCGGAGCCGCAGCCGCTGGCCGCGCCGCACGCCGACGGCGACGGTGCGCCTGGCGCGCAGCGCCAGCTCGCCGCCGGAGTAGCGGATCGAGGGCCGGGCGAGCGCCTGCCCGGCGCGGATCGGGACCCGCTTGCGGTACTGCGAGAAGCCGTATTCGAGCAGCCGGGCGGTCTCGGCGTCGCGCTCGCTCTCGGTCCAGGTGCCGAGCACGGCGGAGATCAGCTCGACCCCCTTGCGCCGGCCGGAGCCGACGAGGACGTAGTCGGCGTCGAAGGTGTGGCCGGTCTTGACCCCGGTTGCCCAGGGCACGGCGAGCAGGAAATCGTTGATCGTCTCGATCTCCCGCGGCGGCCGCAGGCTGCGCAGCTCGGCGCTGCGCGAGGCGGCGATCCTGGCGAAGGCGGGATCGCGCAGCAGCCGCCGCGTCAACGCGGTCAGGTCGAGCGCGCTCGAGTAGTTGCCCGCCTGGTCGAGCCCGATCGGGTTGGCGTAGTGGGTGTCCGGCAGCCCCAGAGCCGCCGCCCGCAGGTTCATATCCCGCACGAACGCCTGCTGCGACCCGGCCGTCGCCAGCGCCAGGTCGTAGGCCGCGTCGTTGCCGCTGCGCAGGATCAGCCCGTAGAGCAGATCGCGAACGCTGATCCGCTCGCCAGCCGGGACTTCGAGCAGCGACTCCCCCGGGATCGCCGGGTACGGAGCGACCCGGACCCGCTTGCCCAGCGGCAGCTCCCGCATCGCCACATACGCCGTCATCAGCTTCGTCGTGCTTGCGATCGGCAGCCGCTGCGTCCCCGCATGCGACGCAAGCACCTCCCCACTTCGAGCCTCGATCAGCGCCCATGCCCGCGCCTGCAGCTGCGGTGAGTCCGCGCCGGCGACAGCGGGAGTCGCAAGCAGCGCCGCGCCGAGCAGCACGGCGAGGAAGCGGGCTCTCACTTCAGTTTCAGACGTTCGCCGGCAATCAGGATCTGCGGGTCGACGCCGGGGTTGAGCCGTTCGATGCGGCCGACCGGGACACCGGTCTTGCCCGAGATCGCGTTCAGCGTGTCGCCGGTCTGCACTTCGTAGGTCTGCGGCGTCCGCTTGCCCCCCTCGCCCTGCTTGGCCTGCCCGGCGGAGCCGGAGCCGTTGCCGGAGGAGCGGGTGTCGCCGTCGCCGCTATCGCCGCCGCCGAGCGTCGTCGCGATCAAGACGACCACGACGACGAAGCCGCAGAGGACCGCGGCGGCGGCGAGAAATCTGGCGGGTGCTCTGGAGCTCAGCCCTTGACCTTGGACTTCAGCGCCGAGCCGGCGGAGAAGCGGGGGACCTTGCCGCCCGGGATCGTGATCCTTTCGCCGGTGCGCGGGTTGACGCCCTGGCGCGGTCCGCGCTCAGCGACGTGGAATTTGCCGAAGCCGGTGAAGCTGACCTCACCGCCGCCGCTCAGCGTGTCGGTAATCGCATCGAGCACGGCGTCGACCGCGTCGCTCGCGGCTTTCTTGCTGCCCATGCGCTCGTCAGCTGCCAGTTGGTCCAGAAACTCAGCCTTGGTCACGTCGTTGCTCCTCCGTCGGGTCGTTCAGGTCGGGCGGCAATCTAACAGCGCAAACGGCGTAAGGGCACGCCTGGAGCCGGACGAGCGCTCAGGACCCGCTGACGCTGATCTCGCCGATCAGCAGCGGCGGGGCGCTGACCGAGCCGCCGAAGGGCACCCAGCGGGCCTCCGAGCCGGCCGCGCGCACCGCCCGCAGCATCGAGACCAGGTCGCCGGCGATCGTGAACTCGCGCAGCGGCTCGGCCGCCGCGCCGCCCCGGATCGCCCGCCCCGAGGCGCCGACCGAGAACACCCCGGTGACCGGGTTGACGCCGGAGTGCAGGCCGGCGACGTCGGTGACGAGGACGCCGTCGCCGGCCGCGCCGAGCAGCTCCTCGAGACCCTTCTCGCCGGTCGCGACGACCAGGTTCGAGGCCGAGACCGCGGGCGGCGAGCGGTAGCCGGAGCGTCCGGCGTTGCCGGTCGAGGCGGCTTCACCGCGGCGCGCGGTGTAGGCGTCGTAGAGGAAGCTGCGCAGGCGACCGCCCTCGATCAGCGCCGTGCGCCGGCGTGGGGTGCCCTCGGCGTCGAAGGGGGCGGAGTCGAAGCCGGCGGGATCGAGGCCGTCGTCGTGGAGGACGAAGGCCTCGCCCGCGACCTCGTCGCCGAGCCGGTCGGCCAGCGGCGAGCGGCCGCGCTGCACCGAGTCGGCGCCGAGCGCTTTGCCCAGCAGGCCGACGAAGCTGGCGGCGACGGTCGGGTCGAGCACGACCGGGCAGCTGCGCGAGGGCGGCTTCGAGGAGCCGATCATCTCGGTCGCGCGGTCGGCGCCCTCGCGGCCGATCGCCTCGGGGTCGAGCGCGGCAGGGCCGCGGGCCAGGCCGAAGCCGAGCCCGGTCTCGCGGCCGGCGTCGCCCTGAGCCAGGGCCTGCAGGTAGGCGTAGCAGCTGGTCGTCTCGTACTCGCCGCCGACGACCCCGGAGGCGGCTATCGCCACCCGCTCGGCGCTGTCGAAGTAGACCGCCTGCTCGACCGCGACCACGCGCTCGTCGGCCGCGAGCGCGCTGCGCTCGACCGCCAGCGCCAGCTCGGCGATCCGGGCGGGCGACCATTCGCCCTGCGAGGGATCGCTCAGGCCGGCCGGTGCCGGCGGCGCGCCGGTGTCCCCTCCGGGGGCAGCGAACTCGTCCTCGTCGGCGACCCGCGCCGCCTCGACCGCGCGCTCGGCGATCGCGGCGACCCCGGCCGCGGAGAGCTCGGTGCCGAACCCGTAGCCGACCCGGCCGCCGATCCAGACCCGCAGGCCGAGCCCGCGCTGGGTCGCCGCGGTCAGGCTCTCGATCTCGCCGCCGTGGACGCGGACCTCGCGGGTCTCCGCCTCGCTCACGTAGGCCTCGGCCCCCTCGGCGCCGGCGGCGCCGGCGCGCTCGATCGCGGCGGCTGCTTGCTCGGCAAGCGCGCTCAAGCCTCGGTCCCCCCGACCGTCATCGAGGCGATGCGGACGTGGCCCTGGCCGGTCCCGACCGGGACTTTCTGGCCGCCCTTGCCGCAGATCCCCGTCTTCATCCAGAAGTCGTCGCCGACCGCGTCGATCGCCGCCAACGCCTGCAGGCAGTTGCCGACCAGGGTCGCGCCGCGGCAGGGCCGGGTCACCCTGCCGGCCGCGATCAGGTAGCCCTCGGTGACGCCGAAGACGAAGTCGCCGGTCGCCGGGTCGACCTGGCCGCCGGCGAACGACTTCGCGTAGAAGCCTCGATCGACCTCGGCGATCATCTCCGTGGGGTCCGCCTCGCCGGGGGCGACGTAGGTGTTCGTCATCCGCGGGATCGGCAGGTGGCGGAAGCTCTCGCGCCGACCGTTGCCCGTCGAGGCGACGCCGTCCTTGCGGGCCCGCAGCAGGTCGTAGAGGTAGCCG
>DASTVL010000018.1:0-9330 GCA_035759115.1 Solirubrobacterales bacterium | reverse complement strand
GTGAACCCGGCCGGGACGGCGATCGGCGGCCCGAGTCGCGCCATCTCGGCGATGTTGGCGCCCTTGCCGCCGAGCAGCTCGCGCATCTCACTCGAGCCCTCGGCGAACGCGTAGACGTATTTGACGGCGGTCACGCCCGCTGCAAGCTACGTCGCCCGCGCCACTGCGTCATCCGCACTTCGCCGCGAGGAGAGCGCGGCCAAATACGGACCAATGGAGTTGCGCCGCGATCTGCCCGCACGACGGATGGATCAGCTCAGTCGTCTAAAGTTCTCCCCGATCTTCGTTCGGGGAACAGCGACCGTGGTGGGGCTGGCCGCTGCGCTGGTGCTGGCGCTCTTCTGCGCGCCGGCCACGCCGCAGGGACAGATCGTCGTGCACGGAGCGGCTTCGGGTTCGCACCTGGAGCTGAGCGTGAACGGCAACAACCTCGTCGTCAACGGCTGGATGGCGCGGCGCGCCGGCGAGGGATGCCGGCTCGCCGGCCGCAGCCTCGCCGTCTGCCCGCTGCGCGGCGTCGGGCGAATCGAAGTGAGGATGGGCCCGTCCGGCGACTTCGTCGAGGTGCTCGACAGGCTGCCGACCCCGCTGACCGTCCGCCTCGGCGACGGCTCGGACAAATTCATCGGCAACGGCGAGGTCGACACCTGCTACCCCGAAGGCGCCAGGCGCAACCGCTGCATCGGCCGCGGCGGCGACGACATCTGCATAACCGGCAACCGCAACAGCGACTGCGTCGGCGGGCCGGGAGACGATTACTGCAAGCACGGGGCCGGCAGCGACGGCTGCTGGGGCGGCCCGGGTCGCGACATCTGCATCATGGGCCGCGGTCAGGACGGCTGCCACGGCGAAGGCGGCAGGGATCGGCTCTACGGCGGGCCCAGCCCCGACAAGCTCTACGGTGGCGAAGACCACGACCACTGCGACGGCGGCCCCGGCTGGGGCTACTCGATCGAGTGCGAGACCGGCCCGCGCCGCTGAGCGATCGCGGTATCTGCGGTTAGCGGAGGGGGTGGGATTCGAACCCACGGTACGGCTTGCGCCGCACAACGGTTTTCGAGACCGCCCCGTTCAACCGCTCCGGCACCCCTCCGGGGAACTTCGGTCCGATGGCTGATTCTACGTAGCGGCGGAACCCGCGGCGGGGCCGGTGTAAACGCGGCGTATCCCACCGCTCAAGGCCAGGCGCCCCTGCGCCGATGCACGGTCCGTGCAGGCCACCGCGCAGACCCGGATCGGGCGGTTCTTCGACCGCCACCCCGTGCCCCTGCGGCTGTTCGCGATCGTCGCCCTGCTGTGGGGCGTCGGCTACCTGATCTGGCGCTTCGGCTGGAGCGGCGAAGGGGCCAACCCGTTGCTCTTCGCGATGCTGCTGATCACCGAGGTCTACGGCCTCTGGGCGCTCGGCACGCTCGCCTGGTACTCGTGGTCGCGCCCCGCCGCCGTGCGGCCGCCGGCCACTCCCGGCCACGAGGTCGACGTCTACGTCTGCACCTACGACGAGCCCTTCGAGGTCGTCGCCGCGACCTTGGCCGGCTGCCGCGCCCTGACCTACCCGCACACGACCTACCTGCTCGACGACGGCCGCCGCTCGGAGATGGAGGAGCTGGCGCGGACCGCCGGCGCCGAGTACCTGACCCGGCCCGACAACTCGCACGCCAAGGCGGGCAACATCAACGCCGCCCTGCCCCGCACCGGCGGCGACCTGGTGCTGATGCTCGACGCCGACCACGTGCCGATGCCCGACGCGCTCGACGCTCTGGTCGGTTACTTCGACGACGAGAAAGTCGCCCTGGTGCAGAGCCCGCACGACTTCTTCAACCACGACTCGGTCCAGCACTACGTCGTCGGCCGCCACGAGCAGTCGCTCTTCTACCGCGTCGTCTGCCCTGGCAAGGACCGCCACGGAGCCGCCTACTGGTGCGGCTCGGCGGCGCTGCTGCGGCGCCAGGCGCTGCTCGAGATCGGCGGTGTCGCGACCGAGACGATCGCCGAGGACTTCCACACGACGATCCGCATGCAGCGCCACGGATGGACCAGCCGCTACCACGACGAGGTCCTCGTCCAGGGCCTCGCCCCGCACGACCTCGACGGCTACCTGCTGCAGCGCGACCGCTGGGCGCGCGGCAACCTCGCCGTCTTCACCCTGCCCGAGTCCCCGCTGCGCGCCC
The DNA here is from genome assembly GCA_035759115.1 of Solirubrobacterales bacterium. Taxonomy (GTDB): domain Bacteria; phylum Actinomycetota; class Thermoleophilia; order Solirubrobacterales; family 70-9; genus VRUE01. Next base: position 7,159 of record DASTVL010000018.1, on the reverse strand, counting down.
GCACCCTGAGGCCGCTGCAACGCCTCTCCTACTTTGTCAGCCTCGCCGCCTACCTGGCGCCGCCGATGCGCCTGCTGCTGCTGCTCACGCTCGGCCTCGTACTGTGGACCGGGGCGCTGCCGATGAAGATCAGCGTCGTCGCCCTCGCCGCCCTCTGGCTGCCCGCGGTCAGCCTCAACCTGCTCGCCGGCTCGGCCCTGACCCGCGGCTACATGAAGATCGGCGAGACCGCCCACTACGAGCTGCTGACGATGGAGATCTACACGCGGGCCCTGCGCTGCATCTTCCGCCCCGGCCGCACCGCCTTCAAGGTGACGCCGAAGCAGGGCGCCGACGGCGGCGGCCTGGCGGCGGTGCGCAAGCTGCACCTGGTGATCGTCGCCGCGGTCGTGCTCGCCGGCGGCACGGCGATGCGCCTGCTCGACCTCGCCGGGGTCGGGCCGCTGCCAGACATGCCGGGGATCGCAGCGGTGGTCGTGCCGCTGCTCGGCCTGATCGAGCTGCGCCGCGTGCTGCGCACCCTCCATGCGGTCGGCCGGCGCCGCCAGCGCCGCCAGGTCTACCGCTTCGAGGGCGCCGCACCGGTCCACTGCTTCGCCCGCGACGGCCACGTCGGCGGCAATCTGGTCGACGCCAGCGCCGCCGGGGTCGGGCTCGTGCTCGACGCGCCGCTCACCGTCGGCGAGCGCACCGCGGTGCTGCTCGAGCTCGAGGACGCCGGCGGCGACACGCACGAGGTCGCCGCCCAGATCCAGATCCGCTCCTGTCGCGAGGCCGACGGCGAATACCTGATCGGCGCCACGGTCGAGGAGATGGACCCGTCCTCGCGCATGCGCCTGATGGAGTGGTGCTACGTCGTCTGCAGCCACGAGCGCCTGCGCGGCCACCGCCCCGCCACCCCCGCCATCCCCGAGGACGAGGCGATCGTGATGCCGCTCGACGAGACTTCGCCGACTGCCATATATACCGTACCGAGTTAAGCATCATTTAGTACCGTTATTTCTGTGAGCAGGCTCGGCGCCAAGATCGTGGCCGTCAGCACGGGTGCCGACGTCTTCGCAGCGCGCATCGCCACCGGTACCGCCCTTATATTGGCGCTCGCGCCACAGGTCCCATTGCTCCTCCAGGCATTGATTGCCGGGCTTGTGGTCCTGCTCTTGTTGGGACCATTAGTCGCGGGAGTTGAACTGCTGGGCCGCCTTTTGGGCCGCCTCGGGGGAAGAGAGCGAGCTCGCGCCAGAGGTCGAGTGACCGAGAACGTCCCATCGATCGCCATCTCGTTCTTCCTCGCCGCGCTCACCGTGGGCGGTGCTGTGTACATCATCGGTGAGCAAGCGTCTCAGCGTCAGATTGCGGAAGCGCAACTGAAAGCAGAAGAGGAACGATCCACTTTGGAAGCACAGCAACGAGCCAAAGCGCAGAAACAAGAACGGGAAAAAAGATCGTTCCAGAATCGCCTTCTCAGTTCTCGTCTTGCCACGCAACAGGTAAAGGTGTCTGCCTTCGTGAGGAGAGCGCGGCAGGAGCGACGGCTTTGGAAGTCAACGCTTCTGGGCAAATTTGGACCGTGCTGGCAAACGAAGAAGATTCTGCACCAGCTAAAAGTCGACGTCGGGAACATCGCCACGGCCCGCGATCGGCTCGCGAGCCCTCAGGGGAGTCAATCGTTGATCAGGGAGATCCGGCACTGGATCAAACAGAGCATTCGCAACCGTGCCAAGGTCCGTAGGGGCATACCTGAATACCGACCTATCCGGTTCGTGTTAAAGGCCGCGTAGTCAAATCAGGAGCTAATGCAAACTACGATGCCTCGACACATCTGTCTCCGATGTCGCGACACATCACACAGCGGAGAGGGTGGGATTCGAACCCACGAGGCGGGTTAACCCCGCCCACGCGATTTCCAGTCGCGCTCCTTAAGCCACTCGGACACCTCTCCGGGTATCCCCAAGGGTATTGGCTCAGGCCGGGCGGGCGGGCCTCCGGCTTGAGAAGAACCCGTGCAGCAGCGCCGCGCACTCATCGCCGCGCACGCCCGCCACGACCGTCGGGCGATGGTTGAGGGCGGGCTCGGCGAGGACGTTGAGGACGCTGCCGGCGGCGCCGGCCTTGGGGTCGGGAGCGCCGAAGACGACGGTAGGGATGCGGGCGAGCACGATCGCGCCGGCGCACATCGCGCAGGGCTCGAGCGTGACGTAGAGGGTCGTACCCGGCAGTCGCCAGCCTCCCAGCGCCGCGGCGGCGGCGCGGATCGCGAGGATCTCGGCATGGGCGGTCGGGTCGCGGCGCAGCTCGCGCTCGTTGCCGGCCATCGCGAGCGGCTCACCGTCGCGGGCGACGACGGCGCCGATCGGCACGTCGCCGTGCGCCTCCGCCTCGTGGGCGCGCTCGATCGCCAGGCCCATCAGGCGCTGCTGCGCTTCGCCGGCGGCATCCTGCATCGGCCGAAAGTATCGTGGCTGCGACAACTTCCCCCGCGGGCCGGTGTTAGATCGATAGCTCGCACTGGTGCAGGGATTCCGCGAGCCGACACGACGATGAGACGACTGCTTTCGATTCCCGCTGCCCTGACGCTGCTTGCCGGCGTCGCCACGCCCCCCTCCGCGGGGGCGGCGGCCGGGGTCGCTCCGGCACGCGCCTTTGCGCCGGGGGAGGTCGTGGTCAAGCTGAAGGGCGCCCGTCACAGCCGCACCGTGAAGCTTCGTGCCGGCACGGGTGTGCGCGAGGCAGCGGCCGCGCTGCGGCGTAGTCCGCGCATCGCCTACGCGGCGCCCAACTTCACCGCGACCGCCTCGCGGACCAAGGGATCGCCGCTGCCGGGCACGGGGATCGCCAACGACCCCGGCCCGCTCGCCGCACAGCCGGGCCCGCCCGGCGGCTGGGTCTCGCTGCAGTGGAACCTGCTCCCGTGGGAGGGGACGGGGACGGCGGCGCTGCCGGTCTCCCCCGGCGGCATCGACGCGGTCGGCGCCTGGCGCAACCTGATCGCCGCCAAGCGGCGCGGCGCGACCGGGACCACGGTCGCCGTGCTCGACACCGGGGTCGCCTACCGCAGCAAGGGGTCGCGCTTCCGTCGCAGCCCCGACTTCGCCGCGGGCCAGTTCACCCGGGGCTACGACTTCGTCGACGGCGACCGCCTGCCGCTCGACCGCAACGGCCACGGCACCCACGTCTCCGGCACGATCGCCGAGAAGACCAACAACGGCATCGGGCTGGTCGGGCTCGCCTACCGCGCCAAGCTGATGCCGGTCCGCGTGCTCGACCGCCACGGCAGCGGCGAGGCCGACGACATCGCCCGCGGCATCCGCTACGCGGTCGCGCACGGCGCCGACGTGATCAACATGAGCTTCAACTTCGGCTGCGGCAAGCGCGTGCCGGGGATCGACGAGGAGCTGCGGCGCGCCTACCGCAAGGGCGTCGTGACCGTCGCCTCGATCGGCAACCTCGGCTCGGAGTCCTGCGTCTCGCCGCCCGCCACCGGCCCGCGCACGATCGGCGTCGGCGGCTCGACCGAGGGCGGCTGCCTGGGCAGCTACTCGCTGCTCCCCGGCAAGGGAATCGACCTCGTGGCGCCCGGCGGCGGCGCGCCCGTGCCCGGCTGCCCATCGGTCTCGAGCCGCTCGATCTACCAGGTGACGCTGAAGGGCGGCAACACGCGCCGGTTCGGGGTGCCGGGCAGCTACATCGGCACCTCGATGGCGGCGGCGCACGTCGCCGGGGTCGCGGCGATGGTCCTCGCCAGTGGCGTCATTCCCGACGACGTCTCGCCGAAGGGCAAGGTCAACCGCCTGACCCGCCGCCTGCGCAGCACCGCACGCAACCTGCTCGGTCCGGGCGCCCGTCAGGGCGCCGGCCTGATCGACGCAGGCGCTGCTACCGATCCCTCCACCTGAGGTTCGGCTTTAGGTGGTTCGGACGATCATCACGGAACAGGGCGCGTGATGGGAGATGTTGTTGGGGACGCTGCCGAGCACGAAGCGGCGTGCGCCGGTCATGCCTTTGTTGCCGACGACGATCAGGTCGGCGTCGGTCTCCTCGGCGACGTTGAGAATCGCGTCGGCCGGGCCGCCCTCGACCGGATGCGTCTGCACCTCCAGCCCGCCCTTCTTGGCTGCGGCAGCCGCCGCTTCGAGCACGAGGTTGACGTCCTCGCGCGGGCCGATCTCGTACTGGACATCGGCCGGCGCGCCCTCCTGCTCGCTCTGGATGCGGCGGTTGGATACCGGCTCGTAGGCGCTGACGATGCTGAGCTGGGCGCCCGCGAGCTTGGCCAGGTCTACCGCCTGGCGCACCGCCTCCGCGGCGGTCTCGGACCCGTCGGTGCCAACCACGATTCGAGAGAACACGCCGCGATACTAACGCGCCGCGCGGGTACCGGAGCCGTTAGCGCTGCGTTACGCCGGAATCGCGCGCCGGCAGGCCGCGGAAGCCGTCGCCGAGGATCTCGGTCGGCGTCGTCGCCAGGCGCACGATCGCGATCGCCATCGAGGCGACGAGGCAGACGATCAGCACGACCATCCCCGCTTTCCACAGCATCGGCATCGGCCGGGAGCCTAGCCCGCCCTGCGTCGCGGCTACCCTTGAGCGATGGAGAAAGTCGCTGACGGCGTCTGGCTGCTGCGGGGCGACCTGCGCAAGGCGATGAACATCTACTTCATCGAGCAGGAGAACGGCGGCGCGATCCAGTTCGACGCCGGCACCAAGGCGATGGCCAAGCAGGCGCGGGCGGCCGGCGAGGAGCTCGGCGGCGTGGAGCAAGTGGTGCTCGGCCATGCCGACGCCGACCACCGCGGCACGGCGCCCTCGATCGGAGCGCCGGTCTACTGCCACACCGGAGACGTCGCCGACGCCGAAAACGACGCTTCGATCAGGCCCTACTGGGACCTCTCGCAACTGCCGGTGGCGCCGGTGCGCTGGATCTACCCGTTCCTGCTGCGGCGCTGGGACGGCGGCGCGGTGAAGATCGCCGGCACGGTCGCCGAGGGCGACGAGATCGCCGGCTTCCGCGTCGTCCACTTCCCCGGTCACGCACCCGGGCTGATCGGCCTCTGGCGCGAGCGCGACCGGGTGGCGCTGGTCAGCGACGTCGTCTACTGCGTCGACTCGGCGCGGCTGAAACCGCTGCCCGAGGGCGAGGTCAGCGTCCCCCACCCGGCCTGGGCCTGGGATCACGCGCAGGCGAAACAGTCGGTGCGCAAGCTGGCGGCGCTCGAACCGAAGATCGTCGGCTCCGGGCACGCCGAGCCGCTGCGCGGCGAGAATCTGCGGCCGGCGCTCGAAGCGGCCGCCGAGAAGCACTGAGCCGGGCCGCGCCGCTGTGGGCGGCTGAAATAGGTTGCCCTCTCTGATGATCGGGACCTACGTCTCGGCGGCGTTGATCTGCGCCGCCTCGCTTCTCGTCGGGCGTGCGCTGCTGCTCCTCGCGGGCCGCAGCGCCTGGTCGTGGCTGGCGCCAGCGGCCGGCTTCGGCGCGGTGCTGAGCGTGACCGGCCTGCTCGCCCGCGCCCCCGGCCACGGCACCTCGGCGACGCTGGGCCTCGTCCTGCTCCTGGTCGCAGCAGGGATCGTCCTCGCCCTCCTCCGCGGTGCGCCGGCCGATCGGCCGGATGCGGACACATATCGACCGGATTCGGCCCGCCGGCGGATGGAGCTGCGGGACGGGCTGCTCGTGACGATCGGCGTCGCGCTCGTGCTCTCGATCCCGTTTGCGATCAGCGCCCGCTGGGGCCTGCTCGGGATCGGACTCAACAACGACCTCGGCCTCCACCTCGCCTGGGCCGAGTGGCTGCGCAGCGGCGCCGGCCCGGTCCCCGACGCCGGCTATCCGCTCGGCCCGCACGGTCTCGCCGTCGCCACCGCGGCGGTGCCGGGGATCGGGCTGGGACAGGCCTTCGTCGGTGAGATCTTCGCGATCGGCATCCTCACCGGGCTGACCGCGCTCGCCGCCCTGCCGGGCTTCAGACCGGGCCGCCGCCTGCTCGCGGCGATCCTGGTCGCCGTCCCCTATCTCGCCGCCTCCTACTTCGCCCAGGGCACCTTCAAGGAGACCGCCGAGGCGCTCTTCGTCCTCGCCGTGGCCGTCGGCCTGCGCAGCATCGACGTGCGAGACGTGCCTCAGATTGGAGGCCACTATGGGTACTCGAGAAGAGGCACGTCTGGGCGGCTGTTGGTCGTGTTGCCGGTGCTGGCGATCGCGGGCGGCGTCTTCTTCTCCTACAGCTTCGCCGGGCTCGCCTGGCCGGTCGCGATCGTCGCCCTCTGGAGCCTGACCCTGCCCGCGGTGCGGCGGGCGCTGGCACCGCGGCGGCTGCTGCGGCTGCTGCTGCGACCGCTGACCCTGCTGGCGATCGCGCTGCTCGCCGGGCTCGGCGTGGTCGCGACGCTGATCGGCCCGTTCGGCTTCGTCGACACCTTCAGCAAAGTCGCCGCGACGAACACCTACGGCCCGGTTTCGCCGTTCGAGGCGCTCGGCGTCTGGTGGACGAGCAACTACCGGCTCGACGCCCCCGGCGGCGCCGAGCTGACCGGCCTCGCCGGAGCGATCGGCGTCATCGCCGTGCTCGCCGGCGCCTGGTGGTGGGTGCGCAGGCGCGACCTCGCCGTGCCGCTCGGCCTCGCCGCCTGCGTCCTCCTGTACCTCGCCGCGCTGCCGACCAGTGGCGAGTACTCGCAGGCCAAGGCGCTGATGATCGGCGCCCCGCTGGCGATGCTGGTCGCGATCCGCCCGCTGCTGGCCGAGCTCGGCTGGCGCGTTCGCCATTTGTCTGGCTCAGCACGACAAAGAGCGAACGCGCCGCTGGTGCGGCTGGCCTGGAGCGCGCTTGCCGTCGTCTTCATCGGCGGCGCCGCCTACTCGAGCTTCCTGGCGCTGCGCAACGCGCCCGTGGCGCCGCCCGGACACGGCGCCGAGCTGCGCGCCTTCCTCCCCACGGTCCACGGCCAGCCGGTGCTCTACGCGGGCCAGGACCGCTACGCCGCCTACGAGCTGCTCGGCGCCGACACCCACGTGCCGCTGGTCGAGTTCCCCGACGAGGCGGTCGACGAAAACCCGGAGAAGCCGTTCGACACCGGCGACGCCTACAGCCCGATCGACTTCGACTCCTTCTCGCGCGGCACGCTCGCCAGCTTCCCCTACGTGATCACCGGCCGCGCCGCCTGG
>DASTVL010000017.1:0-3428 GCA_035759115.1 Solirubrobacterales bacterium | reverse complement strand
CTGCAGTCGGCCGGGCCTGCGGACGCCACGCACCTCTTCGACCCCTGCACCGAGCATGAACGCCGGCACGGCGCCGGGAAAGCCACGCGGCACGGGCGGGTCCACGCTCGTCCCCCCCGATGAGGCGAGGACGGCGACGAGGCCGACCCCCGCCGCGACGATTCCTGCACGAGCCCAGGCCACGGGCCAATCCAAGCAGCCCGATCCCGCCCCGGGTCGCTAGCCTTCCCCCGCGCGGCCCTCGGGCCTGCGCAGTCCAGGCGAGGTAGCTCAGTTGGTAGAGCACACGACTGAAAATCGTGGTGTCGTGGGTTCGATTCCCACCCTCGCCATTAGCCGAATGCCAGGAGGAAAGCGGGGTTGCGCTCGCTTCCCCCTTGGCCACCCTGGCTTTCAAACGGAAATCTATGAGCTAGGACTGATCTACCCCCTGAGCGCGAGCTGGTCCCGCCATAGCCCGCCTTCACCGGGCGCGCAGCGGAAGCCCGTGAGACGGGCTGCTCGCCGCATGGTTGGCTGCGGTTGCCGGCGGCCGTGGGGTAGCTCGGGGTAGCGTGTAGCCGATGGCTGGCGTTCTGCCTGACATCCTGCGACCAGGGTTGCGAGTCGTCTTCTGCGGGACGGCGACGGGGACGGGCGAGTTCGACGTCGCCGGCCTGGAAGCCCGGATCGCGGCGGTGGAACCGGCCAGCCTCGCCTTCAACGGCAAGAACGCCGCGCACGGCGCGCTTGGCCGCAGGGTCGACTACGGACCTCAACCCGAGCTCATCGGGGCCGCTGCGCTCTGGGTTCTGCCGTCGACGTCCGGTGCGGCGCGTCGGTATTGGGATGTCGGGCCTTGGCGCGAGCTGGCACGAGCATGCGCGGAAAGCTGACGGGTCGACCGCCATCGGTTCGATTCCCACGCTCGCCACCGTCGCGCGTGGCGGCGCCGCCCGGCATACGATTCCGCAATGCTGATCGACGGGAGGAGGCTGGAGGCGCCGGCGCCGGCCCTGCACGAGCTGCTTGCGGCGGGATTGGAGGCGCATCCGGACGAGGCTGCGCTGGTCTCCTTGGAGCGGCGGATCAGCTGGCGTGAGCTCGAGGACGCGAGTCTGCGGCTGGCCGGCGGTTACGGCGGGCTGGGGCTGACGCGGGGCGACCGGATCGCTTCGCTGATGCCGAACCGGGTGGCGCTGGTGATCCACTACCTCGCCTGCTTCAAGGCCGGGCTGGTGGCGACGCCGCTCAACTATCGCTACACGCACCGCGAGATCGACCACGCGCTCGAGGTCAGCGGGGCGGCGGCGATCCTCGCCCACGCCGAGCGCGAGGAGGACCTGGCGGCGAGAGGGCTGGGCGAGACGCTGCGGCTGGGTGCGGTCGCCTACGGCGACTCGCCCGAGGAGGAAGCGGGCACCGGCGCCTGGGCGGCGCATCGCTTCGCGCAGCTGCTCGAGGCCGGGCCGGCCGCCGACCTGGGGGCGCCCGAGCCCTCGGACCCCGCGGCGATCTTCTTCACCTCGGGCAGCACCGGGCCGGCCAAGGGCGTCACCCACACGCACGAGACGCTGCGCTGGATGATGGCCAGCGCGATCGACGCCTTCGAACTCAGCGGCGAGGACGTCTTCCTGCCCGGCTCCTCGATCTCCCACATCGGCTCCTTCCTCTGGACCCTGAGCACGCTCGCCGTCGGCGGCCGCGCGCTCGTCGCCCGCAGCTACGACGCGCACGAGCTGCTGCCACTGCTGCGCGAGGACAGGCCGACCGTGCTGGCGATGATCCCGGCGGCGCTGGCGGCGCTGATCCGCGACCACGACCTGACCCACGACGACTTCGCCTCGCTGCGCATCTGCCGCGCCGGCGCCGACAAGGTCTCGACCGAGCTGCTGAGCGAGTTCGCCGCCCTGGCCGGCTTCCCGATCGACGAGGGCTACGGGATGACCGAGGTCGGCCTGGCCACGCTCAACCCGCCCGCCGGCCCGATCAAGCAGGGCTCGATCGGCACCCCGATCGGCGGCTTCAGCATCGCCCTGCGCGACGACGAGGGCGCGCCGGTGACCGAGCCGGAGACGGTCGGCCGCGTCTGGATCAAGACGCGCAGCCGCATGGCCGGCTACTGGGAGGCGCCCGAGGCGACCGCCGAGGTGCTCGAGGAGGAGTGGCTCGACTCGGGCGACCTCGCCCGCGCCGACGAGGACGGCTACCTCTGGTTCTTCGGCCGCAAGAAGCAGGTGATCGTCCACGACGGCTCCAACATCAGCCCGTTCGAGGTCGAGGGCGCCCTGGTCGATCACCCGGCGATCGCGCTGGCCGGCGTCGTCGGCATCCACGACAGCGTGCACGGCGAGAACGTGCGCGCCTACGTGACCGTGCGCGAGGGAACCGAGGCGCCGTCGAGCGCCGACCTGATCGTCCACTGCCGCGAGCGGATCGGCTACAAGGCGCCGGAGGAGGTCGTCGTGCTCGAGCAGATGCCGCTCAACCCGACCGGCAAGATCGACCGGGTCGGGCTGAAGAAGATGGCCGAGGACCACCTCCACCCGCACGGGCTCGGCGACGCGCCAGGCTAGGGCCGCTCAGGCCACGCCGCCGGCGACGAAGCCCTCGGGCTCCGCGACCACGGTGTTGACCAGGTCGCCGATCCCCTCGATCCCGACCCGCACCTCCTGCCCGACCTGCAGCAGGTTGTCGCGCACCGGCTGGCGGCCGAGGCCGACGCCGGCCGGCGTGCCGGTGGCGATCGTGTCGCCGGGCTCGAGCGTGAACGCTTCCGAGAGGTGGGAGACCTGCTGGAAGCAGTCGAAGACCATCTCGCTGGTGCGCGCGTCCTGGCGCAGCTCCTCGCCGACCCAGCAGCGGATCGCCAGGTCCCCCGGATCTCCGAGCTCGTCGCCGGTGACGAGCCAGGGCCCGAGCGGGCCATGCGTATCGAAGGACTTGCCGATCGTCATCGTCTGCGCTTTGCCCTGCCAGTCGCGCACGCTGACGTCGTTGGCGCAGGTGTAGCCGGCGATCACCTCGTGCGCGTCCTCGGGCGAGACGTGACGGCAGCGCCTGCCGATCACCAGCGCCAGCTCGGCCTCGTAGTCGAGGAAGGTCGAGACCTTGGGCATGTGGATCCCGGCGCCGGGCCCGACCACGCAGGTCGACTGCTTGTTGAAGAAGACCGGCACCTCGGGCGCCTCGATCCCCATCTCGGCGATGTGGTCGCGGTAGTTGAGCGCGATCGCGAGGTACTTGCGCGGCGCCGCCGGGGCGAGCAGGCGGACGTCGGCGAGCGCCCGGCGCGGCGAGCCGGCGGCGAGCTCCGTCAGCCGCTCCTGCCCGAGCTCGTCGAGCGCCCGTGCCGGTTCGGCCGGGGCGCCGCTCGCCGCGAGGTCGACGACCTCCTCGCCCTCGACCAGGCCGAGCGCGGGGCCGCCGTCCTCGGGCTGGAAGCGGCA
>DASTVL010000016.1:0-10713 GCA_035759115.1 Solirubrobacterales bacterium | reverse complement strand
ACGCGCTCGGCGGTTGGACCTACCTGCTCGCGGGCCTCTTCGCCTTCGCCGAGACCGGCGTCTTCGTCGGCCTCGTCGTCCCCGGCGAGACCGTCCTGGTCGTCGCCGGCGCGATCGCCGGCCAGGGCGCGATCGACGTCTCCATCCTGATCGCGATCGCCTGGTTCGCCGCCGCCGCCGGGGACTCGGCCAGCTTCGTGATCGGGCGCCGGCTGGGACGCGGCTTCATGCTCCGCCACGGGGGGCGCTTCGGCCTCACCCACGAGCGCTTCGAGCAGGTCGAGGGGCACTTCGCCCGCCACGGCGGCAAGACGGTCTTCTTCGGCCGCTTCATCGGCTTCGCCCGGCCGCTGGCGCCGTTCATCGCCGGCAGCTCGGGGATGCGCTACCGGGTCTTCCTCCCCTACAGCGTGCTCGGCGCGGGGATCCTCAACTCGGCCGTGATCATGCTCGGCTACGCCTTCTCGCGCAGCATCGACACCGCCGCGCAGTACGCGGGGCGCGGCGCCTTCCTGCTCGGCGCGCTGATCGTGCTCGTCGCCGGCTCGGCGCTGCTCTACCGGCGGCTGCGCGACCCGGAGAACCGCCGCCGGGCGGTGCGCTGGATGGAGGGGCACCGGATCGCCCGCTGGCTGGTGATCCTCGCGCGGCGCTTCCAGCCGCAGCTGCGCTTCCTCTGGGATCGGGTCACGCCGGGCGGCACGTTCGGGCTCGAGCTCACCTCGCTGATGACGGTGCTCGCGGTCGGCGGCTTCGTCGTCCTCGGTTACACCGCGATTCTCAGCGGCGACTCCGGGCCGACGCCGGGCGACCAGACCGCGGTCGACGTGGTCGAGGCGCTGCGCACGGGCTGGCTCGTCGACGTCGCCACGCTGCTCACCGGGCTCGGCGCCGGGGCGCTGGTCTACTCGCTGGCGGCGGTCTGCGCCGCGGCGCTCGCGGCGCGGCGGCGCTGGGCCGAGCTCGGCGTCCTCGTCGCCGGCCTGGCGATCGTCTACGCCGGCGTGCACGAGCTCAAGGACGCGATCGACCGGCCGCGACCGGCGGGCGGCCTGGTCGGCGCGTCCGGCTCCTCCTTCCCCAGCGGCCACGCCGCCTACGCGACCTTCTACGTCTGGCTCGCGGTGACGATCGTGTTGCGGCTGCGGCCGGGGATGACCCGCGGCGCCGCGGTCGTCACGGCCGGGATCGCGATCGCCGCCCTGGTCGGGCTCTCGCGCGTCTACCTCGGCGTCCACTACATGAGCGACGTCAACGCCGGCTGGGCGCTGGGCGGCGCCGCCTTCGCGCTCTGCGCCGCGGTGGCGCTCGTCGTCACGACGATCCGCGCGATGCGCGCTTCAGACGGGTCCGTGCGACAGAATGGGCGTCGTGCTGCTGCCGCTCGCCCTGCAGAAGATCGAAAATGAGTACGTCCTCTTCGGCGTCGCCGGGCTGATCAGCCTCGTCGCCTTCGTCGCCCTGATCTTCGTCCCCGCGATCGGCTCCTTCGGCCGCATCTGGGAGAAGGCCGCCGCCGGCTTCCTCTCGGTGATCGTCCTGCTCGCCCTGGTCCTCACCGGCGTCGTAGTCGGCCTCGCGGTCGTCTACTACTACAACGACATCGCGGAACTGCTCTGATAGCCGCGATAATGGGCCGATGGCGACCGGCTCTAAGGGACAAAAAACCCCTGCAAAACCTGCGGAAGGGGGGACGCTTGACGCGCTCTCCGAGGCGGTCGAGTCGGGCGCCGGGCTGCCCGCGGTGGCGCGGGCGGCGGCGCGGGTGCTCGACGCCAGCGTCGCCCTGATCGAGCGCTCGGGGGCGGTGCTGGCCGTCGCCGGGGCCTCGCCCGACCAGGAGGAGAAGCTGCTGGCCGGGGGCGAGCGGGTGACGACCGTCGAGCTGCGGGTCGCCGACAGCGCCGTCGGCGAGCTGCGCTACCGGGCCAAGGCCGCGCCCGACGCGGCGATCGCGCGCGTGGTCACGACCCTGCTGGCGCTGGAGCTGGAGCGCTCGCGGGCGCCGGACTGGCAGAGCGAGGAGGTCGCCGGCGTCTTCGTCGCCGCCGTGCTGGCACGCGAGGTGACCGACCGCGGCGACATCCTCGCCCGCGCCCACGAGCTCGGCGCCGACCTCGAGCGCGGCGCGGGGGCGATCGTCCTGCGCGCCGCCCCGCGCGCAGCCCAGACCGGCGAGTGGCGCGCCCGGGTGCTGACCCTGGCGATGCGGGCGCTGCGCTCGCTGGCGCCGGGCGCGCTGGCCGTGGCCGAGGAGGGCGAGGTCGCGACCGAGATCGCCGTGCTCGCCCCGGCCGAGAGCGAGGAGCGCCTGCAGCGCGCCGCCGCCGGGCTCGCCCGCGAGCTCGACGACGCCCTGGCCGGCTTCCACCTGACGATCGGCGCCAGCCGCCACGTCGCCGACCCGGTCGACCTCTATCGCGCCGGCAACGAGGCGCGCCTCGCGGTCAACGTCGGCGAGGCCGAGGGCAGGCCGCTGCTCGCCTTCGAGGACACCGGCGCCTACCGCCTGCTGCTGCCGGCGATGAGCGACGACCCCGGCGAGCTGGAGCGCTTCTACGCCGAGACGATCGCCCCGCTCGCCGCCTACGACGACCAGTACGAGACCGAGCTGGTCGCCACGGTCGAGGCCTACCTGGCGAACGACGGCAACGTCGCCGCCACCGCCAAACAGCTCTTCACCCACCGCCACACGATCCGTTACCGGCTGGAGCGCGTGCGCGAGCTCTGCGGCCACGACGTCTCCGCCACCGAGGGCCGCGAGAAGCTCGGCCTCGGCCTCAAGGCGATGCGCGTGCTCGGCATAGCCTCGCCCCGCGGCCCGGCGCAGGAACCCGGCGCCGAAGGCGGCAAGGTGCCCCGCAGCTCGGAGGACTGACAGTTCCGGGGGAAGGACTCGAACCCTCGCTACCTGGACCAAAACCAGGCGTGCTAGCCAACTACACCACCCCGGAGCGCTCCAGCGAGCCTAGCGTCCGGGACGGGGCATAGGGTCGTCCTATGGAGATGGGTGGAGCGGCGTTGGACCCGGAAGTCCGCGAGGGGCTGCGGCGCGGCTGGAAGACGTTGATGGCGGTCGGGGTGTTGGCGATCTTCGTCGGCTGCGTGGCGATCCTCGTGCCCGCGGTCGCCTCGGTCGCGACGGCGATCTTCATCGGCTGGATCCTGATCGTCGCCGGTGCCTTCCTGGTCGCCGGCGCCTTCGCCGCGCAGACGGTCGGCTCGGTCGTCCTGCGCCTCGTCTGGGCGCTGCTGACCGTGATCGTCGGCATCTACCTGATCGTCGAACCCGACAGCGGCACGCTCACCCTGACCCTCGTGCTCGGCCTCTACTTCCTCTTCATGGGGATCACCCGGATCGCCGTCGCCTTCGCCGCCCGCGGCCGGCAGGGCGCCGGCCTGGTCGGCCTCAGCGGCGTCGCCGGCCTGCTCGTCGGCATCCTGATCCTCGCCAAGCTCCCCGAGAGCTCCGATTGGGCGATCGGCCTCCTGGTAGGAATAGACCTGATCTTCGCCGGCTGGACTCTCGTCTCAGTAGCCCTGGTCGGCAAAGACCTCTCACGCACCTAGCGCGCCAGCAGGCCGGGCGCTCCGCAACTACGATCCAGGGGTGAGTTCGCCCCTGGTTCTCGTCATGGCGGCGGGCGAGGGCACGCGCATGCGTTCCTCGACGCCGAAGATGCTGCATCCCGTCTGCGGGCGGCCGATGGTCGCCTGGCCGATCCTCGCCGCGCGCGAGGCCGGCGCCGGCCGGGTGGCGGCGATCGTCTCGCCCGGCCGCGACATCTCGGCCGGCTTCCCGGGCGAGGTCGAGACCGTCGTCCAGCCCGAGCCCGACGGCACCGGCGGCGCCGTGCGCGCGGCGCTGCCGCTGATCGAGGCGGCCGAGATCGTGCTCGTGCTCTCCGGCGACCACCCCGTGATCTCCGGCGAGACGATCGCCGGCTTCGTCGCCGCCCATGCGTCCTCGGGCGCGGCGGCGACCGTGATGACGATCGAGCTCGACGACCCCGGCTCCTACGGCCGCGTCGTCCGCGCCGCCGACGGCTCGGTCGAGCGCGTGGTCGAGGCGAAAGCGGCCGGCGACGCCGACCCCGCGCAGCTCGCGATCCGCGAGATCAACGCCGGCGCCTACATCTTCGCCGCCGCCCCGCTCGCCGCGGCGCTCGCCGGGCTGAGCAACGACAACGCCCAGGGCGAGTACTACCTGCCCGACGTCTTCCCGGCCCTGCGCGAGGCCGGCCACTCGGTCGCCGCCCACCTCGCCGACGACTTCGCCGTGACGATGGGCGTCAACGACCGCGCCGACCTCGCCGCGGTCGAGGCCGAGGCCCGCCGCCGCATCCTCGCCCGCCACATGCGCGACGGGGTCACGATCGTCGACCCCGCCAGCACCTGGATCGACGCCGGGGTCGAGATCGCCGCCGACGCCCGGATCGAGCCCGGCACCAGCCTGCGCGGCGCCAGCGCCGTCGGCGCCGGCACGGTCGTCGGCCCGCTGACCACGCTGACCGACACCCGCCTCGGCGAGAACGTCGCCGTGCCGCACTCCTACCTGGTCGAGTGCGAGGTCGAGGACGGCTGCAGCGTCGGCCCCTTCGCCTACCTGCGCCCGGATGCCCGGCTCGAGCAGGGCGCCAAGGCCGGCAGCTTCGTCGAGGTCAAGAACTCGACCCTCGGCCCCGGCGCCAAGGTGCCGCACCTGGCCTACGTCGGCGACGCCGACGTGGGCGCCGGCAGCAACCTCGGCGCCGGCACGATCACGGCAAACTACGACGGTTCCCGCAAGCACCGCACGACGATCGGCCGCGGCGTGCGGGTCGGCGTTGACACGATGCTGATCGCGCCGGTAGAAGTCGGGGACGCCGCCTACACTGGCGCTGGAGCCGTGATCAAGCAGGACGTGCCCGAAGGGGCGCTGGCGGTGAGCGAGAACGACCAGAGGAACATCGAGGGCTACGCGGAGCGCAAGGCCGCCGAGGCCCAAGAGGAGGATTCGTGAGCACGACCCAGCAGCGTCCCGAGGCGGCCCCCGGCACCGCGCCGACCGCGATCCCGCACGACTACTCGAAGCGGATGATGGTCTTCGGTGGCCGCGGCTCGATGGAGCTCGCCGCCAAGGTCGCCGGCAAGCTCGACCTCGACCTCGGCCAGGTGACGCTGAAGACCTTCGCCAACGGCGAGGTCTACTGCCGCTACGAGGAGTCGATCCGCGGCGCCGACGTCTTCATCGTCCAGTCGACCTGCGCCAACGAGCAGAGCGAGATGACCCCGAACGACGCCCTGGTCGAGCTGCTGACGATGATCGACGCCGCCCAGGGCGCCTCGGCGCACCGGATCATCGCCGTGCTGCCCTGGTACGGCTACGCCCGCCAGGACAAGAAGTCGGCCCCGCGCGAGCCGGTCTCGGCCCGGATCGTCGCCAAGTGCCTCGAGGGAGTCGGCGTCGACCGCGTCCTCACCATGGATCTGCACGCCGGCCAGGTGCAGGGCTTCTTCCACGTCCCGGTCGACCACATGACGGCGATGCCGATGCTGACCCAGTGGTTCGCCGACCAGGAACTGAGCGAGGAGCTGGTGATCGTCTCGCCCGACGCCGGCCGGGTCAAGACGGCGCGCAACTTCGCCCGCCGCATCGGCACCCACTGGGCGGTGATGGAGAAGGAGCGCCCGGCCCAGCAGGTCGCCGAGATCGGCTACGTCGTCGGCGACGTCAAGGGCAAGACCGCGGTCCTCGTCGACGACATGATCGACACCGCCGGCACGCTCTGCGCCGCCGCCCAGACGGTGCTCGACGAGGGCGCCGCGCGGGTGATCGCCTGCGCCACGCACGGCGTCTTCTCCGGCCCCGCCTTCGAGCGGCTCGCCTACGAGAACTCGAAGATCGAGCGGATCGTCGTCACCGACACGATCCCGCTGCGCCCCGGCGCGCCCGACAACATCACCGTGCTCTCGACCGCCGGCACCTTCGCCGACTCGATCCGCCGCATCTTCACCGACGACTCGGTCTCGGAGATCTTCGCCGGCGAGAACCAGCTCTTCTAGCGCTCTGGCCGCGCGGGAAGCCAGCGGGCTGCGCCTGGTCGGCCACAAGGGCGCCGACCTGATCGCGCCCGGCAACACGCTGGAGAGCTTCGCCGCCGCGGTCGAGGCCGGCGTCGACACGATCGAGCTCGACGTGCTCTGGACCCGCGACGGCCACCCGCGGATCGCTGCCGCCGAGCGCACGCCGCTCTGGGTCGCGCACGACTGGCACGACGCCGAGCGGCGCACGCCGCTGACCCTGGACGAGGCGCTGCACGCCTTCGCCGCGCCGCCGCTCGACCGGGTCGAGATCGACCTCGACATCAAGCTGCCCGGGAGGGAGGAGGAGATCGTCGATGCCGTGCGCGCGCACGGGCTGCTCGAGCGTTCGATGGTCTCGACCATGGAGCTCTCGACGATCGCCCGGATCGGTGAGCTCGAGCCCGGCCTGCGACGCGGCTGGACCTATCCGAAGGTGACCAAGGACTGGGCCTCGAAGCGCTGGGCGAAGGCGCCGATGCTCGGCGCGCTGGTCTGGATGCGTCGCCGCCTGCCCGGCCTCGCCGCGCGCGAGCTGCCCAGGCTCGGGGTCGAGGCGATGTGGGTCTACCACCCGCTGGTCAGCTCGCAGCTCGCCCGCATCACCGAGCTCGCCCGGGTCGAGCTGATCGCCTGGACCGTCGACGACCCCGCCCGCATGCGCAAGCTCGTCGCCGCCGGCGTCACCGGCATCTGCTCCAACGACCCCCGGCTGTTCGAGCGCATCCGACATTGACCCTGCTCTGGTGGGGTCAATGTCGGATGCGCGCTATTCGCTGAGGTCGCGGCGCATGACCCCGCCGCGGGTCACTTCGAGCACTCGACCACGACTTCTGGCTTGACCACCCACTGGGCGTAGATGCCGGTCCCTTCCTGCTGCAGGACCGGCTTGGTGACGAGCTTGCAGCCGGGGGGCGGCGCGGCGGGCGCCGGCGGCGCCTCCTCCTCGGCGGGCTTGCCGCAGCGGCGCTTCATCGCCCGCACGGCGCGGCCGCGGGTGCGGCGCGCCCGGCGCAGCTTGCGGCGCGCCCCGCGATTTCCCCGCTTGGCGCGCTTGCGCAGCGTGCGGATACGCCGTTGGACCGTGTTCACTGCCTTCAGCTTGCGCTTGCACGGGCCGCTGACGGTGGCGGCCGTGGGCGCGGCGCTGGGCGGCGGCCCGGCGACCGCGATCGTCCCCGGCCCCGCCCGGTCTTCGTACTCGAGCAGCGTGCCGACGCCGGTATAGGACTTGAACAGCGAGACGACCCAGATCCGCACGCTCGCCGGCCGCGGTATGCCGAGGTCGGCGAGCCGCAGCGTCCAGCGCACGCCGCCGGGGTCTTCCGTCGCCACCGGCTGCGCGCCCGCCGAGAAGCGGCCGTTGGCCGCGTCCCAGGTGGAGCCCTCCCAGACGGTTTCGCCGCGCCTCGGGATCGCGACGACCTTGGCGTCGGCACCGTCGTCGGCGAGGCTGCCCGCGCCCGGCGTGTGGTCGACGTACCAGGTGACGGTCATGTCGGCTGGGACGCAGATGCCGGCCACGTAGTAGTGGCAGCCGCCCCAGCCGGCGGGGGGCCGCGGCACGATCCGCGTGTCGACCGCGATCGTCTCGTCGTCGCCGATCGTCACCGAGGTCGTCCCCAGGTCGGGCGCGAATTCGAGCACGTCGCCGACCGGGTCGTCGAAGGATCCGCTGGTGGCCGCTGCGGCGCCCGCTGCCACGTCTAGGCCAGTCGGAGCATCCGCCTTATTCGGGCGACGACCGCTGCGGTTTCGTCTTCGGCCTGGCGCCACGTGACCCCGGCGACGCGATAGCCGGCGGCGACGAGGCGCTGAGCGCGGTGCCGGTCCGACTGGAAGGCCTCGCGCGTGCCGTGCGTTTCCTCGCCGTCGGCTTCGATCACGAGGCGCCGGTCTCGCCAGAGCATGTCGGCCTCGACCGGCTTGCCGCTGTCGATTCGCAGCTTGACGTTGCACTCGGGAGGCGGCACACCGCGTTCGAGCAGCGCCGGCAGAAGCCTCGCCTCGAGCGGGCTGCGCAGCAACGGCTTGCGTTCGTCGTCGGTGCGCCAGACCTGGAGAATGGCGCGCAGGTTCGGCGCGCCCCGCCTTCGCCCGCGCGCCAGCACCCGATCGACCTCGCGGACCTCCAGCTGCCGCAGCACAGCGGCCTGCTCGACCAGACGACGCAACGACGTGTAGCTGGTCCGCCCGGCCATATCGACCAGCGTGCGCGACACAGTCGTGCAGGGGATTCCAGCTCGGATTTCGACTTCGTCCCGGAGGGGCCGGCGGACGTTGTGCCAGCGAATGTCCTGGATCTTGCGACCGGACTGGGACGGCGCGATGACGTCGACGGGAATCGGCCGCTTGTCCCAGAGGTCGAGCAACTCCGCTGCGCTGCCGTGCGACAGCACCGCACCCTCTCCCGACGCAAGGACGGCGGCCAGCATCCGGCCGCGTCGCCCGATGACGCGATGCCCCACAGCGAACGTCCCCCGAAACAGGTGGTGCAGGCTGCCGGAGGTCGCCCGGACGGTGATTTCTCGTTCGCTCAGCCCGAGCCCCAGCAGCTGCCGCCGCGAAATCACCCCGTGCTGCCGCTCCGCGAGTCTCGCAATCGCATGGCTCGCGCTTCCGGTGTGCTTTTCGGACCCCATAGGTACGAAAGGCACACCGGAACGGAGTTCGCCCCCCCTTGGGCGTCGACTTGGCCGCTAATTCGGGTGAATCGAGGCGCGCGTTGGCGCGCCCCGATTGGCTAGACCGTGCCCGGGGTCGCGGTCGGCGGGGCGTTGCGGCCGCCGCCCTTGGTCTTGACCGCGGACTCGAGCTCCTCGGCGGTGAAGCCGCCGACCGCTTCGCCGTCGAGGGTGTAGTGGTAGAGGGCGACGCCGAAGATGCCGTTGAGGGCGTTGCTGATCAGGATCGAGATCGCGACGCCGATCGCGCCGATCACGACGAGCAGGGCGCCGACGAAGCTGGCGCTGGCCCAGACCAGGACGCCGCCGCCGATCAGCAGCAGGCTGGGCAGGATGCCGAAGAGGAAGACGGCGCCGCCGATCGCGATGTTGCCGGTGATCTGCGCGCCCCAGCGCGATTTGAACAGGTGGGCGGAGCGCTTCAGCGTCTCGAACGGGCCGGTGCCCTCGATCGCGATCACGGGCACGGCGAGGAAGGTGACCAGCGACCAGGCCATGCCGACGAAGCGCGCCGCGATCGTGCCGGCGATGCCGCCCTGGTTTTCGAGCGCGCCCATGATCACGCTGATCGCGGTCGAGACCGCGGCCCAGCCGGCGATCTGGCTGAAGCGGCTGCGGGCGACGGCGAGCCCGTCGCCGACGGTCGCCTGCTCGCCGCGGAAGATCTTGTCGGCTGCCGCCGCGAGCCCGACGCTGAAGTAGAAGCTGACCAGGCTGAGCACGTAGACGCCGATCACCAGCAGCGGGATCGCGCCGGCGAGGCTGCCGTCGTCGAGGAAGTAGAGCCCCGGGCCGAGGAAGATGAAGGCCAGTGGGATCGTCGCCACGGCGCCGTAGAGCGGGAAGCGGATCAGCTCGCGGTTCTCGTTCAGCAGTCCCCAGCTCTTCTTGGTCAGCGCCCACCCGCGTTTGATCTTCTTCATCGCGTATCTCCGTTCGTCTCGGCTTGGTTCAGAGCCTTTCGGCAAGTCCCGGCGTTCTCTCAAGCCCTCTTCCCTCGAAGTACTCCCACTCCTGCTCGCCCAGCTCGGTCGAGGGCGCGTCGCCGTAGACCCACTCGCGCATGATCCGGTGCCAGTTGCGCTTCGCGCGGAGCTGGCCGAGCACGGCGACGACGCCGATTTCCATCCGCCGTCCCATCAGCTCGTCGGCCGGGATCGACTCGCGCCGCATCAGGTCGTAGTACTCCGAGCGCGGGTCGTTGGTCGACTCGATGATCTTCATCACCCGCTTCGGGGTGATCTCGATCTCGCGGTCCTCGATGTACCAGCCGCCGACCGCGCCCATGTGCTCGAGCAGCCGCTCGGCGTCGAGCTTGGACGGGCTCTTGACGAAGCCGAGGTCGTGCAGCGCCTCGCGGAAGGCCTCGGGGTCGTCGCGGGCGGCGGCGTCGAAGGCGCGCTGCTCGAGCTCGATCTGCTCGCGGTCGAGCTTCTTGGTCATGCCGAAGTCGAGGAAGGCGACACGGCCGTCGTCCATCAGCAGGTAGTTGCCGGGATGGGGGTCGGCGTTGAAGTGCTGCAGGTTGAACATCGAGCCGAGGTTGCCGCGGAAGACGATCTCGCCGAAGCGGCTGCGCTCCTCGTGCGGCAGCTGCTTGATCGCCTCGAAGTCGATCCCGTCGACGAACTCGGTGACCAGCACGCGCCGCCGCGAGAGCCGCGTCACCACTTCGGGCACGTAGACGAACGGGTGGTCGCGGTAGGCGCGGGCGAAGGAGCGCTGGTTCTGGGCCTCGTACTCGTAATCGAGCTCCTCCATCACCCGCTCGCGGATCTCGTCGGCGATCTCCTTCGCGTCGAGTCCCGGGGCCAGCGCCCGCGCCAGGCGCACGATCGTGCCCGCGTTGCGCAGGTCCGCCTCCAGCGCCAGTCGCGAGAGACTGTCGCTTTCAAGCGTGCGACCATAGACGGCCTGGCCGCTGCGGCCGGCGGTCTTGGCCTGGCTGACCGCCAGCTCGGCCCGG
>DASTVL010000015.1:0-3394 GCA_035759115.1 Solirubrobacterales bacterium | reverse complement strand
GGGGACCCTCTCGCCCCGACAAACGGCGACCTAATTAGGTCGCCGTTTTGAGTATCCGCCGGTTCGAGAGGGTCCCCGCCCCTCTTCAATAGCTGACCGACTCCAGGTAGAGGCCGTGGGGTGGGGCGGTGTCGCCGGCTGCGCTGCGCGGGGCGCCTTGGAGTAGCTGCTTGAAGCTCTCGGGGGTTCGGCGGCTATTGGCTGCCTCGAGCATCGTGCCTACCAGGACGCGGACCATGTTGCGCATGAAGGCGTCTGCCGTGATGCGGAAGGTGAGGATGTCGTTCTTTCGCTCCCAGGTCGCGGCGAGGACGTTGCGCTCGAAGTGGACGTGGTCGGTCTGGGTCGGGGTGAAGGCGGTGAAGTCGTGCTTGCCGGCGAGGGCGGCGGCGCATTGCTCCAGGGCGTCGACGTCGAGACGGTGCGGCCACCAGAGGGCGCGGCCCCGCTCGAGTGGGCTGGGGGCGGGGCGGGTCAGGATCCGGTAGAGGTAGCTGCGCGACCTCGCGTCGTCGCGGGCGTCGAACCCGTCGGCGACCACGCTCGCGGCGGTGACGGCGACGTCGTCGGGGCCGACGCCGTTGAGGCGTCGCGCCAGGTCCTCGCCGACCGCGGCGTTCGTGGCGAAGCTCGCCACCTGCCCCAGGGCGTGCACACCCGCGTCGGTTCTGCCCGCCACCGTCAGCTGCACCTCCTCGCGCAGGACCGTCGCCAGCGCCGCCTCCAGCTCCGCCTGCACGGTCCGCTGCCCCGGCTGCGCCGCCCAGCCCTTGAAGCGGCCGCCGTCGTATTCGATGTCGAGCCGGACCGTGCTCACGCCTCGCGGGCGAGCACGTCAGCGGGGCCGTCGATCCAGACCCGCACACGATCGCCGGGATGCCATGCCGGGAAGCCGAGGCGGCGGGCGCGGACGGTCTGTCCCGACGGGAGCCGCAGCTCGAGCAGCTGGTCGTGGCCGTAGAAGCTGCGTGAGAGCACGAGTGCCTGCGCGGCGGGGCGGTCGGGCGGCGGGGTGATGTCGACCGCCAGCGACTCCGGCCGGACCAGCACGTCGACCTCGCCCGCCAGGTCCCAGTCGCCGGAGATGGCGCCGAGGTCGCAGGTCACCGTGCCGCCACGCGCCACGCCGGGCAGCACCTCGATCTCGCCCAGGAACCCCGCCACCCATCGGTTGGCGGGACGCGAGTAGACCTCCTCCGGCGTCCCCACCTGCTCGACCCTGCCGGCGTTGACGACCGCCACCGTGTCGGCGACGCTGAGCGCCTCCTCCTGGTCGTGGGTGACGAAGATCGAGGTGACCCCCTGTGCGTCGAGGATCTCCCGCACCTCGCCCCGGACCTTCGCCCGCAGGCTCGCGTCGAGGTTGGAGAACGGCTCATCGAGCAGGATCAGGTCGGGCGCGGGGGCCAGTGCCCGGGCCAGCGCCACCCGCTGCTGCTGGCCGCCGGAGAGCTCGTTGACGGAGCGTTCGCCGACAGCGCCGAGGCCGACCAGGTCGAGCACTTCGCGGACCCGGTTGCGATCGGCGCCGCGGCCGAGCCCGTAGGCGACGTTGCCGGCCACGTCGTAGTGGGGGAAGAGGGCGTAGTCCTGGAAGACGACGCCGATCCGCCGCTTCTCGGGCGGCACGAAGACATCCGCTCCGGCGAGGGTCTGGTCGCCGACGACGATCGTCCCCGCGTCCGGCCGCTCGAAGCCCGCGATCAGGCGCAGCGTCGTCGTCTTGCCGCAGCCGCTGGGGCCGAGCAGGGCGACGGTGGCGCCCTGCTCGACCCGCAGCGAGAATCCGTCGACGGCGCGCACCTCACCGAAGCTCTTGCGCAGGTTCTGGCAGGAGATCGAGCTCATCGCCCATATCTTCCATCAGTCGCGCGCGGTGAGCAGGTAGAGGGGCAGCGCCGAGATCGCCAGCAGGACCAGGGACGGCACCGCCCCCCGCTCGAAGAAGCCGACGCTCGTCGCCTTCCAGATCTCCGTGGCCAGGGTCTCGAAACCGATCGGGGCGAGGATCAGGGTCGCCGGCAGCTCCTTCACCGCGGTCAGGAAGACAAGCGCGGCGCCGGCCACCGTCCCCGAGGAGATCAGCGGCGCAGTCACCGTCCGCAGCACCTCGAAAGGGCCGCGCCCGAGGCTGCGCGCCGCCTCCTCGATCCTGGGCGAGACCTGTAGAAGGGACGCCCGCGTCACGCCGACGGCAAGCGGCAGGAAGAGGACGACGAAGGCGAAGACGAGCATCGCCAGGGTCTGGTAGAGGCCGGCCGCGACGCGCGTTCCGAAGAAGACCAGAGCCAGGGCGACGACGATCCCGGGCAGCGCGTGGCCGGTGTAGCTGAGGCGCTCGACCGCGGCGGAGAAGGGGCTGCGGAAGCGGACCGCCAGCACCGCGATCGGGATCGAGCAGAGCGCGGCCAGCAGCGCCGCCAGGCCGGAGACGAGCAGCGAGTGGCCGGTGGCGGTGACGATCTCGCCCCAGGGGACCTCGCCGGAGACGCTCTGCAGGGACCAGTAGGCGAGCACCCCGACCGGCAGCGCCAGCGCCAGGGCCGAGATCGTCGCGCAGAAGGCGAGTGCCGGCCACCGCCAGCCGCCCAGCGGCACCGTTTGCGCCCGTCGCGCCGTCCCCGGAGCGCTGCGGTAGAGGGCGCCGCGGCGGCGACCTCGCGACTCGAGCCAGAGGACGACAAGCATCAGCGCCGTCAGCACGGTGGCGAGCGAGGCGGCGCCGACGCGGTCGAAGCTGGCGCGGTAGAGGGTGTAGATCGCCGTGGTGAACGATTCGAAGCGCATGATCGAGACGGCGCCGAAGTCGCTGAGGACGTAGAGGACGACGAGCAGCGCTCCGGCGCCGATCGCCGGGACCAGATGGGGCAGGACGACCGTGCGGAAGACCTCGGTCCGGCTGCGCCCCATGCCCAGCGCCGCCTCCTCGAGCTGCGGATCGAGGCGCCGAAGTGCGGCGCGGACCGGCAGCAGGACGAAGGGATAGGTGAACAGGGTCAGCGTCAGCCAGGCGCCGGCGAAGCCGGCGATCGAGGGCAGCCGCCTCACCCCCAACGGCTCGAGCAGATCCTGGGCCAGTCCGGCGGGCCCGAGCGCGGAGAGGATCGCATAGGCGCCGATGTAGCTGGGTATCACCAGCGGCAGCGCCGCCGCAACCGTCCACAGGCGCCTGCCCGGCAGATCGGTTCGCGTCGTGAGCCAGGCGAGCGGCAGCGCAATCGCGATCGCCGCCGTGGTGACCGCCACGGTCAGCGCCAGGCTGCGCGCGATCAGCTCGCTCGTGCGAGGCCGCCAGAGCGCCTCGAGCGAGGCCGAGGGGTCGCTGAGCGTGACGATCAGCAGGTAGGCGAGCGGCAGCGCCGCCGCCGCCGCCAGGATGCCGCCGGATAGGAGC
>DASTVL010000014.1:0-9041 GCA_035759115.1 Solirubrobacterales bacterium | reverse complement strand
GCCGGCGTTGGCGAGGGCGAGGCCCGCCTTGGGGGCCTGGGGGGTGAGCTTGTAGGTGCAGAGCAGGGTTTCGCCGCTGTAGGCCTTGAATTCGATCGCTTCTTCTTCGCCTTCGCAGACGACGCCGAGGGCGCCCTCATAGGGCGGGCCGACGTTCTGGGCGGCGAGCGTGTAGGTGCAGCCGTTGGCGTGGGCGGTGGTGGGGAGC
This sequence comes from Solirubrobacterales bacterium, assembly GCA_035759115.1. GTDB lineage: Bacteria > Actinomycetota > Thermoleophilia > Solirubrobacterales > 70-9 > VRUE01. The sequence goes on along the minus strand of DASTVL010000014.1, from coordinate 8,833 downwards.
TCGGTTTCGCCGGAGAGCATCGTGCACTGGTCGTGCTGGGGGTCGAGCTCGATGCTCGCGGCGGGGGCTTCGAGCTCGCCTTCGAGGGCGGTCTCCTCGCACTCGATCGGGTTGGGCAGGCCGGAGATCGCCAGCGGGCCGGTGCCCGAGAGGGTCGCCGGGTAGGCGTCGGCCTCCAGGCGGGGCTGCTCGGCTTCGGCTTCGGACTCGGCACCGGAGAGGTAGGGGCCGTGCAGCTCGGCGCCCGTCAGGTAGGCGCCGATCTGCTCTTCGGCTTCGTCGGCGCCAAGCAGCGTGGCTTCGATCCCCACACCCGCTGCTTCCCCGGAGGCTTTCCCGCAGAGGCCTTTGCGTTCCCAGGCGATGCCCTGGGCCTCGCCGGAGAGGGCGACGGAGCGCTCGGCGCCGGCGCCGGCGTTGGCGAGGGCGAGGCCCGCCGCGGGGGCCTGGGGGGTGAGCTTGTAGGTGCAGAGCAGGGTTTCGCCGCTGTAGGCCTTGAATTCGATCGCTTCTTCTTCGCCTTCGCAGGCGACGCCAAGGGCGCCCTCATAGGGGGGGCCGGCGTTCTGGGCGGCGAGCGTGTAGGCGCAGCCGTTGGCCTGGGCGGTGGTGGGGAGCTCGGTTTCTCCCACCAGGGTCGTGCACTGGCTGTGGACGGGGTCGAGCTCGATGCTCGCGGCGGGGGCTTCGAGCTCGCCTTCGAGGGCGGTCTCCTCGCACTCGATCGGGTTGGGCAGGCCGGAGATCGCCAGCGGGCCGGCGCCGGTGAGGGTCGCCGGGTAGGCGTCGGCCTCGATGCGGGGCGGGTTGGGCTCAAAGGGCCAGTGGCAGCCGCTGGCCGAGCAGCCGGCGCGGCGGGTGAGCGGCTTCTGGGCGCTGAGTTCATAGCCCGCGGCGTCGTGGCGGATCGTGGTCAGCGAGCCTTCCTGGGCGACTGGGTCGGCGAAGGTCCTGTCGCGCTGGGCGGTGTAGGCGAGAACCTCGCCTTCATCGGTGACCGAGACCAGGTCGGCGAGGCCGTCGCGGCTGTAGTCGAGCAGGCCGACCAGCTCCTCGCCTTCTGAGTCGAGCAGGCTGGAGTCGACTTCGCCTTCGTAGGGTTCGGTCGCTTCTTCGAAGCTGCCGTCTTTTTGGCCGCGGCGCACCTTCAGCGTTTCCCCGGCGAGAGTGAGCAGGTCGGCGCGGCGGTCGCGGTCGATGTCGCCCAGGCCGACGATCTCCTCGCCTGCGCCGTCGTCGAAGACCGGGTTCACTTCGGCCGCTTCAATCGGGGCGCCGAAGCCGCCGTCGCCCTGGCCGGGGTAGACGTAGACGGTGCCGTCGGTGTCGGAGACGACGAGGTCGGCGTAGGAGTGCTTGGCGTAGTAGTCGATCTCGCCTTCTTCGGGTTCGGGGTCGTCGAGTTCTTCGCCGGTGACGTCGATCGCGTCGATGAAGTAGGCGCCCTCGTTGTCCCACAGGGCGGAGTCCACGATGGGGGCGGATTTGACCGCTTCGGCTTGGAATTTGCCGCTTTCCAGGCCCCGGTAGGTGAGCAGCTTGCCGGTGGCGCTCTCGTGGGCGAGGAGGTCGGCGCGGCCGTCTGAGTCGATGTCGGCGACGGCGATCGGCTCGATCTCGCCGTCGGCCCGGTTGAGTGAGAGCGTCACGCCCGGCAGCGACCCGACCGCTTCGCCGAAGCCGGCGTCGCCCTCGTCCGTGCCGCCGTCTCCTTCGCCGGGGTAGACCTCCACCCCGCCCTCGGCGGCGGCCACGACGAGGTCGGCGTTGCGGTCGCCGTCGACGTCGGCGGTGTCGATCGCGTAGGAGCCATCGCCGTCGTGCAGGGCGGGGTCGAGCTCGCCTTCCTGGGCCTCGGTCGCTTCGGCCACCTCGAAGCCGGCACGTGCCGGCTGATCTTCGGGCCCTTCGTAGGCGCCTTCGGCGACCTGGGCGGCGTCGCCTGCGCCGCCGGCCCCGGCCAGGTCGGCGCGGCCGTCTGAGTCGACGTCTGACTCCGCCTGGTGGGAGCGCCAGGGGCAGCCGTCGGCGCTTTCGTCGGGCTCGTGGTTGCGCTCCCCGGTTTCGGTGTCGATCAGGACGGGGTCGAAGACCTCTTCGTCGTGGAGGTCGAGCAGGGGCTCCTTGAAGCCGTCGGCGGGTACTTCGAAGGCTTCCCCTGTTTCCAGCAGTTCTTCGATCTCGGAGAAGTTTTCGCCTTTGATCTCATTACCTTCGGCGTCGACGTACCGGACGTCAGCCCAGCCCCCCTCGGCGATCTCGCCGGTCTCGCCCTCCGCCATCAGCGTGTCGACGATGTATTCGGCCCCGGCGCGGTCGTCGGCGGGGCACTGGGAGGAGACGGCGGCAACCGCGCCAGCGATCTCGCCGGACGCGGAGGAACCGCTGAGCGGACAACCGGGGGCGGCGATGTCGGCGAGCAGACCGTAGGAGCCGTTCGGCCAGCGCCGATCGTCATAGCAGTTGCCTTTGCCACCGGGGCGGTTGTCGGAGTCGAGGGTGACGGTAACGCTGAGCGCATCGGGACTGCTCGAGGGCATCGTCATCCTGACGTCGTAGTTACCGTCCCCGGCGACGACCACGAAGACGATCCCCAGGTCGGCTGCTTCGCGGATCCGTTGATCCAGGGCGGCGGGGTCACAGGCTCGAGACCCCATTTCAACTTCCTGAATCGTCGGATCTGCCGCATTGGAGCAGCCGCTTGCCATCTCGATCACGTCGATGTCGTTTTCGGGGTCCGAATCCTCCCTTGTGGAGATCGCCCAGTCGAGGCCGGCGATCACGTGTCCGACACCGATCTGAGAGAGCCATTCGGTTTCGTCGAAGATCCCCGGTTTGAGCTGGCGAATTTGAGAAGTGGTGCCAACGAGGAAGACGCCCACCGGTTCTTCTTTTTCGTTTGCTCCGTAAAGGACGGCGTCGGCGTTCAGCTCGCCGTCTTTCCTCGTTTCGGGGGATTCGACACAGTCGCCCGAAAGGTCGTAGGCGATGCCGCCGACGGCGGCATCGATCTCGATCGCCCGCTCGGCGCCTTCTTTGCCGTTGTTGGCAAGCTCGATGCCTTCCAATTGGGTCTGCGCGGGGATCGTCGCCGTGCAGGTCGGGGCTTCTGATTCGCCTTCGCCGAAGACGTCGATCTCGATTTCGTCACCCGCTTCTTCACAGACGATGTCGAGGGTGCCCTCGTAGGGATCGTGGGTGTTTGCGACGTGCATGGTGTAGGTGCAGGTGTTCATCCGCACCTCGACTGGGGATTCGACTTTATCGGCGGTTTTGCAGTCTTCGTATGTGGTCGAGATCCGCTTGACAGCCCTAAGTCGTGCTGGGATCGAGAGGGGATTCGGCGCTTCAAAGTGACTTACGGCACACGACAGCGGCAACTCAGGACTCGAGATCGGCCCGAGATCGTCACCAAAATAGTTAATTGGATAGGTAAAGGCAGCAGGGTAAGCGCCGAAATTGAAGTTCCCGGTAAGGACGCGTGCCGACCAGATCCGGGCCCCGGGGGCGAGGCCCCCGAGGGCCGCTAACCCGTTGACGGCAATGCCTTCGATCCCGCTTGCGGCTTCAGCGAGGCCAAGCGTATGGGTATTGCCGTTGGTCTCGTCGAAGACGGTCGGGTCGCCGCTGTCTTCAAGGCAGCCAAACAGGTTCGATTCGTTTTCCTGGTTGAGCCAAAGATTGGGTATCCAGAGTGGAGATTCGAGATCTGGGGGTTCGTATTCGCCGAGCGATTCGCGCCAGGGGTCGGGATTGACGCAGTCGAGGCGCTTGACCAGATCGATCGGCGGTGGACCATCCAGCTCGAAGAGCAAGTCCTCCCAGATACCGCGATCGAGGACGGCGATGTCAGCATCGACGCGGTAGTCGTCGATGCCGTCGCGATCGAAGTTGGCGTTGTGGGCGGAGCCATTGCGCCAGTTGCGAGCGGCGTCCGACAGCAGACTCGGATCGATTGGCTTTTCCAGGCTGGTTTCCACTTCGTCCTGATCGAGGGCCCGGCTGTAGACACGCACCTCGTCGATCAGGCCGTCGAAGTAGGTGCCCGCGAGACCGTTCTTGCCCACCACCAGGTTCTTGGCGGTGGCGGCCGCCGGAGGGGATTCGGTGGCGGCGGCTTCTTTGCCGTCGAGATAGAGGCGCAGGTATTCACCGTCGTAGGTGAGGGCCAGGTAGGACCATTGGTCTGTGGGCAGCGCCTGTTCGCCGCTCGTCGCGGTCAGCGCTTCGGAGTCCGCAAGCCAGCCGACCGGCAACCCGGAGGCGTTTGAGGCGTTGAGCGTGTAGCCGGAGTTGGTTGTGTAGTCGTACTTGTTGAAGACCGGGCTCCAGGGTTCGAGGCTCCTGGGCCTGACCCACGCCTCGACCGTGAAGGAGCCGGTGAGGTCGAGGCGGTCGGCGTCGGGGATCTTCACTCGGCCGCTTTCGCCGTCGAGGTCGATCGCGCCGCCGTACTTGCCTTCCGGGCTCCAGCTCGCTCCGCCTTCCAGCGTGCCGTCGTCGGCGATGCCGGCGAGATCGTGCGCGGTCGTGCCGGAACCCTCATCGAAGGAGTAGGCGGCCACCAGGCCGGCGGCGCTCGCGCCCGGCGCGAGGAGCGCCAGGCAGGCGAGCGCCAAGGCGGTAAAGAGGCCGATCGAGAGCCCGGCCGGCGATTTGCGTGTGGTTTTCATCGTCACTCTCCCCCATCCCTCCTAGCCCGTTGGCACAGTCCGCCGATTACGCGTCGGGCTGAGCTTCGTCGATGACGACTATGGGTGCCCGCCCCGATCGTTCGGTGCGCGCGGCGATCGGCGCACGAAACGTGCGGACCGTGCAACTCAGCTGACGGACGTCTCCAGCTCTTCGAGGCGCAGAGCCAGTTCCAGCTCGCCCAGGCAAGCGTCGACGGACACGCCCAGGAGCGACTCGACCTCGCGAACTCTCGCTGTCACGGTCTGCCGGCGGGTGCCGAGGGCAGCCGCGGCCGAGGAGGCGTTGCGACCGGCGTCGATGAACGCCCGTAGCGTCACGCGCAGCGTCTTGCCACGTTCGCCCCCTGTCTCCAGCGGCTCCAGGTAGAGCCGCCGCAGGGAGGTCGCGAGCAAATCGTCCCGATGAACCGAGGCGAGAAGGGCCACGTCGGCGTAGCGAACCAGGCGTCGGCGGGAGCGCAGGGCAAGCGCGAGGGTCGCTTTCGCCTGTCGGTGGGTGAGGCGCCAGCCGGATAGGCCCTCGGCGGGCTCGCCGAGGGCGAGCGTGAGGCCCCCCTCGCGCGAGGCCGGGCCATCGAGCACGCCGGCTGGGCTGAGGGGGCGGCGGGCACCGAACCAGGCCCAGACGACGCCTTCCTCCCGGCGCAGCAGCAGCAGCCGGCAGTCGAGTCGCGAGGCGGTCTCGCGGAGCAGCCGCTCGGCGGGCGGGCCGACCGAGAGCACGCCGAGATGCCACTGGTCGAAGTCATAGGGCAGCTCGGCCGCCCCGACCGGCTCGCCGGCAAGCGCCCGCTCGATGCGCTTGGCGTGCCTGCGCTCGGCCGACGCACGAACGGCTCCGGCCTCGCGCGTGTGCTCCTCGGCGACCGCCGCCAGGAGGCGGTCGAAGATGCCCGCGTGGGAGCCAAGCAGGCGCTGCAGCTCGGCGCCGTCCGCGATGGCGGCGTTGCTCGCCTCCTCGAGAATGAAGTAGCCGAGCAGGCTGTAGCCGGCGAAGTAGCGGCGCAGGACGGTGTCGAGGGGGATGCCGACGCGGGCGGCCACGCGGGCCTGGGCGAGCAGGGCGACGGGGATCGGGGGATCGCGGCCTTCGCGGCCTGTGGTCTCGATGCCGTAGGCGATCGCCGCGCTCACCGCAGCTCGCAGGCCCTCGGCGTAGGTAGGATCCGAAACCTCGGAGGGGTCCGCGATCGCCCCGACCCTGGTCAGGGCGGCGGCTTCGATCTCCTCGCGGCGGGCTTCTAAGCGCTCACGCAGGACCGCGCGCGCCTGGTCCTCGGAGCGCCGCGCCCTGACCGCCCCGCCCGCCAACTGGCGCCTACCCGGCTCGACTGCTCCGCGCCACCGCGGCCCGGGAGTGCGAGTTTCGCTTCGCCTTTCGCTTCTTCTTGCACTGGGGGCGCAGCAGGGGGCGCAGGGCGCGGCGCTTGCCGTTGTGGGCGGTGAGGCGGGCGTTGACGCGCGACTTGCCCTTGCAGAGGTTGCGCGAGTTGACGATCAGGCCCCTTTTGCCGCCCCGCATGTTGACGAGCACCCTGGAGATCGGAGCGTCGGGCACCTTGGTGAAGGTGGCGCGGATGCCGCCGCGGATCGAGTCGATGCGCGCCGATGCCTCGATGTCGACTATGCCGTGCAGGTCGAAGACCAGGTCGGGCAGCTTGTTGTTGGAGGAGCGGAGGTATGCCGGTCCCTGCAGGGGCTCGTCCAGCAGCGGGGTGAAGGCCCGCACGTAGCCGTAGATCGCGCCTTTGGGGCAGGCGTCGGCGGCGAACTGGACGCGGGTGCAGATCGTGCGGATGTGGGCCTGGTCGAGGAAGGCCGAGCGCGGCAGGCGCACGACCGTGCCCTCGAGGTTGGCGTCACCCGGGCGGGGGCGCAGGACGGCGCGCAGGGCGGGGTGGCCGCCGCGGCGGGTGCCGCCCTTGAGGCGCAGGCCGAGGCGGGGCTTGAAGCCCAGGCGCGAGCAGTTGGCCGCCTGGTAGCGGCTTTGGAGGGCTACCGGGACGTCGTCTTCGGCGCTGAAGAGGTCCAGGTTGGAGCCGAAGAGCGTCGCCCTGGTGCTCTCCTCGTCACAGCTGGTCGGGTTGAGCGTGAAGCCGGGGCGGTCGACGCTGACGCGGATCTCGCGCACCTTCAGCGGGATCCCCTTGAGGATGTGGGGGATCGGGTCCGAGGCGGCGCCGTCGGCGATCACTTCGCCGGTGCGGGGGTTGAGGTCGAGGGCGATCCTGACCACGACCGTGCCGGCGTCGAAGGGGCCGGCCACCGCCGGGGTGAGCGCGACGACGCTGAGCGGGGCGCCGTTGTAGGGGCCGGCGAGGTAGATCGTGCCGGGCACGAAGGTGAGCGCCGAGCCGACCCCCGCGCCGGCCAGGGAGCTGGTCCGGGGCGCCGACCGCTACCAGCGGCGTCTCCTCGACTTCTGCAGGACGGCAATTGAACCCGATCCCAGTGCCTTCCTCAGGGTCGAACTCAAGCGAGTCGAGGACCGAACTGTCGGCGTGATCCACGTGGGTCACCCGCGGGAGTGGTTCTACTTCCGAGGGAAGGACAAAAATTTGAGGTTCTACATCCGCCAGGGCGCGAGCGTGAAGGAGCTGATGGGCCCAGACGCCGACCGGTTCAAGGCCTCAACCAAACGCGCATAAGTCCAACCCCAAATTGCTTGCTGAAACCCGCGAGCCTCCGGCGACGGCGACGCCCAAAAATCTGATTCGTCCATCGCACCCAGGAGGTCGCGGACCGCTGGCTCCTCCAACTCGGGAACCACGCGCCCTCGCTCGGCCATCTCCTCAAGCGATCGAGCGCGGTCGCGACGCGCCGTACAAACGCTGCCGCATAGCCTGGGGAGTCCTCGGCGATGTAGTCGGCGATGCGCTCGAGGTCCCGCCAGGCAGTCTCGGCCCACGCTACCTGTCGAGCCACCGGGCCAACCGCTGCTCCACCTCGTCCTGGGGCAGGAATCTCCCTGCTTCGACATCTTCACGGCCGCGCTCGATGCGCTGCAGGACGTATAGGTGGTATTGGATGTCCTCAAGCGAGGCTTCCTCGAGGAGGCCGTCAAGGACCTTTCGGACATCCTGCTTTGCGGTGGCCATTCGCATAAGCAAATACCGCGGCTTCAGCGGTTGGAAACGGTGCGCAAACCAGGCACTTCTTGCCGGGAAGTGCCCGAATCGCCGCTAATCCCCGCGTATCCTCGCACTTCGAGAGGATGGGCGACGATCAAACATGTACCAAAAGCCCTGCAAATACGCTCTCAACGAGCGAGCCCGAGATCCAGCTTTCGGAAATCGCACCCAGGAGGTCGGCGGTTCGAATCCGCCTAGCTCCACTAAATCTCTCTCAGTCGAACCCCGGCCAAACTGAGCCTCGGTTTGGCGGGACCTGGTCCTCGAGGACCAGGGTGATGAAGAGCGAGAGGAGGCGCCAGCCCTACAAGCCGCATGAAGAGAGCCGACGGGTAGTTACACCACTTCCGCCGACTTGACTTTCTACACTGGACCCTAGGGGAACGTAGGCCTGTGCCTGGACGGCCAGAGCATCTAACGCGGAAAGCCATGATGGACAACGACGACGTAGCGAAGTTTTTTTCGGAGACTCCGGTTTCGATAGACGGAAACCAGAGGTTGCGTGCACCCCAGATCGAGGGATACGCGGCGGCGGCGGCTCATTTCTCAGACGCCGGACCCTGGGAGCCGGCGATCGAGCAGATCCCCGTTGGCTGTGGAAAGAGCGGGCTGATCGCCATTCTCCCCTTCGGGATAGCCAAGGGCCGCGTACTGGTGATCGCCCCGAACTTGACGATCCGGAGCCAGCTCATGGACGACCTCGATGTCACCCGTCCAGATTCCTTCTACCGAAAGACGCGGGTGATTCAGGACTCGAAAGCAGTGCCGAGCCTGGCCTTGCTGGGCGGTGACGCCAACCTCAGTGACGCCAAGGGGGCGCACATCGTCGTCACCAACATCCACCAGCTCGCGGAGCGTGTCGACCGCTGGCTCCCGGCTTTCTCTGACGACTTCTTCGACCTGATCGTGGTCGATGAGGGCCACCACAACGTGGCTCCCTCGTGGCAGCGCGTTTTCGAGCGCTTTCCCAACGCCAAGGTCATCAGCCTTACCGCAACGCCATTCCGG
>DASTVL010000013.1:0-20506 GCA_035759115.1 Solirubrobacterales bacterium | reverse complement strand
GCCTGCGAGGACTCGGGCGAGGACGAGACCAGGCCGACGAAGGCGAAGACCCAGGAGAAGGCGTAGCCGAAGAGCAGCATCAGGCCGATCCCGGCGACGACGTCGATCGCTGGGGCGCCGAAGGAGAAGCCGGCGATCAGGCCGACGACGATCATGATCGCCAGCGAGACGGTGTTCGTCGCGATGTCGGCGAGGGTACGGCCGGCGAGCACCGCGGCGCGCGACATCGGCAGCGAGCGGAAGCGGTCGACCAGGCCCTTCTTCAGGTCCTCGGAGAGGCCGAGCGCGGTGACGAAACCGCCGAATGCCATCGTCTGCACGACGATCCCCGGGATGAGGAAGTCGACGTAGTCGTAGCCGGGGGTGCTGATCGCGCCGCCGAAGACGTAGACGAAGAGCAGCACGAACATGATCGGCTGCACGGTGAAGGAGACCAGCAGGTCGGGGGCGCGCTGGATCCGCATCAGGCTGCGGCGGGCGAGGACCAGCGTGTCGCTGAGGCTGTCGCGGAGGCCGCTCATGCTCCGCCGCCCTCCCCGTCGGCCGGCTCGCCGCCGTCCTCGGCTTCGCTCGCGGCGCGGCCGGTGAGGCCGAGGAAGACGTCGTCGAGGGTCGGCCGGTGCATCGCCACGTCGTCGATCCCGATCCCGGCCTCGTCGAGGCGGCGCACGGCGGCGGCGATCGTCCCCTGGCGGTGGGTGACCGGGAAGCAGAGGGCGCCGCTGGGCAGGACGCTGGGCGGCTCTGTGACGAGCGGCTCGAGCGCGGCGGTGGCGGCCTCGGCCTGGTCGCGGTCCTCGAGCGTGAGGTCGAGGCGCTCGCCGCCGAAGCGGTCCTTGAGCTCGTCCGAGCTGCCCTCGGCGAGCAGCCGGCCGTGGTCGATCACGGCGATGCGGTCGGCGAGCCGGTCGGCCTCGTCGAGGTACTGGGTGGTGAGCAGCACGGTCGTGCCCTTCGAGACGCGGTCTTCGATCGTCTCCCAGAGGTCGATGCGGCTGCGCGGGTCGAGGCCCGTGGTCGGCTCGTCGAGGAAGAGCACCGGCGGGCGGGCGACGAGCGCGGCGGCGAGGTCGAGGCGGCGGCGCATCCCGCCCGAGTAGGTGCGGACGAGACGATCGGCGGCGTCGCTGAGGCCGAAGCGCTCGAGCAGCTCGGCGGCGCGGGCGCGGGGCTCGCCGCGGGGCAGGTGGTAGAGGCGGCCGACCATCTCCAGGTTCTCGGCGCCGCTGAGGTTTTCGTCGACCGCCGCGTACTGGCCGGCGAGGCCGATCTTCGCCCGCAGCGCCGCGGCGTCGGCGGCGACGTCGAGCCCGGCGACGCGGGCGCTGCCGCCGTCGGCGCTCAGCAGCGTGGCGAGGATGCGGACCGCGGTCGTCTTGCCGGCGCCGTTGGGCCCGAGCAGGCCGAGCACGGTTCCGGTCGGGGCCTGCAGGTCGACCCCGTCGAGGGCGACGACCTTGCCGTAGGACTTGCGCAGGCCGCTGGCCTCGATTGCGGCATCGGGGGACACAACCGCAATCTATACGGTTCGATTACGCGACTTCAGTCGTCGAAATCGAAATCCTTCGGCGGCTTCTGCTCAAACCAGAGCCGATCGGCCTCCGGAGCCTCCTCGAGGAAGTCCGGCGTCTCCTCGAGAACGTCCTCCTCGGGGTCGCCCTCGGCGGGCGGCTCGTCGGCGGGCGCCGGCGGCGACTCGGGCTCGGCCTCGGGCTCGGCCGGCTCGACGGGCTCGGGTGGGGCGGGCGCGGGCGACTCCTCGACCTCGCTCGGCGCCTCGAGCGCCTGGTCGAGCTCGTCGGAGAGCCGCTTCTCGTCCCAGAAGTCGTCGTCCTCTTCGTCCTCGTCGGCGATCAGCTCCTCCTCGGCCTCCGCTTCGGGCGCGGCGGCGGCGAGCTCCTCCTCGAGGTCGTACATCTCGGTCGGCTGCTCGGCGATCGCCTCACGCTCCTCGGTGGTCGGGCCGCTGGGCTCGACCGGGGCATCGGCCTCGGGAATCGCCTCGTGTTCCATCGCCGGCGACTCCTCCTCGGCCGGCTGCTCGGCCTCGGGGGGCTGCTCGACCGGCTGCGCGGGCTCGGCGGCGTCCTCGATCGGTTCAGGCGCCGGCGGCGCCTCCTGCAGGTCGGCCAGTTCGGCCCGGCGGCCGGCCGCCTCCTCTGCCTCGGGCGCCTCAGTCGCCGGCGCGTCGCCCGCGCCCGCGCCCGCGTCGAGATCGGGCTGCTGCATGAATTCGGTCGGCGCCTCGGCGGCCGGATCGGCCGCAGCCTCGTCCCCGGGCCGCTCCGCGGCGCCGAATGCCTCGTTCTCGAGCTGCTTCAACTCAGACGCGTCCGCGCCGTGTGACCGCTTCAGCTCAAGATGCTCTTTGATCGCGTCGTCGAGAATGCCCATGAAAGCTCCCCGGGAACCTAGAGACTATGCGGGTATCCTTGCATCTGCGAGGCCTTTGGGACGATCCTCCCAGCCACGCACGCGGGTCGGCGGCACGGGTCTATGCTGCCTCCCGTGACTCCCGACACCGGTCAGAGCGCCGCGGCCGACTTCGCCCGTCGCTTCGCCGAGTTCTGGACGGCGCCGGAGCCGCAGCGGCTCGACGCGATACTGGCGCCGCAGGTGCGGCTGGTGGCGCCGATGACGCCGACCACCGAGACCCTGGAGGACGGCAAGCGGACCTTCGCCGATCTGCTCGAGCTGATCCCCGACCTGACGGCCGAGGTGCACCGCTGGGGCGCGACCGATGACGGCGTGCTGATCGAGTTCACCCTGAGCGGCAGCGCCGGCGGGGCGCCGATCTCCTGGCACGCCGTCGACCGCTTCGTGCTCGGCGACGACGGCCTCGCCAACGAACGGATCTCCTACTTCGACTCCGCCCCGATCGCGCTCACGGTCGCCCGCCGCCCCCGCGCCTGGCCGAGCTTCGGCCGCGTCCAACTCCGCCGCCTGCGACGCTGAGCGGCCCACTTTCCGCTCAGCCTGAAACCAAGGCCCATGCGAGTATCCTTGCCCTCACGAGGCCACTGGACGACCCCGGGGGCCTCAAACGCGGGGCTATAGCTCAGCTGGCAGAGCGCCTGGATCGCACCCAGGAGGTCGGCGGTTCGAATCCGCCTAGCTCCATCGGCAGAAGTTCCCCGCAAGTGGGGACCTTCTGCATTTCCAGGGGTTTTCCAACCGGGCCTGATTTCGGCCTCTTTTTGAGGCACTAGTGCCTCGGATCGCGCCGATACGCGGGGATGCGCGGCGATTTCGGCCTATTCCGCCTCGCTTTTAGGCGGCAGCGGAGCTAGCGTCCACCGCCGACATAAGCAAGTGCCCCGGCGGCGCTCGACACGCCCCGGGGCCGGCACCGAAGAACAAGCTTCGATGCAAGAAGAACGCTACTCGCCGAAGTCCTTTGACGGCGGCATCGCGGCGGCCTTCGGTGCCCTACCGAGAGGAGGGGCGCCGTGCCCGAGACCACGATCACGATCGACCGCCGACAGCGCGAGGGGCTGTATGAGCTCCTGCGCAATCACCTCGGCGCCGTAGGCGACCTCTGGGTCGCCCTCGAGCAGACCCGCGACTTCGCCAAAGCCGAGCGGCTGGGGCTGGAGTTCGGCGAAGACTTCCGTCTGCTGGCCGACATCGGTTGGGCCGAGCGCGAGCGGCGCGAGCGCTTCGAGCTGACGATGCCGCCGCACGATCTGACCGAACTGCTGCGGCGCTTGCGCGACGAAGCCGCCGCCCTCCTCGTCGAGCCGGATGACAGCCCTGACGACGCCGAGACCATCGAGCGCCTGCGCCGCGGTCACGCCGCCTGCGAGGCGCTGCTGGCCCAGGTCGAGGCCAGCGACGAAGAGCGCGCATGACGGCGCCGCTGACGATCGACGCTCGCGAGCGTGCCGTGCTGCACGGGCTCCTGTCGCGCCGCTTTCTCATCCTCGCCGAGGAGCCGTCCGCACTCGCCACGGCGGAAGACATCAGCGCGGAGCAGCTTTACGAGCGGCTGTCCGGGGCTCTGCGCCTGATGGAGGAAATCGGCTGGGCGGCGGAGGACGACCGCGAGTCGCTTGAGCTGGCGATGCCGCGCGAGAGTCTCGTCGAAACGCTGAAGCGACTTCGCGACGAAGCCCGCCGCGCTCAGTTTGCCAGGCGCCACGAGCGCGAGCCGCAGGAAGACGCCTCACAACGTCGCCGCCGCTTCCGCGAGGCAACGGAAGTCTGCGAAGAGCTGCTGGCCCGGATCGAGTCCCAAGCAGCCGAGGAAGAGGACGAGGGCCTGCCCCTGGCGCCGATATGCGGCGTCTCAGCCGAGCGGACCAGGTCGCATGAGCTGACCGCCTACGCGCCCGTCACCGACGGCTTCATCCTCGCGGCGCTCGAGCGCGCCCAACTGCATGAGCAGGACGAGGCGGTACTGACCTACCGGCTCACCGAACATCTCGGCTTCGAGGCGGTCCCGTCGAACAACCAGCATCTGTGGCCCCGCTACGAAGAGCTGCGCCGCGCCGGCCTGGTGACCGTGACTGAGCCCCGCGGCGAGCCGCTCTGGGGCCTCTCCGCGGTCGGTCGCGAGCGCCTGGCCAGTGATCGTGGCGCGGGTGAGATCGGCGAGCTTCCCGAGTCGCCCCAGCACCGCGCCTGGCGCCACGCGCGGGTCGAAGCTGCGTTGCGGGTCGAAGCCTTCAGGGACGAGCTGACCACCGCCGTGCAGCGCGGCTACGACCTGCTCTACCAGCGCCAGCCGGTGAGCTCGGAGGATTGGTTCGAGCTGAGCGAGCGCCTGCGCTGGGACGCCTGGCGCCTCGGCTCGGCCACCTACTGCCTGACCGAGTGGCCCGAGCCCGGCGACTCGATGCCCGACCCCGACGAGAACCCGGGGCCGCGCCCGGGGCGGCGGACCACCTCTGCTTGGAACCGAAACACCGACAGCCAGGAGGGACCATGACCAAGACCAAAGCCAAAAGCAAAGCGAAGCGCCCCGGCAAGCAGACCAAAGCTAAATCGCGCAACGGCCGTCTCGGCCCGGGCGAGCTCGACGGCCTCGTCCTCGCCTACATGCGCAAGCGCAAGGGCGACGGTCCGCTGACGCCGAGCGCGATCGGCAAGGGCATCGGGCGCTCCTCGGGTGCCGTGGCCAACTGCCTGGCACGGCTCGATAAGGCGGGGAGGGTTCGACAGGCGAAGCGAAAGCCTCGCAGCTACGTCCTCGGGGAGGCGAAATGACCGGGCGAGGTGCGGGCGGAGGAGACGACCAGATGCCGCTCTCCCTGCCGCCGCCGATCAACCACGCCGTCGTGACGGGCAGGCTTGCGAGCGACCCGGAGGAAGGCCGCAGCCCGGTCGGTGAGCCCGTGACACTGCTGCGGATCGAGTTCCCGGTGATGGACCCCGACCGACCCCGGTCGCTTTGGCGCTGCGCGACCTCGCTGGTCGAAGTGCCGGCGGGCCGCTCGGCCACAGACATCGAGGAATTGCGCGGCGGCTGCCCGGTGCTCGCCGCCGGGCAGATCAGCGACCGCTGGATGATCGACGGTGGGCACACGAGCCGCAGCGGAGTGATCGTCGCCTCGATGGTCAAGGGCGGCCCCGCCGAGATGATCCAGGGAGTCCTGTCTTGAAGGGCTCGTGCCAGGTCGCGACCGGGTTCGGCCAAAACCTTGTCCGCTGTCGACGGCAGGCCAGGCTCTCCCAGGAAGAGCTCGGCTATCGCGCCGGCCTGCACCGAACCGAGATCGGACTGTTGGAGCGGGGCGAGCGCACGCCTCGCGCCGACACGATCGTGAAGCTGGCAGGCAGCCTCTCGGTGCCGGCCGGGGAGCTCTTGGCCGGGCTCGAATGGGCGCCGGGGCGCATCGAGGTCGTCGAGGGCGGCTTCAAGGTTGGCCGGGGCCCGGAGGCGTGACCTTCAAGGCGGCCTTCGCTGGAAATCTGAAGCGCTATCGCAAGCGTGCCGGGCTCAGCCAGGAGGATTTGGCAACTCTCGCCTCGGTCAGCCGCGACACGATCAACAAATACGAGCGGAGAGTCCACGTCCCCACCCTCGTCGCCCTGGTCAAAGTCGCAGGTGCTCTTCAGGTCCCGCCAGCCGATCTGCTCGATGGCATCACCTACAGGCCCGGCTTCACCGGTGCCGGTGAGGGCCGGTTCGAGACGGGAGCGATTAGTTAGGTGCGCAACAGTTTTTAGTACGCTGCAAAAAGTGGGAGGAACAAGTGTAAGGATTCAGTTCGACTCGCTTGACCGATTCGACGGCGAGGATCTAGAGGAGATGGCCTCCGCACTGCCGGACGAGGCAGGGCTGTCCTCAGCTGGGACGCTGAGACCGATGGGAGCCACGGGGCTCCCGGAGGTGTTGTCGGAGGTCGCCTCGATCGCAGCCAGTGGAGTCACGATCGCCCAGGCGATGTTGTTCTTGCGGGACAAGCTGGGGAGGGCGCAGATCGCGAGCGGCCAGGAAGGCGAGATCGAGGTACGACCCGATCGGAAGCTACCGTCGCGACAGCTCTGCGTCGAAACGTCAGACGGGATGCGGATAGAGACGCGGCCAGAGGACTTGCCGGCTGCGATCGAAGCACTTCGATCCGTGCCGGAGGACCGCGATGAGTGAATCCGCCGCGAATTCGCCCTCCGATCAGGAGTTGTTGAGAATGATCGGGGGCCCCGACGAGTGCCCCACCAACAGCATCACCGATGAGCGCCTTCGCGGAGTAGACGAGTTTCTGCGCACGGGCTTTGAGCGCGGGCTGCGGCTTGCACCTGGCGGAAGGGTCGTTACCTACGGAGACCCCAAGATGAAGCAGATCGCCGCCGAAGTTCATCCCTTCTCCGATGGGTTCTATCGAGTCACCTTGCACCCTCTGTGGTTGCCGGCCGCGGGAATTGTCGCTGGCGTGCTCGACGAGGTATTGCCTCCGGAATTCGGCGAACACCCGCTCGGACTCGATGCCGTCAACCTCTATGCAACCGGGCAAGTGGAATCCGATTCGCAACGAACGGCCGACCGTTTCGCGGCGACTATCGTCGACATCGTTAAAGGCGCAACCGAGCTTTCGGACGGGGATTCGTTTGAGCCGGAGCGGAGCCCTGAAAGAGCCGGTTTGCTGTGCGCCGCGGGCGATGCCTTCGTCATCGGTCACGAGTACTCCCACATCGTGCTCGGCCATCTCTCCGATGAGCCCCCACCGGGGCTCGCGCACTATGGGATTGAGCACGTGAAGGACCGGCACACCCAGGAGCGCCAAGCAGATGTGGGAAGCCTGATGGCGGTGAGTTGGGCGCTTGAGGCCAACGGATACCCGCCGGCCATTGCGAGCGTCGGCGCATTGGTCTTTTTCTTCCTTCAGGCGGGAGTCGAAGCTGCGCGGCCCCGGTTGAGCGAACGCGGGATCGTTCCAGAGGTCGATGTGGCTGGGGAGTATCCCGACATCAGTCAGCGGATGGAGAGTGCCCTCGAGGAGCTCGAGCGAGATGGGAAGGCGGAGGTCACTCGATCCATCTGGGATAGCTGTCGCCCAGCGCTGGACATCCTCTTGCGGCACACCGAAGAACTGAGCGCAAGCTGAGCCCGGGCACTTGAGTCGACTGACGGCGCTTGGGCGACTCTGAGCCCCATGCGCCATGTATAAGTGTCACCTTTAGGTTGATCTTTTAGCCAAACTAACGGCACTTACTCAACGATATATGGGCTCCCTTCGCCCTCGTTGAGTACCACGTCATTTACGCACTTAGTCGAACGCCGAAGTGCTGGCGGATCGCTCGGCTACGGACATCGAGGAGAGGAGCGGGAGGCGGGCTGAGGTGACGGGTGCCGCCGCTCGTAGGTCGACATGCGCTCACAGGCGCCTTCGCTTCGCATAGTGCCTATAAGTGTTAGAGGTGGCCTGATCCTTTAGCTAACCAGCCAATACTCAACGAATGTACGGTCGCTTGAGCCGATACGAACTACGTACCTCGTTGTTTACGCCCTTAGTCGAAACGGACTAGCCGAAATCCCGCTTTGGGGGGTGGCGCGGAGCTCCGCTCATCCGGATGGGAGGCAGAAGGGTCCATCGAGGCCCTCGTCCGGAAGTGGATTCGCGACAAGGGAGTGGGAAATGTCCAATTCAAGAGATCGTTCGGTTCGTCGTCCAATCGCGGTTGCCCTGGGCGGCCTCCTACTGGCCCTGGCCGTGGCCGTCATAGCGACCGCCACGGCCAAGGCCGCCGACTACAAGATGCTGCTCTGTGCCGGCAACAACGGCTCAAACAGCTTCCAGACGGCGACCAACACGACCAGCCCGCAGAACCCCGGCGGGATCTTCAACTTTGAGAACTACTGCGGCCCCGCGCCCGACCCGGCCGGCAACTCGGCCTTCCTGCGGATCGCCGAGAACCAGTCCGGCGGCAGCGCCGGGGTCAACGCCTACGGCTCGATCTCCTGGACCGTGCCGCCCTGGGTGGCGATCGTCGCCGCCGGCGGCTTCACGCGCATGCCGGGCAACTTCAACGACGGCTGGCGCGGGCGCTTCTGGGGCGAAGACTTCGGCGGCGGCGGACACCACATCCTCTTGCAGGGGACGGGCTCTCCCAACAGCGGCTTTCAGTGGACGCCGACGCCGGTCTTCTCCTCCCACCCGTGGCCCTTCTCCGGCTACGGGGACTACCGCCGCTTCATCTTCGAGCTGACCTGCATGCGCCAGGCGGGCTGTGATCGCGGGGGCTGGAACGCCGTGGACGCCAACACGATCAGCCTCGTCCTCGCCGACCGCGAGGATTCGCGCGCCCGCTTCACCGATGGCTCGGCACTGATGAAGGGCGGCTGGGTGCGCGGCTCCCATGCGGTCACCTGGGAGACCTCCGACCGCGGCTCGGGCATTCGGTGGGAGCGTCTACGGGTCAACGACTCGACGTTGCGCACGCTTGACCACGGCGGCTCCTGCGATGACGCGAGCTCAAGCGCGAGCGGCCTGTTCGCGCGCCAGTTCCAGCCCTGCCCGACCGGCGGTCCCTGGGGGCGCTCGCACGGGCTCGACACCGCGGGTCTCTCCGATGGCCAGCACACGCTGCGGATCTGCGCCCAGGACTTCGCCCAGGCCGACGGCTTCGGCTCCGATTCGGAGTCCTGCGACCAGCGCACGGTGCGCACCGACAACTCCGCGCCGGGCAAGCCCGCCGACCTGAAGGTGACGAGCGCCAACACCGCGCGCTACCTGCCGCGCTTCGGCGCCGCCTTCTCGCTGCCGCCCGACGCCGGCAGCCCGATCAAGAAGGTCCACTACGAGATCCGCAACGCGGCCGGGCAGGTTGTCGCGCCCGAGAAGACCGTCTCGGCGACGAACCCGACGAGCCTCTCGGCCATCGAGGGACCTGCACAACCCGCCGCATACACCCTGCGCGTGCGCCTAGAGGACGAGGTCGGCCTGATCGGCCCCGCCGCCGAGGCGCCGGTCCCCCGCGACACGACGCCGCCCGCGGCCCCGCAGGAGCTTCGCGTTGCGGCCGAGAGCCTCGCCCGGCGGGTCGACGGCTTCAGCCTGCGCTGGCGCAACATCGTCGATGCCGGGGCGCCGATCGACTCCGCCCGCTTCCAAGTGCTGGGCGGCGCCGGCGCGGTTCTCGACTCCGGAACCGCGCGCGGGGCCAACATCGAGGCGATCGGTGAGCTGCGCACACCTCTAAAGGGGGATGCGCGCGAGGTGCGCCTGCGGCTCCTAGACGGCGAGGGCAACGTCGGCGCGGCGGCGAGCGTGTCGCTGCCGCGCGACACGACCCCGCCCGCGGCCCCGCAGGAGGTCTCTGTCGCCGCGCCTTCGGCCTCGCGGGAGAGCGAGGGCTTCGACGTGCGCTGGCGCAACATCGCCGACGACGGCTCCCCGGTCGTCGCCGCCCACTACGAAGTCCTGAACCGAGGCGGGGACGTCGTCACCGCGCGCACGGTCGAGGGCCGGGGCATCTCGGCGATCAGGGAGCTGGAGACCGCGCGCGAGAGCGGCGCCCACGCGCTGCGGCTCAGGGTCTCAGACGCCGAGGGCAACGTCGGCGCCCCCTCGACCGTGCCGCTCTCCTATCGCTGCGTTCGCTCCGATGTCGGGGGCCAGGCGCTGAGCGCGGTCCTGCCCGGCGGCAGAGCGCGGCGGGTCGTCAGGCAGGGGAGGGGAATGGCGCTCCGCGGGAGGCTCACCGGCCGGCGGAGCGCCGGGGTCGCGGGCTCGCCGCTTTGCGTGTTCTCTCGCACGCTCACCGACGCCGAGCCCGAGTTCCTCGGTCTGGCGTTGTCGGGGGACGACGGGCGCTATCGCTTCCCGGTTCCGGCGGGGCCCTCGCGCGAGCTGATCGTCGCCCATCGCACCGGGCACCGCGAGATCGCCTCCTCGGTGCGGCTGCTGACGCGGGTGCGGCCCTCTTTCAGGGTGCGCAGGCGGGTGGTGCGCAACAAGCGCTTCGCCCGTTTCCGTGCCTGTGTCCCCGGGCCGCGCAGGGCCGGTGTTCTCCTCACCCTGCAGGTAAAGCGAGGCGAGGGCTGGCTCGCCTTCCGCCGCTACCGCACGCGGCGCAACGGATGCGCCAGGATCGTCTACCGCTTCACGCGCACCGATCGCCCGACCCTCTACCTGATGCGGGCGGAGGTGAGAAAGCAGGGCGGCTTCCCGTATGAGACCGGGATCTCCAGGCTGCTGCGGCTGGTTGTCGTGCCCGCGCGGGCGGGAGGCTGAACCGTGGCGAGCCGTCCGCGAGAGAGGCCGGGCGCGGCCTCGGGTGGGCTGAGCGTCGAGGCAGCCCACCACTTCGCCCGCGTCTATGCCTCCGCGAGGGCCGGGTGCTTGGCCGAACTACGCCGTTTCGGGTGCGACGAGGGGGAGGCCGAGGAGATCTTCGCCGCCACCCTTGAGCGGATCATGCGCAGGCGCGACCCGCTCGGCGAAGGCTTCAACCGGGCGCAGACCGTGGCCCTGCTCAAGCAGGCCTGCCGGCAGAAGGCGATCGACGAGCGCCGCCACCGCGACGTCTTGCAGATCGCGCCCTTAAAGGAGGCCCTGACACGCAGCGATCCGACAACGCAGAGCGTCGCGGAGGCGGCCGAGGCTCGCGAGGCGGTGGCGATCGGCCGCGAGGCGATCGCCTCGCTCCCCGAGCGCGATCGCCGGCTCTTCCTGCAGCGCCACCGGCTCGGCCTCACGCCCGAGGAGATCCTGCGCCGCAATCCGGGCCTGCGGTCGCGCACCTACCGCAAGGTGATCCAGCGCGCCAACGCGCGGGCGCTCGCCGCCTTCGAGGCGATCGACAGCGGCGCGCGCTGCGCGGAAATGCGAGCCGAGCGGCTGCGCCGTCTCGTCGCCGAGCAGGCGAGCGGGGCAGAGCGAGATGCGATCGAAGCCCACCTGCGCCACTGCCGCTCCTGCAGCGTCGAGGTGGCGCGGATGCGCGGCCGACTCGGAGAGATCGCCTCCACGGCGGCCCTGCTGGCGGTCGCTGAGGGACCGGCGGGCGGGCGAGCCGGTGATCTGCCGGCACGCCTGCTCGACGCCGCCGGCGGGGGCGCAGAGGCGCTGATCGGGACCACCCGGGCGCTTCGCGAGCGCCTGCGCGAGCTGGCGATCCGGGCCACGGGCGTCCTGCCGGGCTCCGGCGGGGATGCGGTGGCCGGCCAGGTCGCGGGCCTCTCTGCGGCGAAGGTCGCTTCGGTCTGCGTCGCGGGAACGCTTGCCGCCGGCTGCCTCGCTGCCGGGGTGGTACCCGGCATCGGCCTAGAGCCCGCTGGTTCCGGCGTCGAGGAGCGCAGTGCGCAGCCGCCGCAGAGCCCCTCCCTCCCCCAGCGCTCGGACGCGTCGGAGAGCCCTGTTTCCTCGCCGGCCCCGAGCGCGACCACGCATCGCCCCGAGTCGCGGTCGCGCACGGGCTCCCGCCGCGCGCGGGCTCGACGCTCCACGCCGCGAGCGCCCGATACCGACTCGGCTGGCCCGACTGTCTCCGGTGTTCAGACCGGGACCGAATTCGGCGCCGAGGCGGCCGGCGCGGGGACTCCCGCTCCGAACTACTCCTCCGGGGCGAGGGAGTCAGGCGGAGGGAGCACCGGCGGTTCGCGATCCTCCACTGCGTCCGAGTTCGGTCTCTGAGAGTTACCGGGCGCTGCGCGATTCACTGTTCGTGAACAGGTAGCCAAGCTTTGAAGGCGCGTTCGCCGGGCGCACTCTTTTGCAAAAGGGGTGGCGCCGGACCCCGCTCGCACGGATACATGTGTGAAAGGGGCTACACATGGAACGCGAAGACCGAGACTCACCTGACTCGAACACACATCCCGATACGTGGAGGGATCTGGAGGAGCGGCTCAACGCGGGAGAGCCCTCCGAGGAGAGGTCCGGCGCCGAGCCGGGTCGCTCTTCGAAGGGCCTCTGGGTTCGGCGCCTCGGCTGCGTATGCGGGGTGCTCGGGCTGGCGGTGACGCTCGCCTGGGTTGCTCTGCGCCTGGCTGGGGGTGGTGACGGGGGCGCCGTGACGGAGCAACCCCCCATCCGCCCGGCCGATTCCAGGCCCGGCCGGGTCACCAGGGAAAGCCCTCCGACCACGCCCCGATCCGGCACCCGGCCACCCCGCCTCGATGGCACGGCAGGGGCGGGACGGGGTCGCTCTGAGCAAAAGCGCCGAGCGCGGCCGATGAATCGGGGCGACGGCAGCCCCGATCGGGACGAGAGATCTGCTGAAGCCGAAGCCGGGCCGCCCGATGCGCAACCGCCGCCCTTCTCCGAACCGCCCCAGCCCGAGCATGTCCCGCCACCCGCAGGCGAACCCGCAGGTGGCGGCGGGGGGCTGGTCGACGGCTCCCGGTCCTCGCCTGAGTTCGGGCTGTAGGCGACGGTGCGATGCGGCGGGACCCGATATCCCGGCCGCTCTCAGAGCGTGCGATCGAGCTGACCGCCGAGCGGCTGCGGGTAATGGCCGAGCCCAACCGGATCGCCCTGCTGGAGGCGCTCCGCGAGGGCGAGGGCAGTGTGCAGGAGCTTGCCGACCGGGTCGGGCTGCCCCATCAGAACGCCTCCCACCATCTCGGCATCCTCTGGCGTGCGGGCGTCCTCGTCCGCTCGCGCGAGTCGAGCACGACCACCTATGAGATCGCCGACTGGAGCGCCTGCTGGGTGATCGAACAGATCGCCGACGAGGTCGGTGACGGTTAGTTCCGCGCCCGGCCTGGCGCCCCGTCGCCTTGCCCACTGTCACATCTCAGGACTTGTCTCCAGGCACGAAATCGCGTGCCTAGCACACACGCAGCATGGACCCGCAAACGCGCGTTTGCGCGTTTGCGGGTTTGTAGCCATCTCGCCTCCCCCGCGGTACTCCTGACTCCCGACACAAACACACACACCGCCCGAGGTGGCACTCACACCGGGCGA
Organism: Solirubrobacterales bacterium; assembly: GCA_035759115.1. Taxonomy (GTDB): domain Bacteria; phylum Actinomycetota; class Thermoleophilia; order Solirubrobacterales; family 70-9; genus VRUE01. The sequence goes on along the minus strand of DASTVL010000013.1, from coordinate 7,157 downwards.
GTCAGGAGGACCGAGAGTGAATTCGAAAGTAGGTAACAAGAGAAAGGGGGTGGACTTCACCGGCGCCCCCGCCGCGCGAGCGGCGGGGCGCCTCGCGATCTGGGTCGCGATCGGCCTGCTGATCTTCAGGGGAGGCCTGTCGATTCTCGAGTCGCCCCGCGACGCCGCCCCGGCGGGTCACGCCGCGGCCTCGCTCGCCAGCCCGGCGAGCGAGGCTCTCGCGGTCGGCTTCGCGCGGGCCTACCTCGCCCACCGCTCACCGCGCTCGCTGACCCCGTTCCTGGCCGAGGGCGCGCGGATCGGCCGTGGGCGCACGGTGCCGGGCCGTGGCGGCGAGGTGACCCAGGCGGCCGTGAGCGGGATCGAGAACTTTGGCGGCGGCAGGACTGTCCTCACCGTCGCCTGCGAGCTCCGCGACGGGCGCGCGCTCTACCTCGCCGTCCCGATCTCCCGCTCGGGAGCGGGAGAGGTGGCGGTGACGGGCGCGCCCTGGGTGGTCGCGGCGCCGAGCACGGCCGGGGTCGTCGCGGAGCGACCCCGGCCGCTCGCCGGTCCCGAGGCGGGTGCGATCCGGGCGCTGGCGGCGAAGTTCCTGCCCGCCTACCTCAGCGCCCGCTCGGCCCGCGACCTCTCCTACCTGCTGGCGCCGGGCGCCTCGGTCACGCCGCTGGCCGGGGAGCTGGAGCCGGTCGCCTCCGCCGGGTCGGTCGCCCAGCTCGGCGACGGAGAAGGGCGCGGGCGGGTCGTGGTGGTCACGGGGCGGTTCCGCGACGCCGCCACGGGCACGGTCTACCGGCTCGCCTATCGCCTTCGTGTGGTGAGGCGCAGCCGCTGGTACGTCGAGGCCGTCGAGGGAGGCCTGTCGTGAGGCGGCGCGCGACTTTCGCCCTCGTGGCGCTGGCGGCCCTGGCGGCGGCGCTGCTGCTCGCCCCCTTTGCGCTCGCCGCCGGCAACGACGTCGGCCGCAACCTCGGCTCGCTGCTGCGCGGCTACGCCGCGCAGATCTACGGCGGGATCGTCGCCGTCGTCGGCCTCGTCTTCTTGCTCAACCGCCGCCTGCAGGAGCTGGCGCTCTTCTTCGTCGCCGCCGTCCTGGTCGGCTGGCTCGTCTTCAGCCCCGACCAGGTGGCAAACGCCGCGCGGGTGATCGGAAGGCAGATTCTCCCGTGAGCACCGCGAGCGAGCCGATCCGCTCCTACCAGCGGATCTTCCGCCCCGAGCGGAGGATCTACCAGGTCGAGGGCCACAGGCTGCCGGTGCCCGGCGGCGTCCCCCTGCGCTGGCTGGCCTACGCCGCCGCCGCGCTCGTCGCGGTCCTCGCGCTGGGCTCCGGCTCGAGGGCGCTCGACGGGCTGCTCGGATTGAGCGCTGCGCTTGCGGGCGGGCTGCTCGGCGGCCGGGAAGCGGCGCTGCTCGCAGGCCTCGCCGCGTTCGCCGCGGCCTGGATCCTCGGCTTCGGGCTCGGGCTGCTCGACTGGCCGCTGCGCCTGATCGTGATCCCGGCCTCCGTGGCGACGCTTGCCACGCAGGCGACCCCCGACGGGCGGCGCGCGGACCGCTTCGCCGCCTCCTGGCTGGCGCTGCGCCTGGCTCCGCGTAGGCGCTCTCTCGGGCGGGCACTGCCGCCCCTCGGCCACCCCGTGCGGGGCGGAGGAGGGCTGTGGGTGGCTCGCCCCAAGGATTCGGAGGGGCGCCGGTGATCAGCTTCCCACTGCGCTACGCGCGGCGAAACGTGCTGATCGGCCCCGGCGGGCAGGCGGCGGCCCTCTACCGGGTGGCCACGGTCTCCTACCGGTTCCTCCCCGAGGAGGGCAAGTGGGGCCTGCTGGGTCGCCTCGAGCGCTTCGGCCATCTGGTCGGCGCCGACTTCTCGATCTGGCGGGTGCAGCGCGCCTATGCGGCCGATCGCTACGCCGCCGAACTGGAAGGGGCAGCCGACCCTCGCCACGCCGACCCCGAGGCCTGGCGGAGCTACCTGCGCGGTCACGAGTCTCGCCTCGCCGAGCTCGGCTCCTGTGTGCCGGAGGTCTACCTCGCCGTCTCGCTGGGCGAGCCGGCGAAGGGGCAGCTGCGCTCGCTGGGCCGGGCGCGGCGCAGGATCGAGGAGATCGCCGGGGTGGGAGGCCGGCGGCCGATCTCCGGCGCCGAGCTGAGCGAGCTGGCCTCCGCGGAGCGACGCTGCTTCGAGCGACTCTCGGCGCTGCTGGGGCTGCGCCGGGCCACGACCGCCGAACTGCAGTCGCTACTGCGCCGCGCCCCCTGTCGCGGGGTCGCCGAGCCCGAGCTGGAGGAGCACTGGGAGCCCGACGCGCTCGTGGTGGCGGATGGGGAGAACGAGCCGGCCTACGAGCCGCTGGGCCACGACCTCTGGCGCTGCGCCAACGCGCCGATGTCAGAGGACCCCGGCGCGCCGCCCTCGCTTGCCGTCGAGGCCGAAGAGGGGACCTCCTACCAGGCCTTTCTCTGCGCGGGCTCGTTCGCCGAGGAGGCCGAGTTTCCCGGCGACGCGGAGCTGCTGCACGCGCCCTTCGAAGACGCCGGCTTTGCGGCCGACGCCGTGCTGCACGCGCGCTGGGTCGGCAACCGCGAGGCGCTGGGGCAGGTGCGAAAGCGCATCCTCGACGCCGAGCACGCCTGGCGCGAGGAGGCCGAGGGCTCCCAGGTCGGCCCTGGCTGGCAGGCCTCCGAGGACCGCGAGCTGGCGCGCGAGTACGAGGCGCTCCTACAGTCCTCCGCGCACCCACCGATGCTGCGCGCCTATCTCGGCGTCGCGGTCGGCGCCCCCGACCGCGACGAGCTCGAGCGCCGCGTCGAGGCCCTGCGCGAGCGCTTCGGCGAGGTCCGCCTGCACCGCCCGCGCGGGCTGCAGCACCGCCTCTTCTTCGATCACCTGCCGCGCACCGACGCCGGCTCGCTGGGCGACTACCGCCAGCAGATGACCGTCGAGCAGCTGGGCGCGAGCGTCCCGACCGCCACCTCTGCCCTGGGCTCCCCCGCCGGCCCATACATCGGCCACACGCTGGGCGCCGCGCGGCGCCCGGTGCGCTACGACCCGACCGAGGCTCCGCGGACCGCCCGCCCCTCGGCGGTGCTGCTCGCCGGCACGCTCGGCTCGGGCAAGACGCTCGCCGCGCAGGCGATCGCCTACGGGGCCGAGCGCCGCGGCTCGCTGGTGGTCGACTTCGACCCCAAGCCCGACCACAACCTGGAGGGCGCGCCGGGCCTGGAGGGGCGGGTCGAGGTGGTCGAGCTCGACGGCGAGGAGCGAAACCGCGGCAAGCTCGACCCGCTGGCGGTCGGGTTGCCCGAGCTGCGCGAGGAGCTCGCCTCCTCCTACCTCCTCGAGCTGCTGCGCGACCCGCCGCCGGCCTGGGAGAACGCGATCGACCGCGCCGTGCGCGACGCGGTCAGGGCGGGGGAGCGCAGCCTGATGCGGGTGGTGTCGCGCCTGCGTGCCTCGGAGGCCGAGGCCGCGCGCGAGGCGGGCGATGCGCTGGAGGTTCTCTCGGACTTCGGACTCGCGCGCCTGGGCTTCGCGCCTGTGGAGGAGGCGGCGTAGGTGAGCGAGCTCTCGGTCATAACGATCCGCACGCCGGGCCTCTCCCTGCCCGACCCCGGCGCCTCCCGCGAGACCTACACCCGCGCGGAGAGAGTGTCGGTGGCGACGCTCTCCCTGGTCGCGGCACAAGCTCTGCGCCTCGTCAGCGGCAACCGACAACGACACAAGATCGTGCTGCTGGACGAGGCGTGGTTTCTGTTGGCATCCACCCAGGGCCGCACGCTGCTGAACCGCCTGGTGCGGCTCGGTCGCGCGATGAACGCGACGATCCTGCTGGCGACTCAGCGGCTCGCCGACCTCGGCGATCTCTCCGAGCTGGTCGGGGTCTACTTCCTCTTCGGCCAGGACTCCCTCGCTGAGGCCGAGCGGGCGTTGGCGCTGGTGGGACTGGACCCCTCCGACACCGCGCTGCGCTCGCGGCTGACCGAATACCGCCAGGGGATGTGCCTGATGCGCGATCTCGACGGTCGCGTCGGGGAGCTGCAGGTCGACCTCGTCTTTGGAGAGCTGCTGGCGGCGCTCGACAACACGCCGAAGGAGGAGCGGGCGTGATCCGCCGAGCCGCTGTCGTGCTCGCGCTGAGCGCCGGTCTCGTCCTGCTCGCCCATCCCTTCGCCGGTGCGGCCAGCGACGTGTGGGGCAACGTCGGCCCGGCCTCGCCGCTGGGCTCGGGCGGGCTGCCGGGCCGCTACCCGCTCAGCCATTACGCGCTCGACCAGCACTTCGAGGCGATCTCGGCCTCGCTGACCGGCGGCGTGGACGCCTCCGGCGTGGCGCCGATGATCGCCTACTTCCTGACCAGCGTGCTGTGGGCGCTGACCAGCTTCCTCGCCAACCTGCTGATCGAGCTCTTCGGCTTCGCCTTCAGCCTCGACCTTGTGCGCGGCTCGGACGCGACCGGCGGGGCGGGGGCGCTCGGGCCGGTCGCGCGGGCGATCCACGCGATCTACGCAAATGTCTTCGGCGGCCCTTGGTTGGCGCTCGCGGTCACCGTCGCCGGCATCTGGGCGATGTGGAAGGCGCTCGTGCAGCGCCGCTACGCCGAGACCGCGGGAGCGCTCGCCCTCTCCCTGATCTACATAGTGGCCGCGCTCTTCTTCGTCTTCCAGCCCGCGCAGACGATCGGAGCCGCCTCGCAGTGGGCGAACCGAATGTCGGTCGCCTTCCTCTCGGTCGCCGACCACGGCGGCACCTCGGGCGGCGCCGCGGCGCGCGACGCGGGGGCGCGCCAGCTCTTTGACCTGCTCGTCTTCAAGCCCTGGGTGGTGCTGGAGTTCGGCGGGGTCGAGCACTGCGTCGCGGCAGGGAGCGGCGATGAGGACTCCGACCCCGACTCGGTCGCGGTGCGCCCGCTCTCCGCCGACCCCGGCCGCGCCGCCTCGCTCGCCCGCCGCCTGCGCGCGGGCGAAGAGGTCGGCTCCGGCGGCAAGGTCTGCGTCAACAACGCCGCCAAGTACGCACACCGCTTCCTGCGCTTCGGCCCCGGCACCGAGGAGCGAGACGCCGAGTACGACGCGCTCAACCACGGCGACGCATCGCGGGTCGCGCAGGGCGCGCGCGGCTACCGGCTCGGCGTCGCCGACAAGCCCGCGACCGACGCGATGGAGGAGGGCGGGCAATACCAGCGGCTGTTGATCGCGATCCTCGTCTTCGTCGGCGAGCTCGGCGCCTTCTGCCTGCTCGGCGCGCTCGCGGTCGGGGTGATCCTCGCCCAGGTGCTGCTGTTGTTGACGCTGGCCTTCGCCCCGGTGGCGTTGGTCGCCGCGGCGATCCCCGGCCGCGGGCACGCCTTCTTTAAGAGCTGGCTGGAAAAGCTCGCCGGGTATCTCCTGCGCAAGGTCGCCTACTCGCTGCTGCTGGCGATCCTGCTGGCGGTCAACGGGGCGCTCGCGAGCGCCACCGACTCGCTCGGCTGGCTGTTGTCCTTCGGCCTGCAGGCACTCTTCTTCTGGGCGGTCTTCCTACAGCGCAAGGCGCTCAGCGAGAGCCTGATCGGGATCGCCACCGGCTCCGGCGCGCCGGGGCGCGAGGGCGCCGTGCGCGTGCTCGGCCTCTACTACGGCGCCCGCGTCGCGGGTCGGGGGCTGCGCGGGGCAGGGCGCGCCGCGCGCTCGGCCGCCGGCGCGCCGGGCCGCGCGCTGGGGCGGCTCAACTCCCGTCGCGCCGCCCCCAGCACCAGCCCCGCCGGCCCCGCCCCGCTCTTCGGCACCTCCTACAGCCGCCAGGTCGGCCGCGGCGCGCCCGCAGCTGAGCCTGGGCGGCGCTCGCAGTCGCGGGAGCGCGGGCGAGCCGGGGGCGAGCGCGGCGAAAGGGATGAGCGGGGAGAGGAGCCGGGCTCGCGGCGCGAGCCCTTGACGGAGCCGGCCGCGCGCGCCTGGGATGACGCGCAGCGTCGCGAGCGCGGCGACCAATCCTCCGCGCCCGAGCGCCCGCGTGGTTCGGGCTCCTCGAAATCTGCCGACGGGCGTCCCGCGCGGCGAGCCCGCCAGGCGCCGCCCGGCCCACCCGAGGCGCCGGCGGAGAACCGCAAGGGCGATGGCGAGAGCCTCGACGCCGAGTTGCGCGCTGAGCGCGAGCGCCGCCGCCGGGATCCGCGGAAACCGGACGCCGGGAAGTCGGCCGAGGAGGGCGGACCCCGGAGGCCGCGGCGCTTCTCGCGCCTGCGTCGGGGTCGCCGGAAGAAGAGGGGCCGGTGAGTCGCCCGCGCAACGCAGGAGGGCTCTTGGCCTTCGGCGGCCTCGCGGCCTGCGTGGTCGTGCTCGTCACGGTGACCGGGGCGGTGATGGCGATCCTCGGCGGCGAGATCGCCTGCCTCGGCGGGGGCGGCGGATCGGCGCTCGCCTCTCCGGCGAGCAAAGCGGGCGTGCGCGAGATCCCACCCGAGCGGCTTCGCATCTACCAACGGGCCGGGCAGCGCTTCGACGTCGAATGGGCCTTCCTCGCCTCGATCGGCTTCCAGGAGTGCGGCCACGGTTCCTGTGCTCAGGTCTACCCCTCGGGCTGCGGCGGCCCGATGCAGATCGGGATGGTGCGCGAAAGCGCGTGCAGCCCCGGACCCGGTCCGACGATCTGGGAGCGCTACCGCGTCGACGCCGACGGCGGGGGCGCCGACCCGTTCAGCCCCGCCGACGCGGTCTTCACCGCCGCGCGGATGATGCGCCCGGTCTTCGGCCTCGCCGGCCGCTCCCACGCCGCCTACCGCGAGGCCGCATGCAACTACTACGGCGCCTGTGCGGACGGGGTCGCGAACTACGCAGACGAGGTGATGGCGCGCGCCGTGCGCTACGGCTTTCGCGGCGGGGGCGGCTCCTCTGACGGGGGCGCGGTCGAGCCGGAGGCGGTCTCCGGCGGCGGCTGCGTCGCCTCGGCGGTGAGGCCCGCAGGACCGATCGGCCCGGTGCGCCGGGCGTTCTCCCCGCGCAGGCTGGCGCCGCTGCCCGCCGACGTGAGCGCGGCGGCGGGGATTTCCTGCGACGCCAGGGTCGCCCCCGACGTCACCTACCTCGCCCGGCGCTTCGGCGTCCTTGTCACCTCCTGCTTTTCGCCCAGCGGGCACGCGGCCGACGGCGAGCACCCGCTGGGGGCCGCGATCGACGCA
>DASTVL010000012.1:0-19631 GCA_035759115.1 Solirubrobacterales bacterium | reverse complement strand
CTGGTCAACGAGACCCTGCACCACGCGGTCGCCAACCGCCTGCACCAGGCGAAGCTGCGCCCCGGCGCCCACGACGGGATCGACGGGCTCAGCCAGATCGACAAGATCATCAACATCGACCAGTCGCCGATCGGGCGCACGCCGCGCTCCAACCCGGCGACCTACACCGGCGTCTTCGACCACATCCGCCAGCTCTTCACCCACACCCAGGAGGCGCGGGCGCGCGGCTACAAGCCCGGCCGCTTCAGCTTCAACGTCAAAGGCGGCCGCTGCGAGGTCTGCCGCGGCGACGGCCAGATCAAGATCGAGATGCACTTCCTGCCCGACGTCTACGTCCCCTGCGAGCAGTGCCACGGCAGGCGCTACAACCGCGAGACGCTCGAGGTCCGCTTCAAGGGCAAGAGCATCGCCGACGTGCTCGAGATGTCGGTCGAGGAGGCGGTCGGGTTCTTCGAGAACGTGCCCAAGATCGCCCGCCGCCTGCGCACCCTGCATGACGTCGGGCTCGACTACATCCGCCTCGGCCAGGCGGCGACGACGCTCTCGGGCGGCGAGGCGCAGCGGGTCAAGCTGGCGACCGAGCTCTCCAAGGTCGCCACCGGCGACACCCTCTACATCCTCGACGAGCCGACGACCGGCCTGCACTTCGCCGACGTGCAGCGCCTGCTCGACGTGCTCGGCCGCCTCGTCGACGCCGGCAACACCGTGGTCGTGATCGAGCACAACCTCGACGTGATCAAGACCGCCGACCGGCTGATCGACCTCGGTCCCGACGGCGGCGAAGAGGGCGGCGAGGTCGTCGCCACCGGCACCCCGGAGGAGGTCGCCGCGGTCGAGGCCTCGCACACCGGTCGCTTCCTCGCCGAGCTGCTCATGCCGGCGAAGCCGAGGCGCTCGCGCAAGCGGCGCGAGCCGGTCGCCGCCTAGGCTGCGACGAGTAGAGAGGCGCCGATCGCGCCGCCGAGGTCGCCGAGCTCGGCGACCTGCATGTGCGGCGGGTCGTCGCCGGCGAAGAGGTGCTTCTGCATCTCGGCCTCGAGCTCGTCCATGTAGCGCTCGCCGAGCCTGTCGCCGAGGCCGCCGCCGATCACGACCGCTTCGACGTCGAGCACGTTGCAGGCCGAGGCGACGCCGGTGCCGAGCGCCTCGATCGCGCGCTCGATCAGCTTCTTCGCCAGGTGGTCGCCGTGGTCGAGCGCCCGCTCCCAGATGCCGCTGGTCAGGCGCGGTTTGCCGTGCTTCTCCATCAGCTTGAAGAGGTCCGTCTTGTGGCCCTCCTCATGGCGCTTGCGCGCCTCGAGTTCCATCGCCTTGCGGCCGGCGTAGGCCTCCATGCAACCCCTGCGCCCGCAGGGGCACCTGGCGCCGTCGCGCTCGACCACGATGTGGCCGATCTCGCCGGCGGCGCCGCGGCCGAGCCAGGATTTGCCGTCGAGGACGATGCCGCCGCCGACCCCGGTACCCCACCAGACGCCGAGCAGCGAGGGGTACTTGCGGCCGACGCCGAGCCGGTGCTCGCCGTCGACGGCGACCTGGACGTCGTTGCCGATCCGCACCTCGGCGCCCAGCGCCTCGGCCAGCGTCTCGCCGAGCGGGAAGCTGCCTTCCCAGCCGGGCAGGTTGCGGGCCGTGGAGACGACGCCGGTCTTGCCGTCGGCGTCGCCGGGTGAGCCGACGCCGACCCCCTGCAGCTCGCCGGTCTCGATCCCGGCGTCCTGGGCGGCCTCGCGCATCGCCTCGGCCATCGCTGCGGCGACGTCGGCGGGCCCGCCATCGGTCGGGGTCGCCTGGCGCGCCTTGCCCCGCACCTCGCTGTCGCCGTCGACGACGACGGTCTGAATCTTCGTGCCCCCGAGGTCGATTCCGCCGCGCAGATCGCTCACGCACGTCAGTCTATGCAGCCGATGAGCGGAGGCTGGCGACTCTGGTGGAGCAAGCGGCGCTGGTACGAGCGCAACCGGCGGCCGTTGCGGCGCCTGCGCCTGGCCCGGCACGCCGCCCGCGGCGAGTTCTTCATTCGCAAGCCGGTCGAGGGCGAGCTGCTGGAGGCGCTCGACGAGGGCCGGCTGACGATCGGCGCCGGCACCCTGCTCGAGCCGGGCTGCTGGCTGACTCTGGCGCCGGAGGCGACGATCGCGATCGGCGAGGGCTGCTTCCTCAACCGCAACACGATGCTCGCCGCCTACGAGCGGATCGAGATCGGCGCCCACACGATGTTCGCCAACGGCTGCTTCGTCGGCGACGGCGAGCACCGCTTCGACGACCCGGACACGCCGGTCACCTGGCAGGGCTTCAGCAGCGACGGCCCGGTCAAGATCGGCGCCAACTGCTGGTTCGGGGTCAACTGCGTCGTCACCAGCGGGGTCGAGATCGGCGAGCGCTGCGTGATCGGCGCCAACTCGGTCGTCACCGAGGACATCCCCGCCGGCTCGATCGCCGCCGGCGCCCCGGCCCGTGTGATCAGGGCCATACAGTTCCGCAACTGAGCCTGCCTATACTTCGTAGCTCGGCCGTGACCCCGAAGGGCATGGACCAGGATGAGCCTCGTACTGACTGAGCATTCGCACGCAATAGACGGCGTGACTTTCGTCCGCGCGAAGGACGAGCTGCGCGCGACCCTGGCCGCGGCGCGCCGCGAAGGGCGCTCGATCGGCCTCGTGCCGACGATGGGCTGCCTGCACGAGGGCCATCTCTCGCTGCTGCACGCTGCCCGCGCCGAGTGCGACCTGGTCGTGATGAGCCTCTTCGTCAACCCGACCCAGTTCGGCCCCGGCGAGGACCTCGACCGCTACCCCCGCGACGAGCAGCGCGACGCCGAGCTCGCCGCCGCCGCCGGCGTCGACCTGATCTACGCGCCGCCGGTCGAGCAGGTCTACCCGGACGGCTTCGCGACCACGGTCTCGGTCGGCGGCGGCCTCACCGAGGTCCTCTGCGGCGACCCCGCCCGCCGCGGCCCGGAGCACTTCCACGGCGTCGCCACGGTCGTCGCCAAGCTGCTGGGCAGCGTTCAGCCCGACGTCGCCTATTTCGGGCGCAAGGACGCCCAGCAGGTCGTCGTCATCCGCCGCATGGTTCGCGACCTCGACATCCCGGTGCGGATCGAGGCGCTGCCGATCGTGCGCGAGGCCGACGGCCTGGCGATGAGCTCGCGCAACGCCTACCTGGGCGACGAGGACCGCACGAGGGCGACGGCGCTCTCGCGGGCGCTCGGCGCGGTCGAGCGGGTCGCCCGGGAAGAGTCGCTGGTGGCCGGGCTGGCCGCCGGACGGCGCGAGCTGGAGCAGGCCGGAATCGAGCCCGAATACTTCGAGGCCCGCGATCCCGAGAGCTTGGAGGAGGTCGCCGAGCTGGACGGGCGGCAGGTGCTGGTGGCGGTGGCGGCCCGAGTCGGTCCCGCCCGCCTGATCGACAACATCGAACTGGAGGCGTGATGCAGAGGCAGATGCTCAAGTCCAAGATCCACCGCGCGACGGTGACCGATTGCGACGTCGACTACATCGGCAGCATCACGGTCGACACCGAGCTGATGGCGGAAGCCGACCTGATCACCAACGAGCAGGTCCACGTCTGGGACATCGACAACGGCGCCCGCTTCGTCACCTACGTGATCGACGGCGAGCCGGGCTCGGGCACGATGCAGGTCAACGGCGCCGCCGCCCACCTGACCCGCCCCGGCCACAAGATCATCGTCGCCTCCTTCGGCGCCTACGACGAGAGCGACCTCGAGGCCTACTCGCCGGTCGTCGTCCACGTCGACGACGACAACGCCTCGGTCGCCGTCGACAGCCACCCCGAGGTGCTGCTCACCCCGGAGGCCGTGGCATGAGCGCCGCCGGGCGCAAGCCGGTGAGCCTGCCCCGCCTGGCCGAGATGAAGGAGCGTGGCGAGCCGATCGTGATGGTCACCGCCTACGACTACCCCTCGGCCTGCGTCGCCGAGGAGGCCGGCGTCGACCTCGTCCTCGTCGGCGACACGGCGGCGATGGTCGTGCTCGGCTACCCCGGCACCGAGACCGTCTCGATGGACGAGATGGTCATGCTCGGCAAGGCCGTGCGCCGCGGTATCGAGACGCCGCTGATGGTCGGCGACATGCCGATGGGCAGCTACGAGGCGAGCAACGAGCTCGCCGTGCAGAGCGCCCAGCGCCTGGTCAAGGAGACCGGCTGCCAGGTGGTCAAGCTGGAGGCGGGGGGGACCTCGGTCGAGCGCGCCCGGGCGATCGTCCGCGCCGGGATCCCGGTGATGGGCCACGTCGGGCTGACGCCGCAGACGGCGACCGCACTGGGCGGCTACAAGACCCAGGGCAAGACCGCGCAGGGCGCGATCCAGCTGCTCGAGGACGCGCTGGCGCTGCAGTCGGTCGGCTGCTTCGCGGTCGTCTTCGAGGCGGTGCCGGCGGCGATCGCCGCGGAGATCGCCGCCAAGCTCGAGATCCCCGCGATCGGGATCGGCGCCGGCAGCGGCACCGCCGGCCAGGTGCTCGTCTACCACGACCTGCTCGGGATCACCACCGGTCGCTCGCCCAAGTTCGTCAAGCGCTACGCGGAGATCCACGCGGCGATGGTCGAGGGCGTCGCCGGCTACGCCGAGGACGTGCGCAGCGGGCGCTTCCCCGACGAGGAGCACACCTACGCGGTCGAGCCCGAAGAGCTGACCGCCTTCCGCCTCTACATGGAGCAGAAGGACGGCCTCGCCTCGCAGCAGGCCTGGGAGTGGGAGCCGCTGCCGTAGCGCCTAGCATTGGCCCGGTGACCGCCGAGGAGCGCCGGGAGAAGCTGGTCGAGCTGTACAGGGACGTCCAGGGCTGCACCAGATGCCCCCTGCACGAGACGCGGACCAAGGCCGTGTTCGGGGCGGGCGACGCCGACGCCGACGTGATGTTCGTCGGCGAGGCGCCGGGGGCCGAAGAGGACCGCCAGGGGCTGCCCTTCGTCGGCCGCGCCGGGCAGCTGCTCAATCAGCTGCTGGAAGGGATCGGGCTCTCGCGCTCCGACGTCTTCATCGCCAACGTGCTGAAGAGCCGCCCGCCGGGAAACCGCGACCCGCAGCCGGGCGAGATCGAGGCCTGCCGTCCCTACCTGTTCGAGCAGGTGCGGCTGATCGAGCCGCGCGTGCTCTGCACCCTGGGCAACTTCGCGACCAAGCTGCTGAGCGGCAACCCGACCGGGATCACCCGGGTGCGGGGGACGCCGCAGCTGCACGAGCTCGGCGGTCGCCAGGTCTTCCTGCTGCCGCTCTTCCATCCCGCCGCTGCGCTGCGCACGCCGGCCGTGAAGGAGACGCTGCGGGCCGACATCGAGCTGCTGCCGGGACTGCTCGACGGGCCGCCGCCCGGCGCCCCGCCGGCCGCCGAAGCGAAGGCCGAGGACGAGCCCGACGCCAAGCCGCCGCCGCCGGTCGACCAGCTCGACATCTTCGGTTGAGCGTGGAGCGGATCGAGAGCGGCTCCGCGGTGGAGACCGAGGCCGTCGGCGCGAGGATCGCGGCCGGGCTCGGCCCCGGCGACGTGGTCGTGATCGCCGGCGAGCTCGGCGCCGGCAAGACGACGCTGATCCGCGGCGCCTGCCGGGCGCTCGGCGTGACCGGGCCGGTCACCTCGCCGACCTTCACGATCGGCCAGCGCTACAGCGGGCGGCTGCCGGTCTCCCACCTCGACCTCTACCGGCTCGAGGGCATCGACGACGAGGACCCGGCGCTGCTCGACGACTACCTCGATCCGGGCTCCGTCGCCTTTGTCGAGTGGCCCGCCGCGGCCGAGCCGGAGCTCGCCGGCCGGCGCACGACCGAGGTGCGGCTGACCCATCTCGGCGGCGACAGGCGCCAGATCGAGATCGGCAGCGCATCGGTGGCCGGATAGGCGTGTTTCGGGAACAGATGCTCCCTGTAGCATCGCCGACCACGCACGCAATCGAAGGAGGGCTGGGGCTGTGAAGGGACTGAAGACGCTGATGGCGATCGGGTTGGGGATCGCGCTGCTTGCCAGCGCCGCTCCCGCGACCGCCCAGGGCGCCGCGTTCAGGCACTACGTCGCCTGCGGTCTCTCCCAGAAGGCGAAACCGTCCCACCTCTGCCAGAAGCCGCGCAAGAAGGGGGCCTTCTTCCGCAGCAACCGGGGGGACGTCTTCTACACGGTCTGCGTCAAATTCCCGACCAGGAAAAACCTCTGCGCGCCCAAACAGGAAGCGGTCAAGGGCACGCTCTACGTCAACAAGATCACCTCCAACATCCCGGGGCGGCACCGCGTCAGCTGGTTCGTCAAGGGCAAGCGGGTCGGGCTGTTCAACTTCTTCATTCCCGAGCGCAGCGGCAAGCGGAACCAGAAGCGGCGCGGGAAGTAGCGCCGCGCTGACCGTCGTCGGCTTCGACACCGCGACCGGCGACACCGCAGTCGCCGCGCTGCGCGGCGGCGAGGTCCTGTACGAGGCGACGGTCGGCCTCTCCGAGAAGGGCGGGCCGCAGCACACCACGGCGCTGCTCGGCGAGGTCGAGCGGGCCGCCGCCGCGGCCGGCGGCTGGGAGGGGGTCGAGCGGATCGCGGTCGGCATCGGCCCCGGCACCTTCACCGGGTTGCGCGTCGGCATCGCCACCGCGCGCGCCCTGGCGCTCAGCCGGGGCCTGCCGCTGAGCGGCGTCGGCACGCTGGACGCGCTGGCGGCGGGACTGGCTGAGGCGGCGGGTGGGCGCGCCTGCCTGACCGTGCTCGACGCCCGCCGCGGCGAGGTCGCCGCGGCGCTCTACGCGCCGGGCGGCGAGCGGCTCTGGGGCCCGGAGCTGAGCGCGCCGGAGCAGCTCGCGGCGCGTCTGGGCGAACTGCCCGAGACGGCTCTGTGCGGCGGATCGGGCGCGGTACGATTTCGTCAGCAGTTGACCGATCGGGCGGTCGAGATCCCGGACGACGCCGACCCCGTGCACCGCATCGCCGCGCGCCACATATGCGCGCCGGCCGCGGCGGGCGCGGGCGAGGACGAATCCGCCTCCATCGCCCCGATCTACCTGAGGCCCCCCGACGCGGAACGGTGGCGTGAGCGAGACTCTCTTCAAGCAACCGAGTGAGGTGAGCGGCGAGGAGCCGGTACGGCGGCTCGCCTACAGCGACCTGCCCTCGGTGGTCTCGATCGAGCGCCGCTCCTTCCCCTCGCCCTGGTCGCTGGCGATGTTCGTGCTCGAGCTCTCCAAGCCCTCGGGGATCTGCCTTGCGGCGACAGAGGGCGAGGAGCTGCTCGGCTACCTGGTCTGCTCGCGCTACGACCGCGTCTGGCACCTGATGAACGTCGCCGTCGCGCCCGAGCGCCGCCGCCGCGGCATCGCCAGCCGGTTGATCGGGCGGCTGATCGTCGAGACCGACGGCGCGCTGCCGCTGACGCTCGAGGTGCGGGTCTCCAACCGCGACGCGATCGCGATGTACGAGAAGCTCGGCTTCCGCTCCGCCGGCGTGCGTCCGCGCTACTACCAGGACAACGGCGAGGACGCCCTGATCATGTGGCTGGACTGAGCGCCGCCGATGATCCTCGCGATCGAGACCTCCTGCGACGACACCTGCGCCGCCGTCGTCGACGGCGCTGAGATCCTCGCCAACACGATCTCCTCCCAGGACGAGGCGCACGCCAGGTTCGGGGGGATCGTGCCCGAGGTCGCCTCGCGCCACCATCTCGAGCTGACCGTGCCCGTGGTCGAGTCCGCCCTGGAGGACGCGGGGGTGACGCTGGACGAGATCGACGCGGTGGCGGTCACCGCCGGCCCCGGCCTGATCGGGGCGCTGCTGGTCGGTCTCAGCACGGCGAAGGCGATCGCGGCGCCGCGCAAGCTGCCGCTGATCCCGGTCGACCACCTGCAGGGCCACGTCGCCGCCAACTTCCTCGCCCCGGAGCCGCTCGAGCCGCCCTTCCTCTGCCTCCTCGCCAGCGGCGGCCACACGCTGCTGGCGGGCGTACGCGACCACAGCGGCCACGAGGTGCTCGGCCAGACGCTCGACGACGCCGCCGGCGAGGCCTTCGACAAGGTCGCCCGCCTACTCGGGCTCGGCTTCCCCGGCGGCCCGGCGCTGCAGAAGCTCGCCGAGCAGGGCGACCCGGAGGCATTCGAGCTGCCGGTGGCGATGGCGCGCGACCCCGGGCTCGACTTCAGCTTCAGCGGCCTGAAGACGGCGATGGTCTACCTCGCCCGCGATCTCGGCGAGGAGGGGGTGCGCGAGCGCCGCGCCGATCTCGCCGCGAGCTTCCAGGCGGCCGCGGTCGGCCAGCTGACGGCGAAACTGAAGCGGGCGCTGAAGCGCGGCGAGTGGGAGGCCGTGGCGCTGGGCGGCGGCGTCGCCGCCAACGGTCCGCTGCGCGAGGCGGTGACGGCGCTCTGCGAGGAGCGCGGCCTGCGGCTGAAGCTGGTGCCGCTGAGGCTGTGCACCGACAACGCCGCGATGATCGCCTCGGCGGCGCGCTTCGTGCCGCCCCTCGCCTACCCCGAGTACCTTGCTTACGATGCGTTCACCCGATCCAAGGAGCAGCGGAGCGCGGCGCGACCAAGCGTCCATATCTGATTCCTCGCGCCGGCCGCGCCGCGCGACTTTGATTCTCTACACGCGACCCGGCTGCCACCTCTGCGAGCAGGCGCTGGCGGAGTTGGTCGAGCTGCATCGTGAGGGCTACGAGTTCGAGCTGCACGAGGTCGACATCGAGAGCGACGACGGGCTGCTGCGGGCGATGCTCGAGCGCATCCCGGTGCTGGAGCTGAACGGCGAGACGATCTCCGAGCTCAGCCTGGACCAAACCTCCGTTCGTGCCCGGCTCGATACTGTGGGGGCCGATGATCGACCCGGCGGTGGAGGAGCTCTCGGTGCCAGGCAACCTGATCGGCGATGGTGAGCGCCTCTCGCTCGGCGTCGCCGCGCGCCTCTCGCGCTACCTGCAGGTGCTGACGCAGGCGCGCAAGATGGGCCGCGAGACGATCTCCTCGCAGGAACTGTCCGAATACACGCACATCAACCCGACCCAGATCCGCCGCGACCTCTCCGGCTTCGGAAAGTTCGGCAAGCGCGGCGTCGGCTACAAGGTCGACTCGCTGGTCGCCGAGATCCGCAAGATCCTGCGCACCTCGGGCCAGCACAACATCGCCCTCTTCGGCGCCGGCAACCTCGGCCAGGCGATCGCCAGCTCCGACATCTTCGCCGACCACGGCTTCGAGGTCGTCGCGATGTTCGACATCGACCCGTCGGTCGTCGGCACACAGGTCGGCAGCCTGCAGGTGCGCGACTTCGGCGAGCTGGAGGCGGTCGTCTCCGAGCAGGAGATCGTCGTCGGCGTGCTCGCCGTGCCCCCGGCCGCGGCCCAGGCCGTGGCCGACCGCCTGGTCGAGGCCGGGGTGAGGATCATCTTCAACTACTCCGAGCAGCTGCTGCAGGTGCCGCCGGAAGTCACCGTGCACACCTCCAGCCCCGCGGTCGATCTGCTCTACGCGCTCTACTTCTACCTGACCTGAGAAGGAGCGAGAACTTGCCCCTGGACCTCGACCTGGCTCGGGAGAGATTCGAGTCCTCGACCGACTTCACGATCGGGCTCGAGGAGGAGTTCGCGATCCTCGACCCGGCGACGCTCGAGCTCGAGCACCGCTTCGAGGACCTCTACGCCGCCTGCCAGGAGGACGGCGTCCTGGCGGGATCCGCCGCGGGCGAGCTGATCGCCTCGGAGATCGAGATCCGCTCGGGCCGCGCGGAGAGCTTCGCCGCCGCGGTCGAGGCCCAGCGCAAGCACCGCAACCGGCTGTTCGAGCTGGCCGCCGGGATGGGTCTCGCCCTGGGCGCGATGGGGACCCATCCCTGGGCCGACTACCGCGACCAGCGGATCATCGACACGCCGCACTACAACCGCCTGCGCGAAGAACTCGGCTACGTCGCCCAGCGCAACAACACCTGGAGCCTGCACGTGCACATGGGGGTGCGGGGCGCCGACCGCGCGATCGCCGTCTGCGACTGGCTGCGCGAGCTGCTGCCGCTGTTGCTCGCCGTCTCCGCCAACTCACCCTTCCTCGACCGCCGCGACAGCGGCCTGCACACGGTCCGCACCGAGACCTTCACCCGCACCTTCCCGCGCTGCGGCGTGCCCAGCCCGTTCGTCGACTGGCGGCGCTACGCCGAGTTCGTCGCGACGCTGCAGCGCACCGACACCGTGGTCGAGTCGACGCAGCTGTGGTGGAGCGTGCGCCCGCACCACGAATTCGGCACGGTCGAGGTGCGGATCTGCGACGCGCAGACGCGCGGCGAGGAGTCCTTCGGCCTCGCCGGACTGATTGCCGCCTGCATCGCCCAGACGGCGCTCGACTACGACGAGCGCGGCTACGGCGAGCCGCTTGCCGACCGCGAGATCGAGGAGAACCTCTGGCGCGCGATCCGCCACGGGATGAGCGGCAGGCAGATCGACTTCCGCCGCGGCGCGGAGGTCGAGGCGCGGGCGGCGCTCGACAGCCTGCTCGAGTGGACCGCCCCGGCGCGAGCGGCGCTGGGTATCGAGCCACGCCTGCCGGAGCGCAACGGCGCCGAGCGCGCACGCGAGGCGCTCGACGCCGGGATCTCGATCGAGGACATCTACCGCGATGCGGTGGGGGAGACGCAGCGCACCTATCCGCATGCCCTTATAGACTCCCGCGCCGTTTAAACCGACGGAGGAATCAACTTGACCAGTTTCTTGACCGACTACGGAGTCGTCGTCGCGCTCGTATGCGCCGGGGCGGCTGTTCTCTACGGATTGATCATCACGCAGCGCCTGCTCGCGAAGTCGCCGGGCAACGAGCGCATGCAGGAGATCTCGGGCGCGGTGCAGGAAGGCGCCAAGGCCTACCTCAACCGCCAGTACACGATCATCGCCGCAGTCGCGGTGCCGATCGCGGTGCTGCTGCTCGTGCTGCAGAACTGGCAGACCGCGGTCGGCTTCGTGATCGGCGGGGTCTTCTCCGGCGCCGCCGGGTTCATCGGCATGAACCTCTCGGTGCGGGCCAACGCGCGCGTCGCCGAGGCGGCTCGCGGCGGCGTCCCGCCGGCGCTCGACGTCGCCTTCAAGGGCGGCTCGGTGACCGGCATGCTCGTCGTCGGCCTCGCCCTGCTCGGCGTCGCCGGCTACTACGGCATCCTCGTCGCCACCGGCGAGACCGACAAGCACGCGGTCGACGCGCTCGTCGGCCTCGGCTTCGGCGGCTCGCTGATCTCCGTCTTCGCCCGGCTCGGTGGCGGCATCTTCACCAAGGCCGCCGACGTCGGCGCCGACCTCGTCGGCAAGGTCGAGGCGGGGATCCCCGAGGACGATCCCCGCAACCCGGCCGTGATCGCCGACAACGTCGGCGACAACGTCGGCGACTGCGCCGGCATGGCCGCCGACCTGTTCGAGACCTACGTCGTCACCTCGGTCGCGGTGATGCTGCTCGGCGTGCTCACCTTCACCGGCGCCGGTGGCGAATTCCTGCGCGAGGTAGCGGTCTACCCGCTGGTCATCGGCGGCGTCGCGATCATCGCCTCGATCATCGGGGCGCTCACCGTGCGGACCAAAACCGACCGGGTCGAGGGCGCGCTCTACACCGGCGTGATCATCTCCGGGGTGCTCTCGATCGCGGCCTTCTACCCGATCACCGACTGGATGATGAGCGAGCCGGTGCGGCTCGGCCTCAGCACCGCCGCAGACGCGGTCAGCGTGACCGACCTCTGGCTCTGCGCGGTGATCGGCGTCGCCGTCACGGCGCTGCTTTTTGTCATCACCGAATTCTATACGTCGACCCGCTTCCGCCCGGTGAAGACGATCGCGCAGGCCTCGGAGACCGGCCACGCGACGAACATCATCCAGGGGCTGGCGCAGGGCTTCCAGTCGACCGCCGCGCCGGCGCTGGTGATCGCGCTGGCAATCCTCGCCGCCAACGAGTTGGCGGGCATCTACGGCATCGGCGTCGCCGTGATGGCGCAGCTCTCGCTCTGCGGCCTGATCGTCGCCCTGGACGCCTTCGGGCCGATCACCGACAACGCCGGCGGCATCGCCGAGATGGCGGAGTTGCCCGAGGACGTGCGCAACGTCACCGACCCGCTCGACGCGGTCGGCAACACGACCAAGGCGGTCACCAAGGGTTACGCGATCGGCTCCGCCGCGCTCGCCGCGCTGGTGCTGTTCGCCGCCTTCAAGAGCGAGCTCGCGGACGAGGCTCCAGCCGGGTTCGACCTCAACACCCTGTTCAACCTCTCATCGCCCGAGGTGCTGATCGGGCTGATCGTCGGCGGGATGATGGTCTACCTCTTCTCCGCGCTGGCGATCGAGGCGGTCGGCCGCGCCGGCGGCCAGGTGGTCGAACAGGTTCGCGAGCAGTTCCGCACGCACCCGGGGATCATGGAGGGGACCGAAAAACCGGAGTACGGCAAAACGGTCAGCATCGTCACCCTGGCGGCGCAGAAGGAGATGATCCTGCCCGCGCTGATCCCGATCGCCGTCCCCGTCGTCGTCGGCCTGCTCAGCGTCGACGCGCTCGGCGGCCTCTTGATCGGCGTGATCGTCGTCGGCCTCTTCGCGGCGATCTCGATGACCGCCGGCGGCGGCGCCTGGGACAACGCCAAGAAGCTGATCGAGGACGGCGCCCACGGCGGCAAAGGGTCGATGGCGCACGAAGCCTCGGTGACCGGCGACACGGTCGGCGATCCCTACAAGGACACGGCCGGGCCGGCGATCAACCCGATGATCAAGGTTGCGAACATCGTCGCGATCTTGATCATCCCGATAGTTCACTTCTAGGCCACAGCAAGGGGAGGGGCGAGAGTGCCCCTCCCCCGAAGGCCGTCGCGCAGCTGAGGTGTTGGCGGAGGTGCGACGCGTGGTTCCAGGAGCCTTCGGGGAAGGGGCACACTCGCCCCTCAGCCGTAGCGTCTAGCTCAGAACGCCGTTAGCGCGGATCAGGCAGGCGACCGCCGTAGCTTCAGGCGGCGCTGCTGGTCCGGTTTGGGCTCGGTAGAGCGTCAACGAGTTCGGCGGGAAGCCGCTTGCGGGCGTCCCAGATCTCGAAGCCCATCAGGTGTCCGTCGTCGGGGTGGCGATCGATCAGACCCCACTCGTGCTCTTCGCTGACCGCCCTGCCACGCTCGAAGGAGAGCAGGGCGATGTCGACCTCGGGGTCGTAGTGAGCGCGCATGGTCGGTTGAGGATAGCGCAACTCGTTGTCGCCTTTCAGGCCGGCCATACGCTTACGATCCGGACGGCGCTGGCATCTGCACCATGCGGATGGTCGTAGATGACGACAAAGGTGTGGCCATCGCTTGTCGAGCCGCAGACACGCCACTGTGCGCGCCCGCGATTGATCGCCCGGCCTCGATGTTGTCTCTGAATGGCGGTCACGACCTCACGTGCGCCAAGATCGCGTTCATCAAGTCGCTTAGCGGCATGCTCTGTCCAGAAGAAGCGGACGATGCGCTTCGACGAGCCCTTGGGTCTGATCGATGAAGGCCACTGGGATTAAAGGCTCTGACGCGCGTTTCTCTCCCCCCGAACACTCGTCCATCGGGCACTGAGGTGGGGGCGGGGTGTCCCTCCCATGAAGGCTTCTGGAACCACGCCCCGCACCCCCGCGAGCGCCTCAGCTGCGCGACGGCCTTCGTGGGAGGGACACCCCGCCCCTCTCCGCGCCGCTGGGCTAGGGTCGCGGAGGTGAGCGAGGAACTGATCAACATCGCCGACTTCGGGCGGGCTGCGGCGGCGAAGCTCGAGGAGGGTGTTGCGGGGTATTTCTTCGGTGGCGCGGGGGATGAGCTGACGCTTGGTGAGAACGTGGCGGCTTGGCGGGGGTGGCGGTTGCGGCCGCGGGTGTTGGCCGGGTTGGATGCTTGGGACACGCGGGCGGAGGTGCTGGGCGGGGAGGTCTCGATGCCGGTGCTGGTCGCTCCCGTCGCCTATCAGGGGCTGGTCGATCCGGAGGGTGAGGCGGCGATGGCGCGGGCGGCGGCGGCCGAGGGGACGGTGATGTGCCTCTCGACCCTGGCGACGATGCGGCCGGGGCCGGTCGCCGAGGCGGCGCCGGGCGGGCGGCGCTGGTTCCAGCTCTACTGCTTCGAAGACGAGGGCGTGACCGGGGCGCTGATCGAGGAGGCGGTCGCCTGCGGCTACGAGGCGATCGTCGTCACCGTCGACGCGCCGCGCGGCGGCAATCGCGAGCGCGACCGCCGCGCCGGCTTTGCGATCCCAGAGGAGATCGGCGTGCCCAGCGTCGAAGCTGCGCTCGGCTCGGGCCGTGCGGTGACGATCGAGGAGACCTTCGGCCTGATGAAAGCGTCGCTCTCCTGGGCCGACTTCGCCGAGCTCGCCGCCGATTGTCGCGTGCCGGTCCTGGTCAAGGGCGTCCTCACCGCCGAGGACGCGGCGCTGGCGGTCGAGCACGGCGCCGCCGGGATCGTCGTCTCCAACCACGGCGGCCGCCAGCTCGATCGCTGCGTCGCCACCGCCGAGGCGCTGCCCGAGGTCGTCGACGCGGTCGACGGGCGGGCGCCGGTGCTGGTCGACGGAGGCATCCGCCGCGGCGTCGACATCGCGATCGCGCTGGCGCTGGGCGCCGACGCGGTCCTGGTCGGCCGGCCGGCGCTGTGGGGCCTCGCCGTCGGCGGCGAGGCGGGCGCCCGGCGCGTGCTGGAGATGCTGCGGGCGGAGCTCGAGCTGACCCTGGCGCTCTGCGGCTGCGCCTCGCCCGCCGAGCTCGCCCGCGCGCACCTGCGGCGGGCACCGGCGGCCTCCGTATATTCGGCTTGAGAGATGGCTGAGCGACACCCACGCGAGGAGGCGCTGCGGCGCGTGCACGGCACCTCGGCGCTGTTCTCGACCGCGTACGGCAACGTCGGCTCGACGCCCTACTACGCGCTCGGCGTCACCGCTGCGTTCGCGCTCGGCCTCACCCCGCTCGCCTTCCTCGTCGCCGGGATCATCTTCGTCTGCACCGCCGCCACCTACATCGAGGCGACGGTGATGTACCCGGAGGCGGGCGGCTCCTCCAGCTTCGCCCGTCGCGGCTTCAACGAGCTGGTCAGCTTCTTCGCCGCCTGGGGCCAGATGCTCAACTACGTGATCACGGTCGCGATCTCGGCCTACTTCGTGCCGCACTACCTGGCTGTCTTCTGGGCGCCGCTCGGTAGCCACCCCGGCGACATCGTCGGCGCGATCGTCCTGATCGTCCTTCTGGCGGCGCTCAACGTCAAAGGCACCCAGGAGTCGACGCGGCTCAACCTGGTGCTCGCAGTGGGGGACCTCGCCACCCAGGTGGTGCTGGTCGGGATCGGTGTCGCGCTCGTCCTCGATCCACAGGTCCTGGTCGACAACGTGACCCTCGGTGTCGCGCCGACCTGGAGCAACTTCGCCCTGGGGATCGCGGTGGGGATGATCGCCTACACCGGGATCGAGACGATCTCCAACATGGCCGAGGAGGCGCGCGACGCGAAACGTACGGTCCCGCAGGGGACGGGCCTGACCGTGCTGGCCGTGCTCGGCATCTACTCGTTGCTTCCGATCATCGCCCTCTCGGCGCTCCCCGTCACCCAGGACGCCGCCGGCGTCTACACGACCGAGCTAGGGACCACCTACGCCGACGATCCGGTGCTCGGCATAGTCGAGAACTTCGGTCTCTCCGCGGGCCTCACCGACGTGCTGCGCTTCTACGTCGGCGTGCTCGCCGCGGTGATTCTCGTGATCGCGACGAACGCCGCCCTGATCGGCCTCTCGCGGCTGACCTTCTCGATGGGCCAGTACCGGCAGCTGCCGGAAAAGCTGCGCCAGGTCCATCCCCGCTTCGGCACGCCCTATATCGCGATCGTGATCTTTTCCCTGATCGCGGTGATCACCGTGCTGCCGGGCGAGACCGAGTTGCTGGCGACGATGTACTCGTTCGGCGCGATGCTCTCCTTCACGGTGGCCCATGTCTCGGTGATCCAGCTGCGTCGCCGCTATCCCGACCAGGTGCGGCCGTGGATGCCTCGCGCGAACTTCCGTTGGCGCGGCAGCCTGCTGCCGCTGAGCGCGATCGTCGGCGGTCTCGGCACCTTCGCCGCCTGGGTCGTGGTGATGGCGCTGAACACGCGCACGCTGGTGATCGGCATGGGCTGGATGCTGATCGGGTTGGCCATCTATGTGGCCTACCGGCGCAGTCAGGGCCTCGGGCTGCGCCAGACGGTCAAGGTGGTCATGCCCGAGCCGCTGGGGGTGGAGGAGATCGAGTACCGCAGCGTCCTGCTCGCCTTCTCCGACGGCGAGCCGTTCTCCGAGGAGATGGTCGCGACCGCGGTCAAGCTCGCCTCCAAACGCCGCCGCGGGATCCACGTCCACTCGATGCTGACCGTGCCCACGCACCTGCCGCTCGACGCCGAGCTGCGCGAGCGCGAAGGCGAGGCGCTGAGCAAGATCGAGCAGGCGAAGCTGATCGGCGGCCAGCGCGTCACCGGTCACGTCGCCCGTGTGCGGCCGGGACAGGCCGGCTACTCGATCGCCGGCGAGGCGACGGAGATCGACGCCGCGGCGGTCGTCGTCGGGTTGCGCTTCCGCGACGGCACGCCGCTCTACGACAAGACCCTGCAGACCGTGCTCGGCGAGCGGCCGTGCCGGGTGATCGTCGTCTCCAACCCGGCCGTAGAATCGCGCCCGTGGACTCGTCCCGACGGATCTACCGCGGCGCCGTCCGCCTCCTCTCTCTCGTCTTCGTCGCCATAGGCGTGGCGATCCTCTTCAGCACCCTCACCCACGGCGGCGGCCCACTGGCGATGGGAACCTTCCTCGGCATCGCTTTCGTAGGCGTCGGAATCCTCCGCCTCTGGTCGACGGGGCTCTTCCGGTGAGCGAGCCCGAGCGCCGCTCACGCCTCGAGCCCATGCTGCGTCGCGGAGTAGGCGTCCCCGGCCTCTTCATCGCCGTCTATTCGAGCGTCGGCTTCTCGATCTACTTCGCGCTCGGCGTCGTCGCCGACCGCGGGCTCGGCCTGACGCCGCTGATCTTCCTCGCCGCCGGGCTGCTCTTCGCGCTGACCACGCTGACCTACGCCGAGGGCGCCTCGATGCTGCGCGAACGCGGCGGCTCCTCGAGCTTCGCCCGGCACGGCTTCAACGAGCTGATCGCCTTCATCGCCGGCTGGGCGATCCTGATCGACTACCTGATCATCGTCGCGATGGCGGCGATCTCGGTCCCGCACTACCTCGAACCGATCACGCCCGACCTCTCGCTGCAGCGGCGCGAGGTCGGTGTCGCCGCGGTCGTGATCGTCGCCGCCTGCCTGCTCAACGCGCTCAACATCACCGGCAAGGGGCGGGAGCGGCCGCTGGCGCTGCTGGCGCTCGCCGACATCGCCCTGCAGGTGGCGGTGATCGCGGTCGGCGCGGTCGTCATCTTCCACCCGGAGCGGCTGACCGACCAGCTCCATCTCTTCACCGACCCGACCCTGAGCGACGCGATCTACGCCGCGGTCGTCGCGATGATCGCCTACGCCGGGATCGAGGCCGCCTCCGACCTCGCGCCCGACCTCGACGTGCGCCGGCGCGATCTGCGCCGGATCGTCTCGCTGGGCGCGATCGCGGTGCCGGTCGGCTACGCGCTGATGGCGGCGATCGCGCTGATGGCCGTGCCCGTGGTCGCCGGCCCGAGCGGTCCCGAGACGGCGCTTGCCGGCGAGTACGTCGAGGCGCCGATCCTCGGCGTCGTCTCCGCCTACGACCCGGCCTGGCTCGCCGACGCGATGCGCTGGGTCGTCGCCGTGGTCGCCGTACCGGTCCTCTTCTGGGCGACGACGACGGCGATGCTCGGCGTCTCGCGCCACATCTACACGCTGGCGATCAACCGCCAGATCCCCAGCTGGCTGGGCAAGCTCGACGCCCGTCACGCGACGCCGCAGGTGGCGATCGCGATCTCCGGCCTGGTCGCGATCGGCCTCGTCGTCCCGGTCGACGTGAAGCTGCTGGCCGGGATCTACGCGTTCGGCTCGACCTTGGCGATCACGATCGCCCACTTCTCGATCCTGCGGTTGCGCGTCACCCAGCCCGACCTGCAGCGGCCCTTCCGCGTGCCCTGGGACGTGAGCTGGCGCGGCGCGCAGATCCCGATCCCCGCGCTCTTCGCCGGCGTCGTCAGCGCCCTCGCCTTCCTCAGCGTGCTCGTCTACCACGACACGGCGCGCTGGGTCGGCGGCGGCTGGATGATCTTCGGGCTCGTCGCCTACGTCGTCTACCGCAAGGGGGTCGAGGGCACCTCGCTGACCCGCCGTGTCTCGGTCACCGAGCGGGCGCTGACCAAGCAGGTCGCCGAGATCGAATACGCCAACATCCTCGTGCCGGTCTTCGGCACCGAGCTCGACGACGACATCGTCGGCACCGCGGGGCGGCTCGCCGCGGCCGCCCGCGACGACGACGGCGAGGGTGAGCCGCCCCGGGTGACGCTCGTCTACGTCGCCGACGTGCCCCTGACCGAGTCGCTCGAGGCCGAGTTGCCGCCAGAGCGCGAGGAGGAGGCGCGGCGGGCGCTCGAGCGCGCCCGCGAAGTGGCCGAGGAGTACGACGGCGTCGCGGTCAGCACGGAGACGATCCGCGCCCGCAAGGTCGGCGCCGGGATCGTCGAGACGGCGCGGCGCGAGGGGACCGAGGCGATCGTGATCGGGGGCGAGCCGCCGAGCAGGATCCGCGGCGGCGCCAGGCTGGGCGGCGTCGGCGCCGCGAAGCCGGCCGAGATCGGCGCCGCGACCGAGTACGTGCTGACGAAAGCCCCCTGCCAGGTCCTGCTCACGGCGCCGCCCGAGGGCATCTAGTGGCGTCTGTGGCCGGCGCATCTCGGCGTCCTCGGTCGCTCGCGTGCAGAGCACGCCACGCTCCCTGCGTCCTTGATCTGCTTGGCCACAGACGCCACTAGTATGCGACCCATGTTCATCCTGATCGTCGGTTGCGGCCGGGTCGGCTCCTCGCTCGCCCGCACCATGCTGAGCGAGGGCAACGAGGTCTCCTGCCTCGACGAGGATCCGGAGGCGCACACGCGGCTCGAGGTCGGCCTCGACAAGGGCTGGGAGGATCTCGGCGGCCGCTTCACCGTCGGCACCGGGCTGGAGACCGATGCCCTGCTCTCGGCCGGGATCGAGCAGGCCGACGCCTTCATCGCCGCCACCAACGGCGACAACACCAACATCGTCATCGCCCAGATCGCCCAGCGCCGCTACGAGGTGCCGAACGTGATCGCCCGCATCCTCGACCCGCTGCGGGCCGAGTGGTACAGCCGGCAGGGCCTGCACACGATCTGCCCGACCCGGGTCGCGATCGACATGCTCGAGAGCGCCGTGCGCGAAGGCGCCCCGCGCGAGGCCGCCTGATGTACATCATCGTCATCGGGGCCGGCAAGGTCGGCTGGAATCTCGCCCGCGAGCTGCTCGAAAAGAACCACGAGGTGACGGTGATCGAGAGCAACCGGCGCCGCTACCTGACGGTCGAGCAGGAGCTCGAGCACAACGTCACCTACGGCGACGCCTCCGAGCTCTGGGTGCTCGAGCGGGCCGGGATCCAGCGCGCCGACATGGTGATCGCGGTCACCGGCGACGACGAGGACAACATGCTGATCTGCCAGGTCGCGCGCGAGAAGTACGAGGTCGAGCGGATCATCGCCCGGGTCAACAACCCGCGCAACCGG
>DASTVL010000011.1:0-6079 GCA_035759115.1 Solirubrobacterales bacterium | reverse complement strand
CGAGGACCCGGGCCGGATGCTGCCGCGCGAGGCCTCGATGGTGAAGCTGCACGTGACCGAGGTCGCCAAACGCGTCTCGGTCGAGGGCATGCAGATGATGGGCGGCTACGGCTACTCCTCCGAGTACGACATGGAGCGCCTGGTGCGCGCGACGATGGTCTCGACGATCTACGGCGGCACCTCCGAGATCCAGCGCACGATCATCGCCAAAACGCTCGGCCTGTAGGCAGCCGGGGCGCGTTTGTGTCGCATAGCGTCACTTACGCGCCCCGAGCGCGGTCTGCAGCACGGAGACGACCCACTCCGGTTCCTGGAATACCTGCCGGTGGGAGAGGTGCTGGACCTGGTAGCCATGTGAGCGGAGGCGCAGATCGCGCGCTCGGTCGTCCTCAAACGCCTGTCTGCCGCGGTGGGCTTGAAAGCCGTCCGTTTCGACGACGAACTTCTGTCTCACCCAGCAGAAGTCGACTGTCATCGCGCCGACTGCCATGTTGACCGCGGGATCGGGGAACCTGGCGCGGCGGCACAGCTGTAGGAATCGCCGCTCCAGCTCGCTTCGAGTCCGATCCGACTCGATTTCCGGCCCCACCTGCAGCCCGAGGAACTCCGCTTGGCGAATCGCGCGACGCAGTTCGTGATCAAGCACGGTGGAGCGGAGATCGGCGAGGGTCCGGGCAGGGGAGGTGACCGGGATCGCGCGCTTGATCGTCAGTTCGCGTGGTTCGAGGAGGGTCGGGCGGTGAATTCGGATGCCCTGGCGACGCCGCCGCCCACCGCGGCTGGGTAAGGAGACGTCCACGGGCCCACACCGGGAGGGCAGTAGCTCCCAGAGCGCCGCGGCGCTGCGATGGCTCAGCGCCGCGGTTCGACTGCTGCCGTCGGCGCCTGACGTCAAGGCCAGTATGGCAGCCATCCAGCGCCGCTCCTTGTTCGGTGCCATGTGCCCGACTGCGTAGACGCCTCGATGCAGCTTGTGCAGTCGCCCTGCCTGTACTCGGCGCATGACCGCGGCATTGCTCAGCCCGGCGCGATGCAGTTGCCCAGTCGATATCGCCCCATGCTGGCTCTCGGCGACGGCAGCCACGAGTTGATCCGGGGCACGTTTGTCACGCATATCGTCACTAAGGCGCCCCGGCCGGGAGTTCGCCCCCCGCTGGCGCGGGGGTTGCCGCAGTGCGCGAGGAATCCTTGCGGGCTCCGGAGCGCTATTCTCCAGTCCAGCCTCGCGCTTCGGCCCGGGGTTTTCTCTTGTAACGACGCGCTCGGCAACGAGGAGAACGATGGCTCGCGGAGATGTCCGCATTGCGGTGACGCTGGCTTGCGAAGATTGCAAGCGGCGCAATTACCAGACCAACAAGTCGCGGCGAAACTCGCCGGACCGGATCGAGATGCGCAAGTACTGCCGCTGGTGCGGTCACCACACGGCGCACAAGGAGACCCGGTAGGACCCCATGGCGAAGACGCGCGCACAGCGCAAGGCGGAGAAACGCGCCCGCGAAGCCGAAGAGCAGAAGCGCGGCGATTCGGGCTCCAAGCGTAAGACCGACTCGCGCGCTCAGCACGACACCCAGGTCCCCATCTCCGGCGACATCGCCGAGATCGAGGCGGTCGAGGCCGGGATCGGCGCCGGCGCGTCCGAAGCCGACCTCGAGACGCCGGACGCCCCCAAGGGGCGGATGGAGAAGCGCGCCGAGGCGAAGGCCGCCAAGCAGGCGGAGAAGCGCAAGCGCGAGGAGCAGAAGCGGCGCGAGCGCGACCAGCTCGCCAAGCGCCAGAAGCAGGCCCAGGGCGATCGTCAGCGCGGCGGCGTGCTCGGCTTCCTCATGTCCTGCTGGGCCGAGCTGCGCAAAGTGCAGTGGCCCGACCGCGACACCCTCGTCCAGGCGACCGCGGTGACGATCATCTTCGTCACCGTCGCCGCCGCCTACCTCGGCGCTCTCGACAGCGCCTTCAGCTTCCTCATCAAGCAGATCCTCTAAGCGGGATCCCAAGACAAAGGCAACCTCCAGATGTATCGCTGGTACGTGATCAACACCTACTCCGGGCACGAGAACAAGGTCAAGCACAATCTCGAGCACCGGGTTCAGACGATGGCCCAGAACCGCAACGTGCGCCAGGTCGTGGTGCCGACCGAACAGGTGATGGAGCTGAACAAAGACGGGCAGAAAGAACCGAAGGAGAAACGCACGATGCCCGGCTACGTGCTGGTCAACATGGAGATGACCGACGACGCCTGGAGCGTGGTCAAGAACACGCCCGGCGTGACCGGCTTCGTCGGCCCGACGAGCAAGCCGGTGCCGCTCTCCAAACCGGAGGTCGACCGGCTGCTGCACCGCGAGACCGCCGAGCGCCCCCGCACGCAGGCCCAGTTCTCGGTCGGCGAATCGGTCAAGGTCATCAACGGCCCGCTCTCCGACTTCTCCGGCGAGATCGCCGAGATCAACGAGGACGCGGCCAAACTCAAGGTGCTGGTTTCGATCTTCGGCCGCGAGACGCCCGTAGAGGTCAACTACGACCAAGTGAAGAAGATCTAGCCAGGCCCGCTACCCTCTCCGATCCCGATGGCGAAAAAAGTCCTCACCCTCATCAAGCTGCAGATCCAGGCGGGCAACGCCAACCCGGCGCCGCCGGTCGGCCCCGCGCTGGGCCAGCACGGCGTCAACATCATGGAGTTCTGCAAAGCCTTCAACGCGCAGACGCAGAGCGAGGGCGGCACGATCATCCCGGTCGAGATCACCGTCTACGAGGACCGCTCCTTCGACTTCGTCACCAAGACGCCGCCCGCCGCGGTGCTGATCCGCGAAGCGATCGGGATCAAGAAGGGCTCGGGCGAGCCGCACGTGAACAAAGTCGGCACGATCAGCCCCGACCAGATCCGCGAGATCGCCGAGCGCAAGATGCCCGACCTCAACGCCAACGACCTCGACGCCGCCTCGAAGATCATCGCCGGCACCGCCCGCTCGATGGGCGTCGACGTCAAATAGGAGAGCTTCCGATGGCCCACGGCAAACGCTTCCGCAAAGAGGTCGGCAAGGTGCAGCGCGAGCGGCTCTACCCGCCCGCCGAGGCGGTCGCCCTGATCAAGGAGACCGCGAGCGCCAGCTTCGACGAGACGGTCGAGCTGCACATGCGGCTCGGGGTCAACGTCCGCCACGCCGAGGAGCAGCTGCGCGGCACGCTGGCGCTGCCCCATGGGCTCGGCAAGGACGTCACCGTCGCCGTCTTCGCCGAAGGCCAGCAGGCGCGCGACGCCGAGGCCGCGGGCGCCGACCACGTCGGCGGCCAGGATCTGGTCGAGAAAGTCTCGGAGGGCTGGACTGACTTCGACGTCGTGATCTCGACCCCGGACATGATGAAGGCGGTCGGCCAGCTCGGCCGTGTGCTCGGCCCGCAGGGCAAGATGCCCAACCCGAAGGTCGGCACCGTCACCGACGACCTCGAGAAGGCGGTCGGCGAGTCGAAAGCGGGCAAGATCGAGTACCGCACCGACCGCCAGGCGATCGTCCACCTGGCGATCGGCAAGGCTGGCTTCGAGCCGCAGAAACTGCTCGACAACTGCCTCGCGGTGATCGACGAGATCGTCCGCGCCAAGCCCTCCTCATCGAAGGGCAAATACATCCTCTCGGCGACGCTGACGACGACGATGGGCCCGGGCATCCGCATCGACACCGGCAAGACCGGCGAACGCGAGGCCTCCGAAGGCGCCGCCGAGCCCGCCGAGGCGACCGAGACCGCAGCGGAGCCCGCAACCGCCTAAACTGCGCGACCGCGAACCGGAGACCACCGGCAGGGCCAGCGCCCGCAAGCCCGGTGCAGGTGACTTATGAACAGAGACGAAAAGGCACAGGCCATAGAGGAGATCGCCGCCCAGATCGAGGGCTCCGAGGCGATCTTCGCTGTCGACTACAAGGGGATCAGCGTCCCCCAGGCGGCCGAGCTGCGCGGCAAGCTGCGTGAAGCCGGGGCCAGCTTTCGCATCGTCAAGAACCGCCTGACCAAACGGGCCGCCGAGCAGGCCGGCGAGGAACGCCTCGGCGAGCTGTTGCAGGGCCCGACCGCGCTGACCTTCGTCAGCGGCGACACCGCGCAGGCGGCTAAGGCGATCGCCGGCTTCACCAAAGAGCACGACGTGCTCGCCTTCAAGGGCGGTTTCATGGGCGACCTCGCCCTCGACGAGGAAAAGTTCAAGTCGATCGCCCGCCTGCCGGCCCGCGAAGTGCTCGACGGCCAGCTCGCCGGCGTCGTCGCCAGCCCGCTGACCGGGCTCGTCCGCGGCCTCGGCTCGATGGTCTCCGGGCTCGCCAACCAACTTCAGCAGCTGCAAGAACAAAAGGAGAAAGAAGCCTGATGGCAACCAAAGTCAAAACTGAGGACTGGATCGAGGAGCTCAAAGGCATCTCGGTGCTCGAACTCTCCGAGCGGATCAAAGCGCTCGAGGAGGAGTTCGGCGTTTCCGCGACCGCGGTCGCCGCTGCGGCCCCGGCGGCCGGTGCGCCCGCCGGCGACGGCGACGGCGCCGCCGAGGAGGCCTCCACGGTCGACGTGATGCTGACCGAGGTCGGCGGCCAGAAGGTGCCGGTGATCAAGGTCGTCCGCGCCGCAACCGGGCTCGGGCTCAAAGAGGCGAAGGCGATCGTCGACGAGGCGCCGAAAGCGATCAAAGAGGGCGTCGAGCGCGACGAGGCCGAGAAGCTCAAGGGCGAGCTTGAGGAGGCCGGCGCCACCGTCGAGCTCAAATAGAACCCGCATAGACCGCGATCGGATCGTAGGCAGGGAGCCGATCCCGCGGTCGAAGGCGCGCGTGTGTTATTTTTCGCGGTCGCGCCTGTTGTCACCCCCTGCCCCATATTTGCGCTGTATCCACGTCCCTCTGACCGCCTGAGGAGTCGCCGACTTTGGCACGTTCCAACGCTGCCCCCGTAACCCGTAGGAGTTTCTCCCGACTAGAAAATCCCCTCGAGGTCCCCCATCTGATCGATATCCAGCGTCGCTCCTTCGCGGAGCTGACGGATCCGAAGACGGGTGGGCTGCGAGAGACGATCGACGACATATCCCCGATCGAGGACTACACGGGGAATTTGGCGATCGTCTTCGGCGATTACAAGTTCGAGGACCCGCCGCACTCGATCGAGGAGTGCCGTGAGAAGGACATGACCTACTCGCGGCCGCTCAGCGCGACCGTCGCCTTCCAGAACAAGGAGACCGGCGAGATCCGCGAGCAGGCCGTCTTCATGGGCGACTTCCCGTGGATGACCGATCGCGGGACGTTCATCATCAACGGCACCGAGCGCGTCGTCGTGACCCAGCTCGTGCGTTCGCCCGGCGCCTACGTGATGGCGCCCAAGGACCCCGAAAAACAGGTCTTCATCGCCAACCTGATGCCGGCTCGCGGCTCCTGGCTCGAGCTGGAAATCGACAAAAAAGGCAAAGTCTTCGTCCGCATCGACCGCAAGCGCAAACTGCCGGTCACGGTGCTGCTGCGCGCGATGGGCTACGTCGAGGACGAGCAGATCCTCAAGATGTTCGACGACTCGATCTACATGAAGCACACGATCGAGGCCGACACCGAGGTGACCCGCACCGAAGACGGCGCCCTGATCGAGCTGTTCAAAAAGCAGCGCCCGGGCGAGCCGCCCTCGGTCGACGCCGCGAAAGCGCTGCTCGAGCAGCTCTTCTTCGACCCCAAGCGCTACGACCTGACCCGGGTCGGCCGCTACAAGCTCAACGCCCGGCTCGATCTCGACATCGACCTCGACAACCGGGTGCTCACCCACGACGACATCATCGCCCTGATCAAGGAGCTGGTCAGCCTGCCGAAGCTGCTCGGCATCCCCGAGCAGGTCGACGAGGAGCACCCGATCAAGGACTACGCGGCGGAGGCGATCACCTACCCGCGCGAGCCCGTCGCCGAGCACCTCGACGAGTACGAGCACTTCGGCAACCGCCGCCTGCGCACCGTCGGCGAGCTGATCCAGGAGGCCTTCCGGATCGGCCTCTACCGGATGGAGCGCGTCGTCCGCGAGCGGCTGACGACCGAAGACGCCGACGCGATCACGCCGCAGACGATCATCAACATCCG
>DASTVL010000010.1:0-4500 GCA_035759115.1 Solirubrobacterales bacterium | reverse complement strand
CACGATCGGCGGCGGCAGCAGCCCGCGCGTCTGGTGGGCGCGGATGTTGCGAACCGTCATCCCGGTCCGCTCCGCCAGCTCACGAATCGTCATCTCGCCCTCGGCGGGCTTTGGACCTTTTCCAGGCATCGTGCGAATGGTATGCGGCAAATCGTCGGCTGGGCGCGACCGGCTTCAACGTGCGACCTTCCGTCTCCCTCAGATGCGAACATGCGTTCGTGAACCGAGCTGACAGAGAGTGTGGTGCGCATCCGCGCAATAGGCTGATCAATCGCCGCAGACAGGGCGACCTCGGTGAGTTCTCAGCGATGGAGTGGCTCGCCGGCAAAGGCGCAGTGATCTGGGTGCCCCTCGGGCATAGTCCCGACGCCGACCTCGTTGCCGAAGTCAGCGGCCGCCTGCTTCGTATTCAGGTCAAGACGTCCGTCTACCGAGTAGCAAGCCCTGACCACGCCGACCGGTGGAGTGTCAACGTGGCGACCAGTGGCGGGAACCAGAGCTGGGGTGGAATCGCGAAGGCGTTCGATCCATCCTCGGTCGACTATCTCTTTTCGCTCGTCGGAGATGGGCGACGCTGGTTCATCCCAGCTCCGGTCATCGCGGCGTCGAGGTCACTGACCCTGGGAGGAACCAGATATTCTGAGTACGAGGTCGAGCGAGGCCAGCCAATCGAGCACCTCGTCCATATGGATTCCTCTCAGAGGACTTCCGACCGATTGCAGGGGGAGTGCCTGAGCGGTCAAAAGGAGCAGACTGTAAATCTGCCGGCTATGCCTTCGCAGGTTCGAATCCTGCCTCCCCCACTTTCGCCAAGCGATGGACCACTTGGCGATATCACCAAGTCAGAGCGCAAACTGGCGCGCAGCGGTCATGCGCTTCTAAGGCAAAAGCGTCAGCTGACGCTCCCGAAGCGTCCCTGTGCCGAGGCGGGCTTGAAGGTTGGCGAAAGGATGCGCGCTCGCTGTGACGGGCCGGGCCGCATCGTCCTCGAGCGCGCCGAGAACGAAGAGATCTTCAGCCCTGACTGACGCCCAGGCGGGCGGCCATGCGCTCGTTGAACGCGGTCAGCGCGGAGAGCGGGCGCATGAACACGGGCAGCTCGCGGACGAGGCCCTGCTCGTCGAGCTCGAGGAAGTCGATCCCCTCCAGCTCGCGGTCGCCGACCCGGGCCTTGAAGCGCAGGAACACGGTCCCGTCCCCGGCGACCTCGTCGGTGTAGCGGAAGTCTTCGAGCGTCGCGATCACGTGGGTCAGCACCTGCACGACGATCTCGCGCCCCTCGAAGCCGCGGAAGAGGATCGGGCTGTGCAGGACGACGTCCTCGCGCAGCGCCGCCTTCGCCGCCTCGAGGTCCTTCTGCTCGGCGGCTAGCCGGAACGGGTGCGGGACGGCGACGGTGCTCATTGCGGCTCCAGCACGAAGAGGGCGATGTCGCGGTCGGTGCGGGCCTCGTATTCGTCGAAGCCCGAGTACTGCTCGTTGTGCCTGCGCCAGAGGTCGGCCCGCTCCTCGCCGGCGGCGACGCGGGCGCGGACCGGAAGCCGCTTGCGCCCCACCTCGACCTCGGCCGCGGGCTCCGCCTGCAGGTTCAGCGACCAGGCCGGGGTGCGGCTGTGACCGGCGTTGGAGCCGATCACGACATAGCCGTCGCCGTCGGCGAGGTAGACGACCGGCGCGGTCCGCTTCTGGCCCGATTTGCGCCCCGTCGTGGTCAGCAGCAGCACCGGCGCCTCGTTGACCTTGCCGCCGATCCGGCCCCCGGAGAGTCGGTAGACGGGCACGTTGAGCTTGCCGACCCAGCGCAGCCCGGTCGCGCCGATCCGTTGCGACATGCGCGAGTAGAACTTGTCTCCGGAAGGCATCGACTCAGTATCCCACCGGAAGCGAGATTTTCAGCCGGCGTCCCTCAGCATCTGTGCCTCTGGGAGATGCTGGAGTTTTTTCAGCGTGTTGTTCTCGATCTGGCGGATCCGCTCGCGGGTGACGCCGAATGTGTTGCCGACCTCCTCCAGCGTCATCGGGTCCAGGCCGGTGAGCCCGTAGCGCAGCTCGATCACGTTGCGCTCGCGCTCGGGCAGCACTGTCAGCGCCTTGCGCACGCCCTCCTTCTGCAGGTGGTCGCTCGCTTCTTCGAACGGTTCGGCGACGGTGTCGTCGGCGACGAAGTCGCCCAGCTCGGAGTCGTCCTCGTCGCCGACCGGTTTCTCCAGCGAGACCGGCAGCTGCGCGACGCGGAGGATCTCGCGCACTTCGCCCAGCGGCCAGCGCAGCTCCTCGGCGATCTCGGCCGGCTCCGGCTCGCGGCCGAGCCGCTGGACCAGCTGGCGCTCGACCTGGGCGACTCGGTTGAGCTTCTCGACCATGTGCACCGGGATCCGGATCGTGCGCGCCTTGTCGGCGATCGCCCGCGTCACCGCCTGGCGGATCCACCAGGTCGCGTAGGTGGAGAACTTGTAGCCGCGGCGGTAGTCGAACTTCTCGACCGCCCGGATCAATCCCAGCGAGCCCTCCTGGATCAGGTCGAGGAAGCTCAGCCCGCGACCGAGATAGCCTTTCGCGATCGAGACGACGAGGCGCAGGTTGGCCTCGACCATCTGCCGCTTGGCGACCATGTCGCCGCGCTCGATCCGCTTCGCAAGTTCGACCTCCTGGGCCGCGGTGAGCAACTCGACCTGGCCGATCGAGCGCAGGTAGAGGCGCAGCGAGTCGAGGCTCGGTTCGACCGTGAGGTCGAGCTCCTGTTTCTTCGGGCCGCTGCCGTTGGTCGCGCCGGCGCGCTGCTCCTTGTAAGCGCTGACGCCGTCCTCGGCGATCACTTCGACGCCGTGCTCGACCAGGTGCGCGTGCAGGCCGGTGACCTGCTCCTTGGTCACCTCGACCTCCTCCAGTGTGGCGGCGATCTGCTCGAAGGTGAGATAACCGCGCTCGCGGCCGAGGGCGAACAGCGCCTGGAGCTCCTGCGGCCCCTCCGGCTGCGCGTCCGAATCCTGATTCAGTCCCTGCGGGACCGTCTCCAAAGGCTCGATCTCAATGCCTCCACTGCAACCCTGTTCCCCTCCCCGGGGGCCGGCCCCAACGCTCCGGCCCGAGGGAGTATAGGTAACCGCAGCCAGACGATCGCCTACGCTTCATTGCCGATGGCGACTCATCCCCCCACCCCGGTCTCGCCCGCGACGGCCGACGTCCAGTCGGGCGCGCCGGCCACCCGCGTGAGCCTCTCGCGCGTCGGCGTGACCGGGGTCGAGAAGGTGATCCGGGTCAAGGCCGACGGCGCCGAGAACCTCTTCCACGCCGAGTTCGAGTGCTTCGTCGACCTCAACCCGCGCCAGGCCGGCGTCCACATGTCGCGCTTCGAGGAAATCGTCGGCGAGGCGATCGACGAGGTCGTGCTCGGCGAGGCCTTTCGCGCCGAGGTGCTGGCCGCCCACATCGCCCACCGCGTACGCGAGCGCCAGGGCGGGCTGCGCGCCGAGGTCACCGTCGCCGCCCGCTACCCGGAGACCGTGACCACGCCGGCGAGCGGGATCTCGACCCAGGAGATCTACGGCCTCTTCGGCACCGCGGTCGACTCGCTGCGCGGCACCCGCACGCTGACCGGCGTGCAGGCCCAGGGCATGACCGCCTGCCCCTGCGCACAGGAGATGGTCGGCGGCCTCGCCCGCGAACGGCTGGCCGAGCGCGGCTTCGACGCCGAGCAGATCGAGGCCGCGATCGAGGCCGTCCCGGTCGCCACCCACAACCAGCGCGGGATCGGCACGCTGCACATCGGCTGCCCCGAGGGCGGCCCGGCCTGGATCGACGCGCCGGAGCTGCTGCGCATCGTCGAGCAGTCGATGAGCTCGGAGATCTACGAGCTGATGAAGCGACCCGACGAGCTCGCCGTCGTCGCCAAGGCGCACGCGCAGCCGCGCTTCGTCGAGGACTGCGTGCGCGAGATGGTGCGGCGCGTGATCGCCGACTACCCGGACCTGCCCGGCGAGGCCTTCGTGATGGCGCGCCAGGAGAACCTCGAGACGATCCACCGCCACAACGTCGTCGCCGAGCGCTACGGCAAGCTCGGCGACCTGCGCGCCGAGCTCGAGGACGGCGAGCACGAGCGCCGCCACACGACGATGCGCGAGTGGCTGGAGGCGCCGGCGACCTAGGTGCGGCGGGTGAAGCCGGAGCGCGCCTCGCGCTCTTCCTCCAGCCGCCTGCGCAGGCCGAGGAAGTAGTCGGCGCCGCTGATCACCGTCGCCGCGACCGCCAGGTAGACCAGCACGTCGGCCCAGAGCGGCGCCGGGTTGGCGGCGATCAGCGCGATCACGGCGGCGATCTGAAGCACCGTCTTGACCTTGCCCATCCAGCTGGCCGAGATCACGACACCGCGCTCGGCGGCGATCGCGCGCAGCCCGGTGACAGCGATCTCGCGGGCGATGATCACCATCGCGACCCAGGCCTGGAGGCGGTCGAGCGAGACCAGCGAGACCAGCGCCGCGGTGATCAGCAGCTTGTCGGCGA
>DASTVL010000009.1:0-2874 GCA_035759115.1 Solirubrobacterales bacterium | reverse complement strand
GCCCAGCGC
This sequence comes from Solirubrobacterales bacterium, assembly GCA_035759115.1. Lineage (GTDB taxonomy): Bacteria > Actinomycetota > Thermoleophilia > Solirubrobacterales > 70-9 > VRUE01. The sequence continues at coordinate 2,865 of DASTVL010000009.1, read as the reverse complement.
TCGAGCAGGATGCCGAGCTCGTGCTCGCGCCCGACCAAGGGTGTAAGCCGCTCGCCGTGCAACGCTTCGAAGCGGCCTTCGGCGCGACCCTCCCCTTCGACCCGCCAGGCGGCGAGCGGCTCGGCGAAGCCTTTGAGTCGCCGCGGGCCGAGGTCGGCCAGTGCGAACAGCCCGCCCACCAGCCGTCGGGTCGCCTGGCTGATCACGACGCTGCCTGGCGCCGCGAGCGCCTGCAACCGCGCCGCAAGAATCGGCGTCTCGCCGACAACTGTCCGCTCCTGGGCCGCCCCCTCGCCGATCAGCTCGCCGACCATGACCAAGCCAGTTGCGATGCCGATCCGCGCCGCGAGCGGCGCGCTTGCCGGCGTGTTCAGCCGCGCGAGCGCCTCGATGATCGCGAGGCCCGCGCGCACCGCCCGCTCGGCCTCGTCCTCGTGCGCCGTGGGCCAGCCGAAATACGCCAGCACGCCGTCGCCCATGTACTTCGCGATGTGCCCGTCCCAGCGCCGGACGGCGTCGCTGCAGCACCCCTGATAGGCGCGGATCACCCGGGCCATGTCCTCTGGATCGAGCCGTGCGGCGAGCTCGGTCGAGGCCACGAGGTCGACGAACAGCACGGTCAGCTGCCGCCGCTCGGCTTCGCCAGGAACCGCTGGCCTTGCAGTTGGCTCAGCGCTCTCGGCACGGTCATCGGCAGACCCGGGGGCCAGCGCCGCTATCGCTTTGAGCAGGCGCTTGCGGTCGCCGAGGTTGAGCCCAAGCTCCTTCAGATCGGCGTCGGTGAGTTCGCACAGGACGTCGGCCGCGATGCCGTTCTCGGCGAACGCCTCGGCATGATGGCCGAGCCCTTGTTCAGCGAGCCAGCGCGCGACGTCGAGCATTTCGCCCCTCAAGCCATCGCTTATGCGAGTCCCAGGCCGCCATCGACGGCGATCACCTGTCCCGTCACCCATTCGGAAGCTGGATCGGCGAGCGACACAATCCACCGAGCCACGTCATTTGGATGGCCGCGCCGCTTCAGCGGTATCCGCTCGCGCTCCCGCTCCTTGACGGCCTCAGCCTGCTCTGGTGAGAGCCCCATCATTCCGGTCAACGCGCCCGATTCGGTCGGCCCCGCTGCGATCGCGTTGACGCGCACGCCGAGGGGGGCGAGCTCCAGCGCCCAGCAGCGGGCGTCCTGGTAGGCTGGACGCGTCTGAAAACGCCGGACCCAGGCGTCGAGATTGGGGTAGGCGGCGCGGTTCGTCCGGGACGCCGCGATCTCTCCCACGAAGCTGAGTTGGATGTCGGCGCCGGTCAGAGTCTCGCCAAGCAGGTAATCCCGACCGTCCAGGCTGGCGTCGATGTATCCAAGGCGGTTGTCGATCTCGCTCTCGATGCGCGAGCTGAGCGGGGCTGGGCGACGCAGAACGCGCGGCGTCGGGGGAATACGTCACGCCGAGAGGCGACCTCATCATCGCGGCGCCGATCGTCTTGGGGCGCTTGTACGTGCTCGCGGCGGTCAGCGATGTCCTCGCGACCTTTCCGGACATCAAGGTGCGCATGGTGCTCTCAGACCGGAACGCCAATCTGTAGACGACCATATCGACATGGCGGTACGCATTGGTGTCCTCCCGGACAGCCGCATGGTTGCGACGCGGGGGCGCGTCATTGCGGGAGCCCGCACTACTTCGCGGCCCATGGCACTCCGAAGATGCCGAGTGACCTTGCCGACCACACATGCGTCACCTTCGCGGGCATGGCGGCGGGGACGCCTTGGTCGCTCGCATCACGCGGCCGACGCTTGGCGAAATCGGCACCGCCGCGGTGCCGTCTCAATGTCAACACCGCGGGAGGCGGGCATCGACGCCGCCATCGCCGAGGTGGGATCACCCACATGCTCTCCTATCAGGGTGCGCGTGCGGTTGAGGAGGGAAAGCTTGTGATCGTCCTGAGGGAGTTCGAGTCCGACCCCATGCCGGTGACCGTGATTCATGCCGGCCAGGGCCTTTTGCTGCTCAAGATGCGCAGCTTTCTCGAGTTCGCCGTGCCGCGCCTGAGGAGATCCCTGCCGACAAACCCGAATGATGGGTGAAACAAACCGCATGATCGACCGCCGCAGGTTCCCGGCTCGCGGGTGGCCTGACATTCCAGTTCTTCGAGTGCCACCTCCTCAATCGGCCCGTGCTACAAGCCTTCCGCTATGAGGTTGGCGGCCACGCACACCCATTTTCCATCACTCCGCTGATAGTCGTCGGTATAGCGGCCTTGGCGCTCAATGCCATCGTGCGTCGTGTAGGTAATCCGCGCATGAATGATCGCGAAGTCTCCTAGCAGCCGGATCTTCACATCGTGCCCCTTGAGCCCGGTGAACGGCCTGGGAGCGGACATCATCTCGAGGAACTGCTTCTTGTCGCGTAGCAGAAGGTCGGGCAGGGACGCCATGAAGTCCTCGGCCAGGATCTCCTCGAGACGTTCCACATCACCATTCTGAGCCGACGCCAGAAAGTCGGCGTTCAGCTGTTTGAGAACCTCCAGGTCGCTTTGGGTATTCCTGGCATCCGTCATATGACATCTCCTTACCGGGTTTCTGGTTGTCGCGTTGCAGCGCGCCATTCGAGGAGCGGCGCGCCTTCGGCCTGCTGTATCGATCGCGGCCGCTCGACATGAACGCCCTCGAACTCGAGCATGCGAAGCTTGGTGGCCGAGCCGCCTGGCGCGGAAAAACCGCCAATCTTTCCGCCCGTGGTCTTCCGGTTGGGGCTGAGATAGCCGACGGCAAGCGGGCTCAGAACTCGCGCAAGCGCCGGCCAGTGGCGCTCGGGCACGAGCCAGGCCGGCCAGCACTGCGGCGTCGGTCGCCGTGAACGCCGCCACCCGCGACAA
>DASTVL010000008.1:0-5208 GCA_035759115.1 Solirubrobacterales bacterium | reverse complement strand
TGCGCATCGGGCTGCTCGGGCGCGGCACGGTCGGCGGCGCCTTCGCTGAGCTGCTCGCCGAGCGAGCGGGCGCGATCGAGGCGGCGACCGGGCGGCGGCCGGAGTTGGCCGGGACGCTGACCCGCAGCGAGGGCGAGATCGGCGAGATCCTCGAGCGCTCCGACCTGGTCGTCGAGCTGATCGGCGGCACCGACCCGGCCCGCACCTACGCGATCGACGCGCTGCGCGCCGGCAAGCCGGTCGTCACCGCCAACAAGCAGCTGCTCGCCCAGCACGGCGACGAGCTCTTCGCCGTCGCCCGCGAGGCCGGCGTGCAGCTGCGCTTCGAGGCAGCGGTGGCCGGCGTGATCCCGATCGTGCGCACGATCCAGGAGAGCTTCGGCGTGACCGAGATCGACAAGGTCTTCGGCATCGTCAACGGCACGACCAACTTCATCCTCACCGAGATGGCCGCCAGCGGCGCCGCTTACGAGCAGGTGCTGGCGCGGGCGCAGGAGCTGGGCTACGCCGAGGCCGACCCGAGCGACGACGTCAACGGCGCCGACGCTGCGGCGAAGATGGCGATCCTCGCTCGGCTCGCCTTCCACACGCCGGTCGGGCTCGACCAGGTCCCCTACGAGGGGATCGAGGGCGTCACCCCCGACGACCTCGCCTACGCCAAGGAGTTCGGCCTCTCGCTGAAGCTGCTCGGGGTGGCCGAGCGGCGCGACGGCGGGATCAGCGTCCGCGTCTTCCCCTGCTTCCTCTACGCCGGCCACCCGCTGGCGCCGGTCGGCGGCCCCTTCAACGCGGTCATGGTCGAGGCGCCGGCGATCACCGAGGTGACCATGTCGGGGCCCGGCGCCGGCGGGATCGAGACCGCCTCGGCCGTGCTCGGCGACGTCGTCTCGATCCTCTCCGGCGAAGCGCCGGTGCACGAGACGCGCGAGCGGCTGCCGCTGGTCGCCGACGTCACCTCGTCCTTCTACCTGCACCTCGAGGTCGCCGACGAGCCCGGCGTACTCGCCCGCATCGCCCAGGTGCTGGGCGAGAAGGAGATCTCGGTCAAGAGCGTCGTCCAGCGCGGCGCCGGCGCCGACGCCCGCCTGGTGATGGTGGTTCACGAGTGCCTGGAGTCGAGCTTCACGGCTGCGGTCGAGGAGATCGGGCGGCTCGACGAGATCCGCTCGACGCCGCGGTTCATTCGGGTTATCGAGGAGGAGTTTGTGTGAGCTCCGGCGCCCTCTGATGCCTGCCCCGCTGATTGAGAGATACCGCGAGCGGTTGCCGCTGGAGCCGGGCGATCCGGTGGTTAGCTTGAATGAGGGGTCTACGCCGCTGATTCGTGCGGATCGGTTGTCTGAGCGGATCGGGGTGCAGGCGTATTTGAAGTTCGAAGGGGCGAACCCGACCGGGTCTTTCAAGGACCGGGGGATGACGGTGGCTGTGTCACGGGCCAAGGGGAGGGGGGCGGAGGCTGTGATCTGCGCCTCTACCGGGAACACCGCCGCCAGCGCGGCCGCCTATGCGGCACGGGCGGGGATGCGGGGGGCGGTGATCGTGCCCGAGGGCAAGATCGCGATCGGCAAGCTCGCGCAGGCGCTGATGCACGGCGCCCGCGTCGTCGCCCTGCAGGGCAACTTCGACGAGGCCCTGCAGATCGTCCGCGAGCTCGCCCAGCGCCACCCGATCGAGCTGGTCAACTCGGTCAACCCCTACCGGATCGAGGGCCAGAAGACCGCCGCGTTCGAGGTGATCGAGGAGCTCGGCGAGGCGCCCGGCGCGCTGGCGATCCCGGTCGGCAACGCCGGCAACGTGACCGCCTGGTGGCGCGGCTTCGAGCAGGCCGGGACAGCGCCGATCGTCTACGGCTTCCAGGCCGAGGGGGCGGCGCCGCTGGTCGGCGGCGCCCCGGTCGCCGAGCCGGAGACGGTCGCCTCGGCGATCCGGATCGGCAACCCGGCGCGCTGGGAGGAGGCGATGACCGCCTTCACCGGCTCGCGTGGCCGGGTCGCCGCGGTCTCCGACCAGCAGATCCTCGACGCCTACCACTGGCTCGCCGCCAGCGAGGGGGTCTTCTGCGAGCCCGCCTCGGCCGCCTCGGTCGCCGGCCTGCTCGCCCACGGCCTGCCGGTAACCGAGGACTCGGCGCCGCCCGAGTCGGTCGTCTGCGTGCTCACCGGCCACGGCCTCAAGGACCCGGACACGGCACTCTCCGAAGCGCCGCCGGTGATCAACTGCGAGAACGACCTCAGCGCCGTCGAGCGCGCGGTGTTCGATTGACGGCCCGTCGCCGGCTCGTCCGCGTCCCCGCCTCCTCGGCCAACCTCGGCCCGGGCTACGACGTGATGGCGGCGGCGCTCGACCTCTTCCTCGAGCTCGAGGTCGAGGAGACGGGCGAGTTCGGCTTCGACCCTGGGCCGCTGGAGGTGCCGAGCGGGCGCGAGAACCTGATCGTGCGCGCCTTCGAGAGCCTGCACCCCGCCGACGGGATCGCCTTCCGGCTGACACAGGCGGTGCCGCTCGGCCGCGGGCTCGGCTCCAGCGCGGCGGCGATCGTCGCCGGCCTGGTCGCCGCCGATCACCTCTACGAGCTGGCGCTCTCCAAGGAGGAGCTGCTCGCCCGGGCTGGCGAGATCGAGGGCCATCCCGACAACGTCGCCGCGGCGATCTACGGCGGCTTCGTCGTCTGCGGGCCGGGCGAGGGCGGGGCGCCCAGCGCCGCCCGCTTCGACCCGCCGGGCGGCCTCGAGGGGATCGTCACGATCCCGTCCGAGGAGGTCTCGACCGAGCGCGCCCGCGAGGCGATCCCGGCCGAGGTGCCGCTCGCCGACGCGGTCGCCAACATCGCCGCCGCCTCGCGCCTCGTGCTCGGCCTGCAGAGCGCCGACCTCGATCTCGTCGCCGCCGGCCTCGCCGACCGCATCCACCAGCCGCGGCGCCGCGATCTCTACCCGCGCTCGATGGAGCTGGTCGACGACGCGCGCGAGCTCGGCGCGCTCGGCGCGACGATCTCCGGCGCCGGCCCGACCGTGCTCGTCTGGACCACCTGGCAGGACGCCGGCAAGGTCGCCGAGGAGCTCGAGCGCCGCTGCGAGGGCTGGGCCGAGGTCCGCCGCCTCCCCTTCACCCCCCACGGCGCCGACGTACCGGAGCTGTAGCTACCCTGGACTCATGGCCAACTACACGATCAAGTACCGCGACGAGTTCGAGACGATGGAGGGCTCTGGCGAGGCGACCTGGGGGCTGGCGCGCAAGGCGCTCGGCACCGATTGCTTCGGCTACAACCTGGTCACGATCGGGCCCGGTGGGCAGCTGCCCGAGCACGACCACGCCGAGAGCGGCGAGGTCGAGGTCTACGTCGTGCTCGAGGGCGAGGCGACGATGATGCTCGACGGCGACGAGCACCCGGCGCCCGCAGGCACGTTCGCCTCGATCGAGCCGCCCGCCAAGCGTACGATCCTCAACCGCTCAGACGCTCCCGTTACCGCCCTCCTGATCGGCGTCCTGCCCGACGGCGGCTATGAGCCGATGAGCTGGGCCTGATGGAGGTGTGCCTACGTTTCCCCCGCATATGGTGGGAAACGTGACGCCACCTGGATCGGCCCCGCCGCTCTCCCTATAATCCGCCAACCTGTCAACCCGTCGCGCGCCCGCTCGGAGAAGGCGCGGAAACCGGGAGGTCGAGATGTCCCACAGCCAGTCCCGTGAGCTTCACGGTGAGCGCGCCGCGCTCCGCTACTCGCCGGAGCGCGCCTACCGGCCGCTCGTCTCCCCGCCCAGCGTCGAGGACAAGGACGCCTGCGCGATCTACGCCTCGGTGCGCAAGGACGCGACGCCGAGCCACGAACCGATCGAGCGCGCGATCCCGGCCTTGCAGAAGATGCTGCACCGCGCCGGCAACGTCGACGGCGAGGGCGACGGCTGTGGCCTGCTGCTCGACATCCCGCGCAAGATCTGGGCCGAGGAGGTCCGCTCCGGCGGCCACGACCCCTCGCTGACCCTCGACGACGCCTTCGCCGTCGCCCACGTCTTCATCGAGCGCTCGCAGGACCTCGAGAAGATCCAGCACGACGCCCGCGAGCTGCTCGGCAGCGGCGGCTTCCGCATCCTCGCTGAGCGCCTCGGCGTGGTCGACTCGCCCGCGCTGGGCCCGACCGCGCGCGAGGAGGAGCCCCACTTCTGGCAGATCGGCGGCCTCGTCGCCGACGCCTCGCGCCGCGACCGCGTCCTCTTCGACCTCCTGATCGAGCTCGAGCGCGAGCTCGGCGTCCACATCCCCTCCTTCTCGGCGACGATCTGCGTCTACAAGGTGATGGGCGCGCCGAACGTGCTCGGCGCGTACTACCCCGACCTGCGTGACGAGCGCTTCGAGACGATCGGCGCTTTCGGCCACAACCGCTACTCGACCAACACCTGGCCCTCGTTCAAGCGGGTCCAGCCGTTTTCGGTGCTCGGCCACAACGGCGAGATCAACACGATCGCGCAGCTGCGCCAGGAGGCGCGCATGCTCGGCGTGCCGATCCAGCCCGACTCCTCGGACTCGCAGGACCTCAACCGCACGATCGCGACCCTGGTCAACCGCGACGGGCTCAGCCTCGCCGAGGCGATGGAGATGGTCGTGCCGCCGATCGTCAACGAGATCCGCTCGCTGCCCGACGACCTGCACCGCTTCTACATGTACATGCGCCAGGCGATGGGCCCGTTCGCGCAGGGCCCGGTGGCGCTGATCGCCCGCCACGGCGACGAGTGCGCCTTCTCCGCCGACGCGCTCGGCCTGCGCCCGCTGTGGCAGGTCGAGACCGGCGAGGACCACGTGTTCAGCTCCGAGCCCGGCGTCGTCGCCGTCGGCGAGATGGTCTCCGAGCCGAAGCCGCTCGCCCCGGGAGAGAAGGCGCTGGTCACGATCGACCGCGCCGCCCGCCGCTCGACCCTGCACGCCCACGACGAGATGCTGCGCATCGTGCGCGACCGCTGGCTCGCCCGCAACGGCGTCGAGGACGCTGCGGCCTACGACCGCGCGCTCGACACCGGCGGCCCGCTCGAGGGCGCCGACGTGCCCGGCTACTCCGACGCCGGCCCCGAAGAGCCGGTCAAGGTCGAGGACCGCATCCTCGCCGGCTTCGGCTGGCAGCGCGACGACGTCAAACTGGTCCAGCAGATGGCCTCCAACGGGGCCGAGCCGGTCGGCTCGCTCGGCTACGACGGCCCGCTGGCGGCGCTCTCGCC
>DASTVL010000007.1:0-4971 GCA_035759115.1 Solirubrobacterales bacterium | reverse complement strand
CCCTCCCAATGCGGAGGCCGAAGCTTCCTTTAGCGAACAGGCTTACGCCTGTGCGCAACATCCGGTATTAGCCCGAGTTTCCTCGGGTTGTCCCGGTCATCGGGGCAGGTTACTCACGTGTTACTCACCCGTTCGCGGCTTGGCCCCAGGGCAAGCCCTGGTTCGTCGCACCACTTGCATGTGTTAAGCACGCCGCCAGCGTTCGTCCTGAGCCAGGATCAAACTCTCCGTGAAGAGTACTTCTACAGAGAGATGCCATGCCTGGCTGGCCGCCGGGTACACATACATGGCGGCCGGCATGACGGGTAAATCAGACCACTCGACACGCTGACGAGTCGAGTGGATCGGGCTCAAACATCCCACGGACACGAATGCCCGCGGGTGCACGCTGCTCAGTTTTCAAAGACCGCTGCGCCTCTGACTCCGGCGGGTTTCGCCGTCGTTTGCGCATGGGACGCCACAGGGGCAATCCCAGAGGGACGAGCAGTATAGCGCTGCGGCGGCGCTTTGCCTAGTGCCCGCTCAGGCGCCGGCGCGCATGCGCCGGAAGCGTCGCTTGCCGACCTGCAGGACGCGCCCGTCGAGGGCTGCCGGATCGAGGTCCAGCGGCTCCCCCGCGAGCGACTCGCCGTCGAGCTTGACGCCGCCTTGGCGCAGCAGGCGCCGCGCCTCGCTGGAGCTGATCTCGAAGGCGCCGGCCATCAGCAGCGGCAGGTGGACCGAGGCGCCGTCCTCGCCGAGGTAGGCGCCGAGCCCGACCTCCTCGATCTGCTCGGGGGCCTCGTGGCGGACGAAGAGCCGGTCGAAGTGCTCCTCCGCCCCCCGCGCCGCCTCCTCGCCGTGGAAGCGGGCGACGATCCGCCGCCCGAGCTCGCGCTTGGCCTCGTTCGGGGCGCCGCCGGGAACCTCGGCGCCGAGCAGCAGGCGGAAGTACTCGGGCATCGCCTCGTCGGGGATCCGCATCAGCTTGCCGAACATCTCCTCCGGCGCCTCGGTGACGCCGACGTAGTTGCCGAGCGACTTGCTCATCTTCTGCACGCCGTCGGTGCCGACCAGGATCGGCAGGGTCAGGATCGACTGCGGCTTCTGGCCGTAGGCGACCTGGATGTCGCGGCCGAAGAGCAGGTTGAACTTCTGGTCGGTCCCCCCCAGCTCGACGTCGGCCTCGACCGCGACCGAGTCGTAGCCCTGCAGCAGCGGGTAGAGCAGCTCCAGCGCGGCCACCGGCTGCTCGGCCGCCATCCGCCTCTGGAAGTCGTCGCGCTCGAGCAGGCGGGCGACCGTCGTGCGGGCGAGCAGGCCGAGCAGCTCCTCGGGCGCCATCCGCAGCCACTCGCTGTTGCGGCGGATCTCGGTGCGCGCGCGGTCGAGCAGCTTGAAGGCCTGCTCCGGGTAGGTCGCGGCGTTGGCCTCGATCTCCTCCTCGCTGGGCACCGGGCGCTGCGCCGAGCGCCCGCTCGGGTCGCCGACCCGGGCGGTGAAGTCGCCGACGATCAGGACCACGGTGTGCCCGGCGTCCTGGAACTCGCGCAGCTTCTCGAGCACGACCGTGTGGCCGAGGTGGATGTCGGCGGTGGTCGGGTCGATGCCGAGCTTGACCCGCAGCGGGCGATCGCCGCCGAGCTGCTCGGCGAGCCTGCCCTCGGGCAGCACGTCGACCGCGTTACGCGTCAAGTCGGGCACGGCGGCAATGCTAGACTGCGCGCTCCTCTGTGGCTGGCCAAAGCACTAAGCCACGCCTGAAGAAGCTGCGCGTCCTCTTCGTTCTGCTCGGCCTCGGCGTACTCGCGATCGTCTCGATCGTCTTCGGAATGGTCGTCGCCGTCTCAAAAGACCTGCCGGCGATCTACGACTTCGCCCAGTACAAGGCGGCCCAGAACAGCGAGGTCTTCGACTCCGCGGGCGAGCCGATCGGCACCCTGACCAGCAACGAGAACAAGATCCTGCTCGACTCCGAGCAGATCTCGCCGAACATGAAGAACGCGGTGGTCTCGGTCGAGGACGCGCGCTACTACGACCACGACGGCGTCGACTTCCGTGGCATCGCCCGCGCCCTGGTCAAAGACATCATCAGCCGCAGCGCCGCGCAGGGCGCCTCGACGATCACCGAGCAGTTCGTCAAGGAAGCGGTCGAGGCACAGGGCGAACGGACGCTGTTCCAGAAGTTCCGCGAGGCGGCGCTCGCCTACCGGCTCGAGCACCACTGGAGCAAGGACAAGATCCTCACCGAGTACCTCAACACGATCTACTTCGGCGAGGGCGCCTACGGGATCGAGGCCGCGGCGCAGACCTTCTTCGGCGCCGCCCATCCCGGTTGCGGCGGCCAGGTGGATCCCTGCGCGGCCGTGCTCGAGCCCTGGGAGGCGGCGCTGCTGGCCGGGATCATCTCCTCGCCCTCGCTGTACGACCCGAAGATCTTCCCCGAAAACGCGCTGGCCCGGCGCAACCTGGTGCTCGAGCGGATGTACGAACAGGGCTACATCACCGCCGAGCAGCGCCAGGAAGGCAGCCGGCAGGCGCTGCCCGCGCCGAGCGAGATCGAGCCGCCCTCGCTCGACTCCGAGGCGCCCTACTTCACCGCCTGGCTGCGCCAGCAGCTGGTCGACCGGTTCGGCGCCGCGAAGACCTTCTTCGGTGGGCTCGAGGTGAAGACGACGCTCGATCTGCGCCTGCAGGGCGCGGCCGAAGAAGTCGTCAGCTCCTACCTCAGCGGCCTGCCACCGACCGCCGCGGTCGTCGTGATCGACAACCGCAACGCCGGGATCAAGGCGATGGTCGCCGGCCCGGACTTCGAGGAACAGCCGTTCAACCTGGCGACGCTGGGCCACCGCCAGCCGGGCTCCTCGATCAAGCCGATCATCCTCGCGACCGCGCTCGAGCAGGGGATCTCGCCGGACACGGTCTACGAATCGAGCAAGCAGACCTTCGCCTTCGGCAAGAAGGACAAGGAAGTCTTCGAGGTCAACAACTACGAGGACAGCTACCTCGGCTCGGCCTCGCTGGCGACCGCGACGACCTACTCCGACAATGCCGTCTACGCCCAGGTCGGGCTGGAGAGCATCAAGGGCGGCACCCGCGCGATCGCCCGCACCGCGCGCAGGCTCGGCGTCGACACCCACCTCTCGACCAACCCGGCGATGGTGCTCGGGGGGCTGCAGGAAGGCGTCACGCCGCTGGAGTGGACCTACGCCTTCTCGACCCTCGCCAACGACGGCGACCGGGTCAGCGGCACGTTGGCGCCGAATCCCGGCGACAGCCCCGTCGCCTACACCAAGGTGAGCGGACCCGACGGCAGCGTGATCAAGGGCGGCGACAACGACTCGATCCATACCCAGGTGATCTCCGAGGACGTCGCGGTCGAGGCGAAGAGCATCCTCCACTCCGTCGTCACCAGCGGAACCGGCGTGCAGGCCGACATCGGCGACGAGAGCCAGTGGGGCAAGACGGGCACGACCGAGAACAACGGCGACGCCTGGTTCTGCGGCGCGATCGAGGAGGTCACCGCCTGCGTCTGGGTCGGCTACGCCGACACGACGACGCCGATGCTGACCGAGTACTCGGGCGGCCCGGTCGACGGCGGCACCTTCCCGGCGCTGATCTGGGCCGGTGTGATCTCCGCCTGGAAGGAGATCGCCGCCGACCGCGCAGCCGATCGCAAGGCGGAAGAGGAGGCCAAGGAATCGGACTCGGAGGAAGAGGAGAGTGACCCATCCTCCCCCTCGACCACCGAAGACTCCTACACCCCGCCCCCCACCGAATCCGAACCAGCGCCCAGTCCCGAACCGGAACCCGCTCCAACTCCCGAAACCCCAGAAGCTACGCCCGAACCCGCTCCGGAATCTGGCGGCGGCGGGGGAATCACCGCGGGTTAGGCGGGCCTCGGCCTCGAGACATACGGGCTACCCGCCAGGCTGAATCGCCACGGGCGATCGACGGCTTTCGTGATCCCGACCCGCGGGCCGGTGACGACCTCACCCGCCCAGTCGGCCGCGGGCGGCAGCAGCAGGAACGGTGCGACCGCGAGGTCGGCGCCGTCGGCGTCGAGCCCGATCCCGAGCGCCTCGGTCAGCTTGCCGGGACCGGAGCAGAGGTCGGCATCGGGTCGCTCGCCGCGCCGCTCCCGCATCCGCTCGCGGCCCTCGGTCGGCTCGATCGCGCGGATCAGCGCCGCCGCCGCCTCGCCCTCCGGTTCGGCGACCGCGTTGAGCAGGCTGTGGATCCCGTAGGAGAGGTAGACGTAGGCGCGGCCGGGCGGTCCGAAGAGCGTCGCGGTGCGCCTGGTCAGGCCGGCGTAGGCGTGGCAGGCGGGGTCGTCGCGCTCGTAGCTCTCGGTCTCGACGATCGTGCCGCCGCAGCCGTCGTGGAAGAGCCGGCAGCCGATCAGCTCGCGGGCGACGAGGTGGACGCTGCGGGCGAAGAAGGCGGCATCGAGGCGGTCGCCTACGGCTGCCGCCTCGCTCAAAGCGGTTCCTCGTCGACCCGCCCGGCGACCGACTCGAGCGTCTCGCGGGCGAGCTCGATCTGGCGCTCGAGCGCGCTCGACGAGGTCCCCCCCTCGATCCGCTTCGACTCGAGCGAGCTCTCGCGCCGCAGCGCCTCGTAAAAGTCGCCGCCGAGGTGCTCGCTGCGCGCCCGCAGGTCCTCCTCGCTCAGCTCCGAGAGCGCCACGCCGCGGTCGATCGCGTCGCGGACAAGCCCGCCGACGATCCCGTGCGCCTCGCGGAACGGGACGCCCTTGCGCACGAGCAGGTCGGCGACCTCGGTCGCCGCCAGCATCTCGTCGGCGGAGGCCTCGGCGAGCCGCTCGCGGTCAAACGAGATCCCCGCGAGCATCCCCTCGAGCGCGTCGAGGCAGGACTCGACCGTCTCGATCGCGTCGAAGAGCGGCTCCTTGTCCTCCTGCATGTCCTTGCCGTAGGTCAGCGGCAGCGCGTGCATCGTCCCCAGCAGCGAGAGGTAGTCGGCGGCGAC
>DASTVL010000006.1:0-2684 GCA_035759115.1 Solirubrobacterales bacterium | reverse complement strand
TCGGTATCTGGCCTGGTCACTCCTTGGCCTTGATCGGCTGGGCTGGGAGAAGGTCAGCGCATCCGTGGAGGCACTGCATGCGCTTGTTCTCAACGAGCAGAAACAGGCACGACAGCGGATGGATAGCTCGGGGGAGCAACCGGTCGGGGTTACCGTCGCGCTGGGCGCCTTCGCCGCCGGTGTGGAGCCCCGGCGACACTAGCCGTAGCGGAATGACCCTGGCTCTACAGAGGGAAATCCGATGGGCGGTACTGGGCTCGAACCAGTGACCCCCTCCTTGTAAGGGAGGTGCTCTCCCAACTGAGCTAACCGCCCGGGATGTCTCGATTATGGCAACGGCGGGCTAGAAGATGGCGCCGCTGGTGCCGGCGGCGCGCAGGCCGAGGAAGAGGATCACGCCGCAGCTGACGGCCATGATCCCCATCTCGCGGCGGACGATCGCGAGGGCGAGCTCCTGCTGCTCGCTCTCGGGCAGCGATTCGAAGTCGAGCTCGCCGAGCTCGCGCTGGGCAGCGCCGGCGCGGGCGCCCTCGGCGAGGAAGGAGACGAAGAGCGGGGCGATCCCGTAGAGGTAGTGCAGGTCGTCGGGCGGTTCGTGGCCGCTGAAGACGAGCAGGCCGCCGAGCAGGGCCTGGAGGAAGACCGCCAGCTGCGCCGCGCGGAGCAGATACCAGAAGGGGATCGAGGGGCGGCTGCGCAGCCAGGCGACGCCGCCGGCGGCGAAGGCGGCGAGGTTGAGGACGATCAGCGCGACGCCGACGATGAGGTGGACCTCGGGCATCGCCCTATATCCGCCTGAAAGGGTCGGGATTCCGCTTGCTGATGCGGAAAATCACTATGTAGCAAGTTGTCACAATGTGGTTGTATAACGACTCGGTACCCGTGCTGAAGAGCTACCTGCCGATACTCGTCTTCGCGCTGCTCGGCCTCGGTGTCGGCGGCGCCCTGGTGATGCTCAACCACCTGATCGGGCCGAAGAAACCGGCCCGGCCGACGGCGGCCGGCCGGCGCCAGACCGAGCCCTACGAGTCCGGCATCCCGGTCGAGGCCAGCCACGGCCTGCGCTTCGGCGTCAGCTTCTACCTGATCGCGATGCTCTTCATCCTCTTCGACATCGAGGTCGTCTTCCTCTACCCGATCGGCGTCATCCTCAAGGACGCCGACAGCGTCTTCGTGCTCGGCGAGCTGGTCGTCTTCGTCGTCCTGCTGCTGGTCGCCTTCGTCTACGTGTGGCGAAAGGGTGCGCTCGATTGGAGGTAGAGCGGCAGACGATGCGGGACCGCCAGCTGCGCGCCCGCGACATGCTGCGCGGCGACCTCGAGGGCGAGGAGCTGGAGCGCTACGTCGAGGAGAAGGTCGTCACGACCACCTTCGAGAAGCTGCTCAACTGGGGCCGGGCGAACTCCTGCTTCCCGCTCACCTTCGGGCTCGCCTGCTGCGCGATCGAGGCGCCGATCGCGCTCGTCGGCAGCCCCCGTTACGACCTCGCCCGCTTCGGCGCCGAGGCGCTGCGGGCCTCGCCGCGGCAGGCCGACCTGATCATCCTCTCGGGCCGGGTCTCGATCAAGATGGCGCCGGTCGTGCGCCGCCTCTACGACCAGATGCTGGAGCCGAAATGGGCGATCTCGATGGGCGCCTGCTCCTCCAGCGGCGGCATGTTCGCCAACTACGCCGTCGTCCAGGGGGCCGACAAGTTCATGCCGATCGACCTGCACATCCCCGGCTGCCCGCCGCGGCCGGAGGCGGTGCTCTACGGCTTCAACAAGCTGCAGCACAAGATCATGGGCAACCCCGACCAGGGCTGGCGCCGGCGCTACGACGCGAGCGGCAGCGAGGAGTGGGCGCGCGGCGGCCCGCGCAGCGAGCCCAGCCCCGAGGCGGCCGCGGCCTACGAGGAAGCGCGAGGGCTGATCCGTGCCTGACGGCCCCGGGCTGGAGCTGATCCGGGGCGAGATCGAGCAGGACCACCCCGGCGCCGTGCTCGACACGAGCTTCGACCGCGAACAGGCGGCGCTGGTCGTCGACCCGGCCCAGGCGGTCGCCGTGCTGAGGTGGCTGCGCGACGCGCCCGGCCAGGGCTACGGCTTCCTCTCCAGCCTGCACGCCGCCGACTACCTGCCGGCCGAGCCGCGCTTCGGGATCCACTACGAGCTGCTCAATCGCGACCGGGTCGAGCGCGTCCGCGTCAAGGCGATGCTGGCGAACCCGGCCGAGGGCCTGCCCGAGATCGACTCCTGCGTCGAGCTCTTCCCCACCGCCGAGTTCCAGGAGCGCGAGGTCTACGACTTCTTCGGCATCGTCTTCAGGGGCCATCCGGACATGACCCGGATCCTGCTGCCCGACGACTACGTCGGCTGGCCGCAGCGGCGCGACTTCCCGGTCGGCGGGGAGCCGGTCACCTTCACCTACAACGAGCGCCACTATGGCTGAGCTCGCGGCGGCCGGCGGTGGCCTCGAGACCGAGGTGATGACGATCAACATCGGGCCGCACCACCCGGCCACGCACGGCGTGCTGCGCCTCGTCGTCGACCTCGAAGGCGAGATCGTGCGCGACCTGCGGCCGGTGATCGGCTACGTCCACACCGGGATCGAAAAGTCCTGCGAGGACAAGAGCTACTGGAAGGTCATCCCCTTCGTCGAGCGGATGGACTACGTCTCCTACTTCTTCCAGATGGAGGCCTTCT
>DASTVL010000005.1:0-2218 GCA_035759115.1 Solirubrobacterales bacterium | reverse complement strand
CGGGCGGCTGCGCTTCGAGGACGAGCCGATCGAGTTGAAGGGTCAGCCCGGCGTCCGCCGACACCTCGCCGGCATGCCGAACGCCGACCGGGGGAGCCTGCCCTGGCCGATCTTCGACACCGCAATCTGAGAACGATCGGTTTTTCAAGCGCTTACAGCGCGCGCAAACGGCCTTAGCACTACAGGAGGGCGGGTTCGGCGAGCGTGGCGTCGGGCTTGGAAGCGGCGTCGCGCAGGTTCGGCGGCAGCGCGACGCGAAGCGTCTGGAACAGTTTGCCAGCGGTGCCCGTGGTCGGGGTGCGGAGGATGAAGCGCTTACCGTCCTGCTCGACCTCGACCTCCTGGAGGCGATCCAGATCGCGCAGGATCTCAGCCCATTCGGATTCGAGCCCGGCCGCGGCGAGACGGTCGCGGAGTTCCTTTTGCAGCACCAATGCGAGGAACGAGCAGAACACGTGGCCGCGGATGGTCGCGTCGCGCTTGTGGCAGACCGGCCGGGTCGCCAGCAGGGACTTGGCGCTCCGGAACAGCTGCTCGACGCCCTGCAGCTCGCGATAGCGCAGCATCGCCTGGAGTGGGTCGAGGGTGGTGTTGGTCCTGAGCACGAAGATCCCGTCGAACCGCGCGTCCTCGGCGATCCGAGCCTCATCGATCGCAAAGCCAACCTCGGGCGCCTTCAAGAAGCGCCGGTAGCCGCGGTTGCCGACCAGCGCCTTGTCGCCGTGGCGGAGCGCTCGGCGCAGGTTGGCCACGATCGCCTCCCGGTCGGCGGCGTCCTTCTCGGCTTCGGCCCGGTTGCGGCAGACGATGTAGCGGCGGCCGTCGAAGGTCACCGCCTTGGCTTCCAGTTCGGTATCCGGCCGTCCCTGCCGCGGGATGACGAGCGGGACGAAGCGCGCGTCGTCGCTCAGCACCAGGGTGCGGACTTCCTTCGCGCTCCGTTCACGAACCCCGAGCACATACTCGAGGCCACGCGCCTCAAGGGCCGCGAGCGTCTGAGCGCTGATCATCCCGCGATCGGCCACCACGCACACCCGTCCGATCCCGAAGCGCCGGCGCAGGCGGTCGACCACCGGGATCAGCGCCGTGACGTCGGTGGTGTTGCCCGGCCACATCTCGCAGCACAGCGGCCGGCCGCGCTGATCCATCACCACGGCGACGATCATCTGCATCAGATCGGGGCGATGGTCCTTGGAATGGCCCCGCTGACCGAGGCTCTCGCCGCCCGCCCCCTCGAAGTACAAGCTGGTGGTATCCATGAAGACCACCGACAGCTCGCTAAACAGGTCGCGACGGGCTTCGAACAGCCGCTCCTCCACCACGTCCTTGAGGCAGCGTGGGGCGAACGGCGTGCGGTCTGTCTGCTCGGCGTCCGGCAGCTCCTCGCCGAGCCAGCCCATCGCGCGGTAGAGATGGTGGAGAGCGAGGTCGTCGGTGCCCTCGATCCGATAGTCCTCGCGCCAGGCGTCGGCGGAACGGTCGGAGCCCGAGACCATCAGCCGGTGCAGCACGGTCAGAAAGCAGGCGCGCTCCAGCGCGAAGCCGAAGCCGCGCTCCGCGGCCAGATCTTCGATCACCGCTCGGCAGCCGGTCTCCTTCCAGAGCCGTTCGAAGGCGAGCGGGGGACCGATCCGGTAGGTGACGAGGGCCGGCGCGCTGCCCTGCTCGAGGAGCGAGAGGATCATCGAGCGCTGCGCCATGCGGGCGGCCGAACGGGCCAGGCGATCGAGGTCGCCGTTGGCGTCGACGTGCTCCTTGCGGCCGAGGTTCTTGATGATCCGCTGCTTGGTGCGACCACCTTCGCGGACGCTCTCGACCAGGTAGAGGTAACGGTAAGGGCCGATCTGCTTCTCACGAACGTACATGCCGTCAAGCAGCACGAGAAACCCGAAAAATGTCAACCATAAAGCGCTTTCTGGCGCACATATTTAGCAGCACGCCATTTCGCCGCCACCAACCCCACCTCAACAAAATCAATCAGTTGGCGCGCAAAACCGCCCGATTCCACCCGTTCACTGTCGAAGATCGGTCAGAGGTCACTCGGGCGTTTGGGCGGATCAAAGAGGCCGGCGGAAAAGTCTTGCGCGTCGCGTATATTGACCGGCCGGATGGCCGCCACGTTCTCTCGGGCCATTTCGATGCCAAGCAGACGCGGGGGCGCCGTCGATGCGCATGACCTACGATCCGGCAGCCGATGCCATGTATCTCTACCTCACGG
>DASTVL010000004.1:0-5744 GCA_035759115.1 Solirubrobacterales bacterium | reverse complement strand
CCAACAGCGGCACGCCGGACCCCGGCGGCACGGTCAAGCCGACCTTCGCCTACCCGCACAGCCGCGGCGGCAGCTGCTCGATCATCGGCGGCTATGTCGTCCGCGACAGGAGCCTGCGCTCGCTCTACCGGCGCTACGTCTACGCCGACCTCTGCGAGGGCCGGCTGCGCAGCCTCGTGCCGCGCCTGGGGCGGCGTGCGCGCGGCGACCGCAGGCTCGGGCTCAGCGTCCCCACCCCGAGCTCGTTCGGCGAGGACACGCGCGGCCGCCTCTACGTCGCCTCGCTCGAGGGCCCGGTGTATCGACTGGTCCCGCGCTAAGGTTGGCTGACCAGCCAATTTCGAAGGGAGCGGTCAGGTGGAGAGCGGAACGGCACCGAAGGCCAGCGAGGCGGTGAACGGCGCCTCCTCCGGCGGCGGTGGCGCCGAGCGGATCGAGGTCCTCAACCCGGCCGATGGGTCGACGGTCGGCAGCGTCGAGGTCGCCTCGCCCGAGCGCGTCGCCGAGGTCGTGGCGCGGGTGCGCGCCAACCAGGCCGAGTGGGAGGCGATCGGGATCGAGGGTCGCTACCGCTGGCTCGGTCGACTGCGCGACTGGCTGCTCGACAACCACGAGCGAGTGCTCGACACGATGCAGGCGGAGACCGGCAAGGTCCGCGGCGACACCAGCGCCGAGACGATCTACCTCACCGACCTGATCAACTTCTACGGCAAGAAGGCGGAGAAGTTCCTCGGCGACGAAACGGTGCGCCCGCATTCGCCGCTGGCGGCCTCAAAGAAGCTGATGGTCCAGTACCGGCCCTACCCCGTGGTCGGCGTGATCAGCCCCTGGAACTTCCCGCTGGCGCTGGCGCTGGGCGACGCGATCCCGGCGCTGCAGGCCGGCGCCGCAGTCGTCGTCAAGCCCTCCGAGTTCACGCCGCTGGGGCTGGAGGAGATCGTCGCGGCCTGGAAGACCGAGATCGGCGCGCCCGACGTGTTCGACTGCGTGCACGGCGCCGGCGAGGCCGGCGGCGCTCTGGTCGACGCGGTCGACTTCGTCCAGTTCACCGGCTCCGACCGCACCGGCCGCAAGGTGATGGCGCGCGCCGCCGAGACGCTGACCCCGGTCAGCCTCGAGCTCGGCGGCAAGGACCCGATGATCGTGCTCGACGACGCCGACATCGACCGCGCCGCCAACGCCGCCACCTGGGGCGGGATGTTCAACTCGGGCCAGGTCTGCCTCTCGGTCGAGCGGATCTACGTCGAGGAGCCGGTCTACGACGAGTTCGTCGCCAAGCTGACCAAGGAGGTCGGGGCGCTGCGCCAGGGCGCCGACGGCAAGTCGCCGGCCAAGGACGTCGGCGCGATGACCTCGCCGAACCAGACCGCCGTGGTCAAGGCGCAGGTCGAGGACGCGCTGGCCAAGGGCGCGCGGGCCGCGACCGGCGGCAAGGCGGTCGAGGGGCCAGGCGACTACTTCGAACCGACCGTGCTGGTCGACGTCGACCACTCGATGGACGTGATGCGCGACGAGACCTTCGGCCCGGTCGTCTGCGTGATGAAGGTGCGCGACGCCGAGCAGGCGCTGCACGACGCCAACGACACCCGCTACGGCCTCGCCGCCTCGGTCTTCGGCGAGAAGGCGCGGGCCGAGGCGCTCGGGCGGCGGATCGAGGCCGGCGCGGTCAACGTCAACGACGTCATCGTCAACTACGTCCTGATGGACGTGCCGATGGGCGGCTGGAAGGAGTCCGGGGTCGGCTTCCGCCACGGCGAGTACGGGATCAAGAAGTACTGCCGGCCGGGCTCGCTGATCGTCAGCCGCTTCGGCGGCAAGCGCGAGCCGACCTGGTACCCGTACACGAAGACCCGCCTCGGCCTCGTCGGCCGCATCGCCCGCATGTTCAACGCGCGCGACTGGCGCCGCCGGCTGGGCCTGCGTCCACGCTGAGCCACCGATTGCAGCTTTTTCCACCCCATCGTGGGGAAAAAGCTGCAAGATCCGGCTAGCGTTCCGACGCGATGGCCGACTTCGCCGACTACTACCGGGAGATCTATCTGCGCGGGCTGGGTGGCGAGACGCCGGCGATCCCGGTGGCGGTCGAGGAGCTGGAGGCGGCCGCGCGGGAGACGATGGCGGAGCGGGCGGCCAACTACGTCTTCGCCGGCGCGGGATCGGAGCGCACGATGGACGCCAACCGGGCCGCGTTCGAACGGCGCCAGATCGTGCCGCGGATGCTGCGCGACGTCTCCACTCGCGACCTTTCCACCACCGTGCTCGGCACGGCGATGCCGGCCCCGCTGCTGCTGGCGCCGATCGGCGTGCAGAAGGTCGTCCACGAGGACGGCGAGCTGGCCACCGCGCGCGCCGCGGCGGCGCTCGGCCTGCCGCTGATCGCCAGCACCGCCTCGCACTTCACGCTGGAGGAGATCGCAGAGGCCGGTGGCGACGCGCCGCGCTGGTTCCAGCTCTACTGGCCGAACGACCGCGAGCTGGCGCGCAGCTTCGTCGAGCGCGCCGAGGCGGCCGGCTACGGCGCGATCGTGCTCACCGTCGATACCTTCATCCCCGGCTGGAAGCCGCGCGACCTGCAGCAGGCCTGGCTGCCGTTCCTCAACGGGCTGGGCGTCGCCAACTACTTCCAGGACCCGGTCTTCCGCGCCGCGCTCGAGCGGACGCCGGAGGAGGACCAGGGAGCCGCGACCGGCCACTTCCTCGCCGTCCAGGCCAATCCCTCGCTGAGCTGGGACGACCTCGCATGGCTGCGCGAGCAGACCGCGCTGCCGCTGGTCGTCAAGGGGATCCAGCATCCCGACGACGCGCGCGAGGCGCTGCGCCGCGGCGTCGACGGCATCGTCGTCTCCAACCACGGCGGCCGCCAGGTCGACGGCGCGATCGGCTCGCTCGACGCCCTGCCCCCGATCGTCGAGGCGGCCGGCGACGAGCTGGCGATCCTCTTCGACAGCGGCGTCCGCAGCGGCGCCGACGTCTTCAAGGCCCTCGCCCTCGGCGCCGACGCCGTCTGCCTCGGCCGCCCCTACCTCTGGGGCCTCGCCCTCGACGGCCAGGCCGGCGTCGAAACCGTGCTCAAGATGGTCCTCGCCGAGCTCGACCTGACGCTCGCACTCTGCGGCTACACCAGCCCAGCCGAGCTCAGCGCCGACACGCTGCAGTGATCCCGAGTTGCTTCCAGTGTGCTTTTCGTGCCCACAGGGGACAAAAAGCACACCGGAAGCTCAGCTGGTCGCGAAGCGGATCAGGTCGGCCATCGCGAACTCGCCTTCATACGGGATCAAACCGGGGCCTCGTCGAAGCGGCTGACACCAGATGCCGGCTCGACGAGCTCGATCAGCTTGTTGTGGGCGCGCAGGAACTGCAGCTGCAGCTGGCTGACGACGACGCTTCTCGTAGAGAAACGGCTCGTCGTCGGGCCCTCGCCATAGAGATTGTCGAGGTCGAAGCGCGGGGTGCGGAAATTGTGCAGCGCGTTCGGATCGTTGCTGCGCAGCAGTGAGGACGCGGGATCGAAGGTGATGTCGTGATCGATGAACCGAGCGACGTTCATCCGCTTCGTTCGCAAAACTCGAGCCAGCGGCGTTCCGCCTCCTTGACGCTCAGCCCTGCCACCTCTCCCTCCGGCAGTCCGGCGGTGAAGATCAGGCTGTTGACCAGCCAAGCCGGCTTGGAAGGACCGGTCGGCGCCGGCGGCATGGCTGCAGAGCGGTCGACCGGGCGCTTGGCGCTCAGGGCCTCCCAGAACTCGTCCTCGCTGTCGAGCGCAAGCTGCTCCCGCCAGATCCGCTTCCAGAGGGACGGGTCATCGATCGAGCCCCGCCCGTGTGAGACCTTTGTCCGCAGCACCCGCCCGTCGTCGAGCAGCTTGCGGTAGCGGGTGTGGTCGGGGTTGCGCCGGCCCTTTGTCGTCTCCTCCCACTCGTCGACCTCGCAGAAGCGCCGCAGGTCGGAGTGACGCGGCTGGGGCACGGCGCCTCAGACGGCAGCGTCCGCCGGGGGCGCGAACAGCACGTCAGCCAGTTCTCCGGCGCCGTCGGCGAGCCAAGCCCTGATCACGAACGGGAAGTGATCGGACCGGTTGGGCGCGCGGGTGTAGAGCTCCACCTCGCCCAGGTACTCCTCCACGTACTCGCGGACCTCTTCGAGCAGGTCGTCGCGGGCCTCGGCGAAGGAGGGGCCGCGGCCGTAGAGGGCAAACTCCGGCAACCAGACGCTCACCTCTTCCCCATCCTGGAAGACCTCGGGGTGGAAGTGGCGATTCGCGACGAGGGCAAGCACCTCCTCGTCGCCGAACAGGACGCCGCTCTCGCGGGCGCCGCGATCGATCCTCACAGGTCGGTGCCTCTGCACCGCGTCGGTGAAGACGGGACCGATCGAACGACGGAACTCGGTGATCGTGAGAGCGGCAGGCATACCTGCCACTTTAGCGACTATGTACAGAATGTACAGAGGCTGGCGTTACGACTGCGTCTCGATCTTGGGGAAGAGCGGGGGGACTCGGTCGGTCTTCTGGCCGCCGGGGCGGGCGCCGAGGTCGCTCAGCTCGCGGGAGCCCTCGCCGAGCGCGGCTAGCAGCTGCTCGCTCGCCTGGGGCAGATAGGGGACGAGCAGCAGGGTGACGACGCGCAGGCCCTCGGCGAGGTTGTAGAGGACTTCGTCGAGGCGGGCGGGGTCGGCCTCGTCCTTGGCCAGCTCCCAGGGGCGGGTCTCCTCGACGTAGCGGTTGAGCCGCCGGACCAGGGCCCAGGCGACCTCGAGCGCCTGCGTCAGCTCGGCCCGGTCGAGCAGCCCGCAGAAGCGCCCGACCGCGCCTTCGAAGTCCTCCTCTAGCACCGCGTCTACCTGGCCCTCGGGGACGACGCCGTCGCGGTAGCGGTCGATCATCGCCAGCACGCGGCTGGCGAGGTTGCCGAAGTCGTTGGCGAGCTCGGTCTCGTAGCGGGACTCGAAGCCGGCGGTCGAGATCGAGCCGTCCTGGCCGAAGCTGACCTCGCGGAAGCAGTAGAAACGCAGCGCGTCGGCGCCGAAGCGCTCGATCGCCTCGAACGGGTCGAGCACGTTGCCGAGCGACTTCGACATCTTCTTCTCGCCCATCAAGAGGAAGCCGTGGATCGCCATCCGCTTCGGCGGCTCGAGGTCCGCCGCCCAGAGCAGCGCCGGCCAGATCACCGCGTGGAACTTGAGGATGTCCTTGGCCATCACGTGCAGGTCGGCGGGCCAGTAGCGCCCGGTCAGGTCCTCGCCCTCGCGGGCGAAGCCGAGCGCGGTGACGTAGTTGAGCAGCGCGTCGAACCACACGTACATGCGCTGCTCGGGATCCCAGGGCAGCCGCATCCCCCACTTCAGCTTCGGCCGCGAGAGCGAGACGTCGTCGAGCCCGCCCTCGATGAAGGAGACCGCCTCGTTGCGGCGGAACTCGGGCACGACGAAGTCGGGCCGCTCGGCGTAGAGCGCTTCCAGCCGCTCCTGAAAGGCGGAGAGGCGGAAGAACCAGTTCTCCTCGCGCACCTCCTCCAGCGGGATCTCGTGGATCGGGCAGGTGTGGCCGGGGGCCTGCTCGCGCTCGCTCTTGAAGTCGGCGCAGCGCGGACAGTACCAGCCCTCGTAGGTGCCCTTGTCGACCCAGCCGTTGTCGTAGACGCGCTGCATGATCTCGGCGACGCGCTCGGCGTGGCGCGGGTCGGAGGTGCGGATGAAGAAGTCGTTGCTGGCGTCGATGATCGGCATCAGCGCTTCGAACTTGGCCG
>DASTVL010000003.1:0-10279 GCA_035759115.1 Solirubrobacterales bacterium | reverse complement strand
CGCGACCCGTGAGCTGTTCTGGAACGACCAGGTGATCAGGTCGAACGAGTTCCATACGTACTTCCGGGTCAACTCGATCTTCTGGGATCCGAACATCTACGGCAGGTATCTGGCGCTGGTCATCGTCATCGCGATGACCGTTCTGTTGTGGGCCCGCGAGCGGAAAAAGCTTGCGTTGCTCACGGGGCTGGTGGCGGTGCTCTGGTTGGGGTTGGTGCCGACCTTCTCCCAGTCGAGCTTCATCGCGCTGCTGGTGGGTCTCGCGGTCCTCGCGGCGATCCGCTGGAGCCGGCGCTGGACGCTTGCGGCGGTCGGCGCCGGCGCCGTGCTCGGGATCGTGATTGTGGTCTTCGCCGGCGGCGTCTCCAAGCTCAGCCCGGACCGGTTGAACGTGGACACCGGCGGCCGGACCAATCTGATCTCCGGCGGCACCGACCTCTTCGCCAAGCGCCCCCTCTGGGGCTACGGCGCCGGCAGCTTCCCTCGCGCCTACCGCGAACAGGTGGCCACGAAAAAGACCCCGGTAGCCGTCTCCCACACCGAGCCGGTAACCGTCGCAGCCGAGCAGGGCCTGATCGGCCTGGTCTCCTACGCAGTTCTCATAGGTGTGGCCCTGTGGACCATGAGCGCCGGTCTTGGCCGCACGCCGCTCATCGCCCGAGCCGCAGTCCTGGCCGCCTTCGTCGCCCTATTGGTCCACACGTTCGCCTACGCCGCCTTCTACGAGGACCCGATCGCCTGGGTCCTGCTCGCGGCGGGAGCCTCGCTGGCCGCGGTCCCGGTCCGCGGCGAGACTTAGGCTCAACGCGTGTCGGGTTACCTCCGCCGCCTCGCGACGACCGGCGCCGCCTACACCGCGGCGAGCGTCTTCTCGAAGCTGATCGCGGTCGCGCTGCTGCCGCTCTACACGCGCTACCTGACCACCGCCGACTACGGCTATGCCGAGGTCCTCTTCGCCGCCGTCGTCGCCGCCAGCATCGTGATCCGCTTCGGCGTGATCGAGGCGGTGCTGCGCTTCTACTACAAGGCCGGCGAGAACCCGACGCGGGTTGTCGCGACCTCGTTCGCGGCGTTGTTCTGGTTCGGCACGGTGGCGGCGCTGGTCGCCCTGCCCTTCGCCGAGCCGATCTCGGAGGCGCTGCTGGACCGATCCGCGCCGGACCTGACGCGGATCGCGATCGCCGGGCTCTGGGTCGCGACCCTGCACGAGTTCCTGCTGACCCTGTTCCGGCTCGAAGAGCGCGCCCGCGCCTTCTTCCTCGTCACCGTCGGCAACGTGATCGCGGCGATCGCGCTCACCGTCATCCTCGTCGTCGCCGCGGGCGAGGGCGCCCGCGGCCTGCTGCTCGGCAGCTACGTCAGCGGCGCCGCCTTCGTCCTCGGCCTCGTCGTCGTCCACTGGCGCCGGCTCTCGTTGCGCTTCGAGTGGCCGCTGCTGCGCCGCATGCTGCGCTTCGGCCTGCCGACGATGCCGGCCGAGCTCTCGCTCTACGGGCTCAACTTCGTCGACCGGATCATCATCCTGCGCAGCCTCGGCGCCGCCGAGGCGGGCCTCTACTCGCTCGCGGTCAAGTTCGCCCAGGCGGTCAACGTGATCGTCCGCGGCTTCCAGCTCGCCTGGCCGCCGCTCGCCTACTCGATCCGCGACGACGACGAGGCGCGCCGGGCCTACGCGGTGGTCGTCACCTGGTTCCTCGCCGGCTGCGCCTTCATCGTCACCGGCATGTGGCTGCTGGCGCGCTGGATCGCCCGCGCCCTGGCAGCGCCCGAATTCTTCCAGTCCTACGAAGCGGTCGGCCTGATCTCGACCGCGGTCACCCTCTACGCCCTCTACATGGTGCTGCTGGTGATCCTCGGCCGCACCGGGCGCACCGAGTTCAACTTCCCGGCGACCGGGGCCGCGCTCGCGGTCAACGTCGCGCTCAACCTGATCCTCGTGCCGCCGCTGGGAATCGTCGGCGCCGGCCTCGCCCTCGTCGCTTCCTACCTGGCGGTGGTCGCGCTGATGTACGGGTTCACCCAGCGCCTCTTCCCGGTGCCCTACGAATGGAGCCGGCTCGCCCGCATCGTCCTGATCAGCGCCGCGCTGGTCGGGCTCGGCGAGCTGCTGCTGCCAACCGACGGGTTCGCCGGTCTCGCCGGGCGCGTCGTCCTCTGGCTCGCCTACCCGGCGATCCTCCTGCTCAGCGGCTTCTTCACCGCCGAGGAGCGCGGCCGGCTGGCCCAGCTGCGCCACCCCGGCGCCCTGCTCGAGCGCTACCGCGCCGCGACCCGGCGCCCCCCAGCCGTCGACGGCGCCCTCCCCGAGGCCTACGAGGCAGAGATCATCGACGAGGACTCGCGCCCCTGACGGTCCCGGAAGGCGCGAGGCGGCGTCCTCGGTCGCTTGCGTGCAGAGCACGCGGCGCTCCCTGCGTCCTTGCCTCGCCCCTTCCGGTCCGCGTCAGGCAATGTCACGCAGGCTTTTTCCACGTGCGGGGAACAAGGCCTGGCGGGCGTGGGCCCACATGATGCTCGGGGAGCGGTTGGGGGTGACGACGGCGGCCAGCGCACGCAATGCGTAGGTCCAGGCGGTGAGCAGGCGGACCGCCGGCGCTGCGGCCCGGCCGTGGTGCACCCGCATGTATCTATCTCGATTGCGGTGGAATTCGACAATGCGAGGCAGGCCGGCGGCGAGGTCGGTCGAGAGCTGGTCGTGGTGGACCGCCTCGGCGGCGGGGACGTAGAGCGTGTGCCGGCCCGCGTCGGCGAGGCGCTTGCAGAAGTCGCACTCGTCGTAGTAGACGAAGAAGGCGGGGTCGAGGTAGCCGACCGCGGCTGCGGCCTCGCGGCGCACCATCAGGGCGCTCGACTGCGCCCACTCGACCCGGCGCGTCTCGCCGCCCTTGCTCTGCACGGTCAGCAGGCGGTGCAGGAAGACAGCCCCGACCAGCGCCGTGCCGACGCCGGGGAAGCGCCAGGCGCACGGCACCGGCTCGCCGTCCGAGTCGAGCAGCTGCGCTCCGGCCGCCGCTGCCTGCGGGTCGGCGTCGAGCGCCGCGGCCAGGGCGGTCGCAGCGCCCGACCGCAGCTCCGAGTCCTCGTTGAGCAGCAGGCAGTATTCGCCGCGCGCCTCGCGCAGCAGGGTCGAGTCGTTCTCGGCCTTGCCGGCGCGGCGCTCGAGCGCGATCAGCCGCAGCTCGCCGGCCCGGCGCTCGCCGCGCGCACGATCCCAGGCCTCGGCCGCCTCCGCCGAGCCGTCCTCGGAGGCGTTGTCGAGGACGAGGATCTCGGCCTCGACTCCGGTCGGGTGCGTGCGCTCGATCGCGTCGAGGCAGACGAGCAGATCGTCGCGGCCGTTCGTGTTCACGACGCAATAAGAGAGCGCGGTCCCCACGGCGAGCACGATAATCGCCCGCTATGCAGGACCCGCTCCGCGTGCAGCAGGTCGACCCCTCGGCCTTCACCCCTCCGTACGACCGTGCGCTCGCCGCGGCGCTGGCCCGCGGCGGCGCCGAGGTCGAACTGTTGACCAGCCGCTTCCTCTACGGGCCGGTGCCCGCGGCCGAGGGCTACCGCGTGCGCGAGTGCTTCTACCGGCGCAGCGCCGCTCGTGGCCTCGAGGCCCGTGGCCGCCGCGCCTTCAAGCTGGCCGAGCACCTGCCCGACATGCTGCGCTTCCGCCGCGACGCCGACGCCGACGTGATCCATTACCAATGGCTGACCGTGCCCGCTCTGGACGCGGTGCTGCTGCCGGCTCTCCGGCCGCGGGTGATGACCGCACACTACGTGCTGCCGCCGCGTCCGAGCCGCCGCCGGCTCGCCGCCGCGCGGCGCTCCTTCGGCGCGATGGACGCGGTCGTCGCCCACTCCGAGCACGGCGCGCAGCGGCTGCGCGACGTCGTCGGCCTCGACCGCGACCGCGTGCGCACGATCCACCACGGCGCCTTCGACTACCTCACCCGGCTCGACGAGGAGAAGCCGCTGCCCCCCGAGCTCGAGGGGGCCGAGGGCCCGGTGATCCTCTTCTTCGGTCTGCTGCGCCCGTACAAGGGGATCGACACCCTGCTGCAGGCCTTCCGCGAGCTGAAGGGCGCCGAGCTCTGGATCGCCGGCAACCCCCGCATGGCGATCGCCCCGCTCGAATCCCTCGCCGCCGAGGCTCCCGGCCGCGTCCGCTTCCTCCCCCGCTTCGTCGAGGACGCCGAGATTCCCGCGCTGATGCGCGCCGCCGACATCGTCGTCCTGCCCTACCGCGACGCCGAGCACAGCGGCGTGCTCTACGCCGCCCTCGCCTTCGGCAAGCCGATGGTCCTCAGCGCAGTCGGGGGATTTCCCGAGGTGGCGGCGGAAGGCGCAGCGAAGCTCGTCCCGCCCGAGGACCCGACAGCTCTGGCCGCCGCACTCGACGAGCTCGTCGGCGACGAAGCTGCCCGAATGGAGTTGGGCCGGGCAGCAGCCAATGCCGCCAACAGCTCCTACTCCTGGGACGAGGCCGCGCGCCAGACGTCGGCGCTCTACCGCGAGCTGCTGGAGAGCCGCGCATGATCGCCGTCGCCCTCATCTTCTGGATCTGCGCCGCCGCGATCGTCTACACGCACCTCGGCTACCCGCTCCTGCTCCGCGCCCTCGTCGCCCTGCGCCGCCGGCCCACCCTCAGCCCCCGCACCTGGGACGAGCTCCCACGGATCTCGCTGATCGTCGCCGCCTTCGACGAGGAGGAGGTGATCGCGGCCAAGGTCGCCGACGCGCTCGCGCTCGAGTGGCCGCGTGAGCGGCTCGAGCTGATCGTCGCCTCCGACGGCTCGGCCGACGCGACCGCCGAGCGCGCGCGCGAGGCCGGCGCCGACCTCGTGCTCGAGCTGCCGCGCGGCGGCAAGCTCGCCGCCCAGAACGCCGCCGCCGAGCGCGCCTCGGGCGAGATCCTCGCCTTCTCCGACGCCAACAGCGCCTGGGCGCCCGACGCTCTGCGCCACCTGGTCGAGCCCTTCGCCGATCCCGCCGTCGGCTACGCCTGCGGCCAGGTCCGCTTCCTCGACCCCGAGGGCGACAACGTCGAGGGCGCCTACTGGCGCTTCGAGATGCGGGTGCGCGAGCGCGAGTCCGCCCTCGCCGGGGTCACGGCCGGCAACGGCGCGATCTACGCCGTGCGCCGCGACGCCTACCTGCCGCTGGGGGCGGCCGGCAGCCACGACCTCTCGCTGCCCTTCCAGCTCGCCAAGCGCGGGCGGCGCTCGCTCTACGTCCCCTGGGCCGCCGCCGAGGAGAAGATGGTGCCGACGCTGGGCGGCGAGCTCGCGCGCAAGCGGCGGATGATGGTCGGTCTCTGGGACATCGTCGCCGGCGAAGGGATGCTGAGCCCGCGCGGCTACCCGCCGCTCTACGTGCTCGAGCTCTTCTCGCACCGGCTGCTGCGCTACGCGACGCCGCTCCTGCACCTGGTCGTGTTCGCGGCCAACGTCGCCCTGCTCGGCGAGGGGTGGATTTACACCGTGACCCTGGTCGCCCAGCTCCTCCTCCTGCTCGCCGCGCTGCTCGGCCTGGCGCTGCCGGCGCTGCCGTTCCGGCTCGCCCGCTACTACGTCTCGACCACCGCCTCGATCGCGCTCGGGCTCTGGGACCGGCTGCGCCACGGCGCTTCCGGCGCCTGGGAGAAGGCGGAGGGGACGCGTTAGCGGTGCCCCGCCCGCTCGACATCCTGATCGCCACGCTAGCCCTGGTCGTGCTCTCGCCGGTCCTGCTGATCGCCGCGATCGCGATCAGGCTCGGCAGCCGCGGCCCGGTCGTCTACCGGCAGCGCCGCGTCGGCCTCGACGGCCGTGAGTTCGAGCTGCTCAAGCTGCGCACGATGGTGCAGGGCTCCGACCCGGTCGGCGTCGGCACGGTCGTCGGCCGCGACGATCCCCGGGTCACCGCGGCCGGCCGCTGGTTGCGGCGCACCTCGCTCGACGAGATCCCCAATCTGGTCAACGTCCTGCGCGGCGAGATGGCGATCGTCGGCCCGCGCCCGACGATCCCCGCCCAGGTCGTGGACTACACGCCGCGCCAGCACCGCCGTCACGAGGTCAGGCCCGGCCTCACCGGCTGGGCCCAGGTGCAGGGCCGCGCCGGCATCCCCTGGGAGGAGCGGATCGAGCTCGACGTCGATTACGTCGAGCGGCGCAGCTTCGCCCTCGACCTGCGGATCCTCGCCCAGACCGCCTGGCTGCTCGTCACCGGCCACGGCCTCGCACCCGATTAGGAGCGATTCAGGGGCCTATGGACCCCCAAATCGCTCCATCGAGGTCATAAGGTTGAACCCATGACCGAGCGACCCGAGGTCAGCCTGCGCCCGTTCGAGCCCGGCGACGCTGCGGCCGTGCACCGCTGGTTCAACAACCCCGAGGCGACGAAGACGCTGATGGAGCGGCGCGAGAGCTTCTCGCCCGAGCAGGCCGAGGCCTGGGTCGGGCGGGCGATCGACGGCCCGGAGGAGGACCGCAAGTACGCGATCGTGGTCGCGGGCTACGAGCAGCCGGTCGGCTTCACCGCCCTCTACGGGCTCTTCCGCCAGACGGCCCCGGAGCTGGGCGCGTTGATCGGCGACGACGTGCGCGGCAAGGGCGTCGGCCGCCGCGCCGAGGCGCTGACGATCGCCAAGGCCTTCGACGAGTTCGGCGCCCACCGCGTCTACGGCCGCATCCCGGCCCGCAACGAGATCGCGAAGAAGACCGTCAGCAGTCTCGGCTGGGTGTACGAGGGGACGATGCGCGGCCACCTCAACCGCCCCGACGGGGTCGACGACTGCGAGGTCTGGGGCGTGCTGCCCGACGAGTTCCGCGCCGCCGCCGCTGACCTCCTGCCGTGAGCGCGACGGCCGAGCTGATCGCCGACCGCGGCGCCGCGGCGGAGGGCGAGGACTTCTTCCGCAGCCGCCCCTTCCTCGACGCCGAGGGCGCCACCCACACGCTGCGGATCGAGGCCGGCCACACCGCGTTGCTCGCCCCCCTGATCGTCCGGGAGATCCCCGGCAGCGCCGTCCGCGACGCGATCTCCCCCTACGGCTACCCGGGCCTATCCGCCGTCGATTGCAGCATTGACCCCCCCATGGTGGGGAAAAAGCTGCAACATGCAGTTGAGCCGGCGCAGGTCGACTGGTCGGCTACCGGGCTGGCCTCGGTCTTCCTCCGCCACACGCTCGCCGAACCGCCGCCGCTGGCGGGCGCCGCCGAGCGCAACGTCGTCCAGATCGCCGACCCGGCGCTGCCGGCGAAGAGCCGCGGCAGTGACCGCAACCGGATCAACAAGAACCGCCGCGCCGGCTACGAGGTCGAGATCGTCCCCGGCCCCGAGAGCAGCGCCGAGCAGCGGGCCGGCTTCCTCGCCGCCTACGAGCAGACGATGCGGCGCGCGGGCGCCGCCGAGCGCTACTTCTTCGGCGCCGCCTACTTCGAACGCATCCTCGGCTCGGATGCGGCCTGGCTCGCCCTCGCGCACGCCCCGGGCGGCGAAATCGCCGCCGCCTCGATCGCAGTTCGGAGCGACGGCTTCCTGCACTACTACCTGAGCGGCAGCGCCGACGCCTGGATGCGCGACTCGCCGATGAAGAACGTCGCCGCCGCGCTGGTCGAGCAGGCGACGGAGTGGGGGCTGCCGCTCAACCTCGGCGGGGGCATCTCGCGCGGCGACGCCCTGGAGGAGTTCAAGCGCGGCTTCGCCAACCGCGAGCAGGCCTGGAAGGTCTCGGAGATCGTCTGCGACCGCACGGTCTACGACCGGCTCTCGGCCGGCCGAGGGTCAGGCGACTTCTTTCCCGCCTACCGCGCGCCGGGCTAACTGGCCGGAGCGGGTTCCAGGGGGGTTGGGCCTTTGAGGCCGAAGGCGTTGACCGGCTCGCCGCCGTATTTGCCCCAGGTCTCTTTGCCGAAGGCCCGGATCGCGTCGAGCGTGATCGCGCCTTTGTACTCGGGGCAGCCGAGCAGGTTGGTCCAGGTCGCGGCCGCGACCTCGTAGTCCATGTTTTCGTTGGGGAAGAAGAGCGTCCCGCCGTACATCGTTTCGTAGAGACCCTTCAGTTCGAGCTGGGCCTCCTCGGGGAGGTCGGGGCTGTACTGGATCTGCATCCGCCCGTGCTCGAGCGAGTGGACCATGAAGATTTCGTCCGGCATCTCGCTGTAGGCGCCGTCGGCCTGCTGATAGGGCGAGGTGGCGTGATTGCCCGAGGTCGGCGGGCTGGTTTTGTAGTCGGGCGTTTCGGCGGTCGGCGGCAGGTGTTCGTGGCCCTCGTCTTTCAGTTCGAGCCGCAGCGTGCAGCCGGCCTGTTTCGCGGCTTTCTGCAGGTCCGCCACCTCGACTGCGGTGGGCGAGGCGCCCTCGCGCTGGTCCGGCTCGAAGCCGTTGGTCGAGCCGCTCGCCTGGTTGATCTGGGCGGCGCCGCTCTCGTTGCCGCCCGAAGAGGTGATCACCGCGACGATTCCGACGACGACGATCAGGCCGATCAGGCCGGCAAAGCCGTAGACCGCGAACATCCGCAGTTTCTCCGAGCGGTCCTCGCCGGTCTCACGCTGCTGCCGGGCCTGGCGCAGCCGCTCCCTCTCTTCCTCCCTGCGATTAGCCATTTCCCGCCCCCTATCCTGCCACAGCCGCGGCGCTGCGGCCGTTGCCGTTGCTCCTGGGGGCCGGTGCGCCCGGCCCCCAGACCTCGTCGAGGAAGTCCCCCAGCTCGTCGTTCAGCCGCTGCGGCCTGATCCGCCACTCGAGGATCGAGCTCGCCTCGACCATGCGCGCCCGCGGTAGCTCCTCGATCAGCATCCCCGAGTCGCTGAACGGGTGCAGCGGATCGCCGGGATGGCCGATCACGAGCGCCGGCCGGTCGATCAGTCGCCGCTGCTCCCGCCCCGGTGCGGTCTCGCCGAGCAGCAACCCCTCGAGCACCGCGATCGACGGCCCCGGCCGCCGCCGCGCCCAGTCGAGCCCGATGTCGAGCAGGAAGTTGGTTCGCGGGATCAGCGAGGCGAGCCGCGAGCTGAGCTCGATCGCCGGCCTGCCGACGCGCAGCCCGAGCAGCACCGGGGCGAAGATCGCCGCAACCGCGGCCAGCGCGTTGTCGAGCACCGGCATCTCGATCAACAGGCCCTCGACCCGGTCTGGGTGGCGCACCGCCAGCTCGAGCCCGACGTTGGCGCCGAGCGAGGTGCCGCCGACCACCGCCCGCTCCAGCCCCAGATGGTCGAGCAGGGCGACGATCTGCTCGGCAAAGAGCGGCATCGAGTAGAGCCGCAGATCGGCCGGCTGGTCGGAGCCGCCGTGGCCGAGCAGGTCGACGCAGATCACCCGGTTGCCGCGCTCGGCCAGCGCCGGCCCCAGCCGCTCGAACATGCGGCGGTTCATCAGCAGACCGTGGACGAGGACGATCGGGCGCTCGCCCGCGCCATACTCGTCATAGCCGATCCGGTGACCCTGGTAGCTCAGCTCGGGCATGGGTCAGATCAGTCTAGGGAACTGGCGCTAAACGCTCGACTTGCCGACCGGGTCGGTCGGCGTCCCGCGGGTGCGCTCCCAGGGCCGCGAGGCGCGCAGGGCGCCGAGCACCGCGCGGGTCGCCGGCGCCCGGTTGAGCGCGTAGAAATGGATCCCCGGCGCGCCCGCGATCAGCAGCTCGGCGCACTGCTGGGCGGCGTAGGCGACGCCGAGCTCGAACTCGGCCTCCGCGTCCCCCTCGCAGGCGGCGAAGGCCGCTTCCAGGCGCGGCGGGATCGAGGCGTCGCAGAGCTCGCAGATCCGCTTCGTCTGGGCGAAGCCGGCGACCGGGATCACGCCGGCGACGATCGGCACGTCGATCCCCTTCTCGCGCGCCGCGGCGACGAAGTCGAAGTAGACCTGGTTGTCGAAGAAGAGCTGGGTGATCAGGAACGAGGCGCCCGAGTCGACCTTCGTCTTCAGGTAGTCGAGGTCGGTCTCGAGGTCGGGGGCCTCCGGATGGACCTCCGGGAAGCAGGCGCCGCCGATGTTGAAGTCCCAGCGCGAGCCGATGAACTCGGCGAGCTCGGCGGCGTTGCCCAGCCCACCCTCGGGCTGGACGAAGTCCGGCTGGCCCCGCGGCGGGTCGCCGCGCAGGGCGAAGACGTTCTCGATCCCGGCCGCGGCGATTCGGTCGAGC
Source organism: Solirubrobacterales bacterium (assembly GCA_035759115.1). Classification (GTDB taxonomy): domain Bacteria; phylum Actinomycetota; class Thermoleophilia; order Solirubrobacterales; family 70-9; genus VRUE01. The sequence continues at coordinate 162 of DASTVL010000003.1, read as the reverse complement.
GTCGCCGCCAGCCCCTCCCTGGTCTCGCCGACGCAGCTCAGGTGGGCCATCGTCTCCAGCCCGAGGCCCTTGAGCTCGCGCGTGATCTCGACCGTGCCGTCGCGGGTCGAGCCGCCGGCGCCGTAGGTGACCGAGACGAAGTCGGGCTCGAGCTCACGCAGC
>DASTVL010000002.1:0-2008 GCA_035759115.1 Solirubrobacterales bacterium | reverse complement strand
GCTCGGCGTGGAGATCCCCGGCGAGGAGCCGCTGATGGCCGGCGCCGGCGCACAGGTCGACGACGGCCTGGTCGTCTCCTCCACCCCCCTGCTCGAGCAGGCGCCCGAGACCTGGGCCACCGGCGACCCGCTCGGCTGGTGTGAAACCGTGATCGACCCCGAGGCCGGCAGGCTCCACCTCGGCGGCGACACCGAGCTCGCCGAAGCGCTGATCGAGGCGCTGCACGAGCGGCTGTTCGGGAACACCGGCCCGGCCCACTGAACCCGACGACGAACCAGTCTGAGGCCAACGGCTCGCGCAGGGCTGGAACTCAATTATTTCTTAATTAGAACCAGATACGTGACATAATCCGACCGTGGCAGGCAGTGCCACCGGAGAGGGATTCAAAGCGCGCGGCGACGAGTACCGTGGCCGGGCCGGTGCGCTGACGCTCTTTCGCATCGCCACCCGCGAGGAGCAGCAGCCGGCGCTGCCCGAGGAGGACGAAGCATTCGTCGCCGAGCAGCTCGAGCGCTGGCTGGACGGGTGCCCGCACGGGCCGCTCAGCATCGGGGCGGGCTACGAGGCCGGCGATCCGCTCACGGCCCTGCTGAACGGCTGGTGCTCGACAGAGGTTCACGCGATCGCCGTCCGCGGCGATGCGCCCGAATGGCTGCGCCTTGCGATCGCCCCGCTCGCCGCGGCCGCGCGGCTCGAGTTCCAGCTGCCGCAGGGCGAAACGGCGCCGATCACGCCGCTGGACGTCGAGGCCGCCTTCCTGCTCACGCTGCCGCTGATCGAGCTGCCCGAGGAGATCACGGGCACCTGCAGGCTGACCGTGCCCGTTCCCGGCCGCCGCCCGCAGCTGGCGGGCGTGGTCGTGCTCGTCGAAGACGGCGAGATCACCTCGGTCTCGACCGACCTGACGATCGACAGCAACAACTTCGCCACCGCCCCGCCCGGCGCCTGGATCGACACCCTGATCGACCCCGAGGCCGCCGCTGTCGGCTACGGCGGCGACCCCTGGTTCGCCTTCAGCCTGCTCCACGGCCTGCACGAGAAGCTGTTCGCGGTCGGGGTCGGCTGAGGCAGACCCCCTCTGCTACGTAATTGACTACGCTGTAGATCCGGATGCGCCGCAGCCACAGGCAAGGGGAACCCCTCCTTTCGCGACCGTCGGGGCTGCGCTATCATCGCCGGGCTAACGTCTACTTGCGCCGCTGGGGTCATTGCATGGATCGACGCCCAGCACATGGATTCTTGTCTTCTAGGGCCCGGCTATCGCCGGGCCCATTTTTTTGCCGACGACGCCCCGGGCCCAGAGTCAAGCCCGGGGGCGCCGCCACGGCAACGCTGCGAAGCGAACCCGGCGCGCCGTCCGACGCCCGGGCCGTGCGTACTGGCATTTCTACCCGTCTACTTCGGCCGCAAGCGTGAGTCAGATCAATTACGACACCGGCTACGAGCGGATGAAGGCCCTGGCCACCGAGATGATCGCCGCGCGGAATCGCAACGAGGCCACCACGCGCCTGCAACTGATCGACCGGCTGCTCTTCGACTGTCTCGGCTGGGCGCGCGAGGATGCCGACCTCGAGGATCACGAGTCTGGGCAGTACGCCGACTACGTCCTGCCACAGCACCCGCGACGGCTGGTGGTGGAGGCAAAACGCGAGGGGGCGACGTTCGATCTTCCGACCGGGCTGGCAAGAATCTCCGACCTCGATGCACTGCATGGCCTGGGAGGACTGATTGCCGACGCACTTGCCCAGGTGGAGGCATATGCGCGCGACCGGGGGGTCCCCTACGCCGCAGTCTGCAACGGGCATCAACTCATCGCATTCGTCGCAAGCCGGCAGGACGGGATAGCGCCACGACAGGGCAAGGCGCTTGTCTTCGGATCGCCCGAGGCGATGGTCGAGGATTTCAACGAGCTCTGGCAGGCGCTGAACCCGGCCGGCTGCGCATCAATGAGCCTTTCTCGTGCCCTGGGAGGCCCCAGCCGAGCGCGTCCGCCAAAGCTCTCGGACA
>DASTVL010000001.1:0-15127 GCA_035759115.1 Solirubrobacterales bacterium | reverse complement strand
CGACGACGACGCGATGAACGCCTACGACGAGCGCGAGAAGGAGCTCGGCGAGGAGCTGATGCGCTACCTGGAGCGCTCGATCCTGCTGCAGACGATCGACAACCGCTGGCGCGAGCACCTCTACGACATGGACTACCTGCGCGAGGGCATCCACCTGCGCGGCTTCGCCCAGATCGACCCGCTCGTCGCCTACAAAAACGAAGGCTTCGCGATGTTCGAGGAGCTGATGCACTCGATCTGGGAGGAATTCAGCAAACTCGTCTTCAACGCCGAGATCGAAGTCGACCCCTCGCAGCTCCGCGACGGCGCCTTTGCCGGCAACGGCAGTGGGCCGACCGCGCTCGACTACTCCGGTGGCACGCCAGACGCGCAGCCCTCGGCCCTGGCCGAAGTCGCCGCGGGCGGCGGCGGTGGGGTCGCGGTGACCGAAGGCGGCACCGGCCCGCGCGGCGGTGGCAACGGCGCCCCGCCGGCGGAGGCGATCGAGACGGTGGTCAAGGACGAGCGCGAGAAAGACATCGGCCGCAACGACCCCTGCTGGTGTGGGTCCGGCAAAAAGTTCAAGAAGTGCCACGGCGCCTAGCCGGCGCGCCGTGAGCCGCGATCCCGTCCGAGAGTTCATCCGCGCGTTCAACGAGCGGGACCTGGATGCGTTTGTCTCCGTCCTCGACCCAGAGGTAGAGCTGCATTCAATGAGGGGTCTTAGGAAGGGCCGCGAGGCGGCGCGGCTTTGGGCTACGCGGGCGCAGGGCGGGGTGCAGCAGACGATCGAGCTGGAGGAGCTGTACGAGGACGCCGACAGGGCGGTGGCGCTGATCCGCCGCGTCTGGCGTTGGGACGAGGACGGTTCGCACGCCTCGACCGACGAGATGGCCTGGCTGTTCGAGCTGGACGGCCGGCTGATCCGCAGCTGGCGCCCCTACGAGGACCGTGCCGAGGCGCTGGATAAGCTGCGCTGATGGCCGAGCCCGCCCAGACCGAATCGGTACCGGCGCGGCTCGCCGAGATCCGCGAGCAGTTGAAGCTGCTCGCGGACTACCTTTGACCCGGCTTCGCTGAGGGACGAAGCGGACCGCCTCGAGGCGGAGATGGGCAGCCCCGGCTTCTGGGACGACCAGGAGGCGGCGGCGCGCACCTCGGCCGCGCACGCGCGCGCGCAGCGCAGGCTGGAGACCTTCGAGCAGCTCGAATCCGAGGCTGGCGACCTCGACGAGCTGGCCGAGTTGGCGGGCGAGGACGAGGAGATGGCGGCCGAGCTGACGAGTCAGCTGGCCTCGGTGGAACGGCGGCTGGCGGCGCTGGAAGAGGCGCGCCTGTTCAGCGGCGCCTACGACGCCGGCGACGCGGTCGTCAGCGTCCACGCCGGCGCCGGCGGCACCGACTCCCAGGACTGGGCCGAGATGCTGCTGCGCATGTACCTGCGCTGGGCCGAGGTGCGCGGCTTTCAGGTCGAGATGAAGGAGGCCTCGGCGGGGGAGGAGGCCGGGCTCAAGTCGGCCACCTTCCTCGCCCGCGGCGAGAACGCCTACGGCCTCTTCGCCGCCGAGCGCGGCGTCCACCGCCTGGTGCGGATCTCACCGTTCGACTCCTCGGCGCGACGCCACACGAGCTTCGCCCAGGTCGACGTCGGCCCGCTGGTCGACGCCGGGGTCGAGGTCGAGATCGACGACACCGATTTGCGCATCGACACCTACCGTGCCTCTGGCGCCGGTGGGCAGCACGTCAACAAGACCGACTCCGCGGTGCGGATTACGCACGAACCGACCGGGGTCGTCGTGCAGTGCCAGAACGAGCGCTCGCAGACGCAGAACAAGGCGGTGGCGATGCAGCTGCTGCGCTCGAAGCTGATCGAGCTCGAGGAGCGCAAACGGGCCGAGGAGCTGGCGCAGGAGCGGGGCGAGGTCAAGGAAGTCGCCTGGGGCTCGCAGATCCGCAGCTATTTCCTGCACCCCGACCAGCGGGTCAAGGACCACCGCACGGGCTTTGAGGTGGGTGACGCCCAGCGGGTGCTCGACGGCGACCTAGATGACTTTATTCGCGACTACCTGAACAAGACCGCCGCGTCATCCGCCCGGTAGCGGGGAGCGCCGGGTACCCCTCCCGGCTCAACTTTTTCCGAAGACAGTCGGCGGCTGTCCACGGTCGCTAGCGCGGAAAAAGTACAAGCCGCCGGGAGGGGCACCCGGCGCTCCCCGAGGACAGTCGAAAGCGGATCTTGAGCTGCCTCTTCGACAGCTTTCGGTTGATTCGCCGGGTGAAACGAAGGACACCGCTCTTGCCGAGGTGACGCTTGAAGGTCCCCAGCTTGCGGATCTGAATCGCTGCGCTGACCGGGGAGCTGGTCGTGTAACCGATCGTGAGCTTCAGCCTGTTACGCCTTACCGAGACGTGGGCGCGGGCGCTGCGGATCGGGCACTTCTCTGCGGCTGAGCTGCGGCCGGCATCGGCGAAGTCCTGGACTTCCTTGCAGAGCGCGTTGGCTTCGGCCTGGGTGATTTCGCCTTCTTCGGCTTCTTCTTCGGCGATTTCGCATTCGGCTTCGGCGAACTCCGCCTCCGACTCTTCCTCGATGCTTTCTTCTTCTTCGAGGTCGAGTTCTTCTTCTTCGAGGTCTTCGAAGGCGAAGGGGACGGCCGTCGGCCCGTGCGGCGCCGCCTGGGTGGATTTCACGCCGAGCAGTGCGGTCGCCAGAATCAGCGGCAGGATGAAGGCGCAGAGCCAGGCGAGGCGGGCGATCCTGTCGGCTGTCTGGTGCGCGGTCGTGTCGTTGCTCCGATCCACGCCTCCCCATCGGCTCTGCTGCCGATCCGCTTGAGGCCAGGAATCCTACTCCCGTTTGTCGAGCACACCCTCCATCTCCAGCAGCGCCTGCTTCATCGGCAGGCCGCCGCCGTAGCCGCCGAGGGCGCCGCCGCTGCGCAGCACCCGGTGGCAGGGGACGACGATCGGGATCGGGTTGGCGCCGCAGGCGGTGCCGGCGGCGCGCACGGCACGCTCGTTGCCGGCGCTGCGGGCGATCTCGGTGTAGCTGCGGGTGCGGCCGAAGGGGATGCGGTCGATCGCGCGCAGGGCGCGGCGGCGGAAGCCCTTGCTCAGCTGCCAGTCGAGCGGCAGGTCGAACTCGTGCAGGCGCCCCTCGAAGTAGAGGTCGAGCTGGCGACGGGCGTCGTCGAGCCTGGCGGGCGCCTCGAGCACCCGCGGCGAGATCTGCCCGGCCAGCTGCTCCAGGGCCTCCTCCGCGTCGTAGTTGGGCAGGCTGAGCTTGACCAGGCCGCGCGGCGTGCTCGCCAGCAGGATCGGCCCGAAGGGGGAGTCGATGTTCGCGTAGGCGACGTCGAGCAGCCCCTCGGCGGCGGCGCGATCGGCAAGTCGCTTCAACTCGGCCTTCATGTCAGCTCCTTTCGCAGGCGTTTGATTCCCTCGTGCAGGCTGCGCCGGGCGGCCGCCGGCGAGCAGTCGAGCGCGGCGGCGATCTCGGCGTGGGGGAGGTCGCAGGCGTAGCGCAGCGCGACCGCGGCGCGCTGCTTTGGCGGCAGCGCGCCGACCAGCGCCCAGACACCCTCGTCGAGCTCGGGCTCGGCGCTGGTCCCGGCGAGCTCCTCGGGCTCGGCGATCGGCAGCGGCCGGCGGCCGTTGGCGCGGTGGTGGTCGATCGCCTTGCGGTGGGCGATCGTCAGCAGCCAGCCACGCAGGTTGCCGTCGTCGCTCAACTTCGGGTAGCCGCGCAGGGCGGCTAAGAAGGTCTCCTGGAAGCAGTCCTCGGCGTCGGCGCGGCCGACGGCGCCGCGCAGGACAGCCATCACGTCTTCGGCGTGGGTGTCCAGGAGGGTCTGGAAGGGCGGCAGCGTTGGCACTCGGTGGATTAAACGTCCTACGACTGGAAAGCGTGAGAGGGACGGGTGACCCTCCGCCTGAAACCGTCGCGCAGCTGGGGTGATGGGTGGCCCTCCGACGGAAACCGTCGCGCAGCTGGGGCGCAGCAGGGAGTGCGGAGCGTGGTTTCTGGAGTTTCCGGCGGAGGGCCACCCATCACCCTGAGCGAGCATGCGTTCGCTGTTTGTCGGCCTATGTGCAACAAGCAGCGAACGGCTGGGCAAGTAGGCTGCTCCTACTTATCTTCTACTTGCAACTACATGCGATAAGACTTGCAATATCTGGCTAAAAAGCCCTGCAAAATTGGCATATCTACTTGAAATAGGGAGTCTTGTAGAGCGAGCACTCGCTGAGGACTTAGGCGACGGTGACCTGACCTCGGAGGCGACTGTGGCCGAGGGGGCGCGGGCTGGGGCGCGGATCTTGCAGAAGGAGGCGGGGGTTGCCTTTGGGTTTGAGCTGGTGGGGGAGGCTTTTCGGCGGTGTGGGGTGGAGGACGTCGACAACCTCGTGGTCGAGGGGCAGTGGCGGGATGGGGTGCCTGCCGAGGTCGTGCTGGCCAGTGGGCCGGCCCGGGGGGTGCTGGCGGCGGAGCGGACGGCGCTGAACTTCCTCGGGCATCTTTCGGGGATTGCGACGCTGACCGCGCGGTATGTGGAGGCGGTCGCGGGGACGGGGGCGCGGATCCTCGATACGCGCAAGACGACGCCGGGGCTGCGCGAGCTGGAGAAGGCGGCGGTCGCCGCGGGCGGTGGCGTCAATCACCGGATCGGGCTCTACGACGCGATCCTGATCAAGGAGAACCACATCGCCCTGGCGGGAAGCGTGGCCAAGGCGATCTACGCGGCGCGCGGCGCGCAGCCCGAGCTTCCGGTCGAGATCGAGTGCCGCGACGTCGAAGAGGCCGCCTACGCGCTCGGCGCCGGGGCCGACCGGCTGCTGCTCGACAACATGACGCCGGAGCAGCTGCGCGAGGCCGTGGCCCTGCGCGACGCCGAGCGCGGCCCTGACGGGCCGCCGCTGGAGGCCTCCGGCGGGATCACGCTGGAGAACGTCGCCGCGGTCGCCGCGACCGGGGTCGAGTACATCTCCGTCGGCGCGCTCACCCACTCGGCGCCGGCGCTCGACTTCAGCCTGCTGCTGGAACCGACCTGATGCGGTTGGCGCGTTTCCCGTCCATTGCACGGGAAACGCGCCACGCGATCAGCGCACGCGCAGCGTCATCCGCATCGTTTCCGGGTGGATCGTGCAGATCAGCTTGTAGGCGCCGCGCTTGCGGAACTTCTTGGCGAAGTTGACGCCCCTACGACTCGTCGTCCGCGACTTGAACCCGCCTCCGGGACCGCGCCTCTTCTTGACGTTGTGCGGACGGTTGCCGATCCACTTGAAGCGCACCTTGGCGCCGCGGGCGATCGTCTTGCTCGAGGGCGCGAAGAAGTTGTCGCCGAGCCTCACGGTGGTCGCCGCCATCGCCTCGCTTGCGAAGACAAGGGAGACGATCAGCACCAGAGCCACGATCGGGGTTCTGCGCATGCCATTACTTAAGCAGACGCGAGAGGCGGCGGTCCTTGAGCACGCGGCCGCCGGTCTGCTCCTCGGGGCAGTAGTTGGTCTGGTGCTCGGCGAAGTAGACGGCCTCGATCTTCGTGCTGCAGCGGGGGCAGGGCTCGCCCTCGCGCCGGTGGACCTGGAGCGGCATCGGGACCTTGTCGGGAAGCTCGGCGCCGATCGTCCCCTCGTAGTGGTCGATCGCGTCGCCGAGCACGTGCAGGGCGGCGTGGAGGCGCTCGACCTCCTCCTCACTCAGCTCGGAGCCCTGCTTGAAGGGCGAGAGCCGCGCCTCCCAGAGGACCTCGTCGACCCAGGAGCGGCCGATGCCGGCGATGTCGCGCTGGTGGCGCAGCAGCGGGTGCAGGTGGCGGGGTTGGTCGATCGCCACGGCGAAGGCCTCGAGCGGCGGCGCCGGCCAGGCTTCCGGGCCGAGGGTCGCGACCGCCTCGTCGTCGTCCACCGCGGCGGCCGGGAGCAGCTTCGCCCAGGCGCGCTGCTTGGTGCCGAACTCGCGCAGGCGCAGCTCGCGCCCGTCCTGCAGCCGGATCAGCACCCGCGAGGCGCGGTCTTTGGGCGAGGCGCGCTTGTCGAAGACCCGCAGCCGCCCGGCGGACATCAGGTGGATCAGCAGCGCCAGGTCCCCGAACTCGACCACCGGCATCTTGCCGACGCGCCGCACGCCCGTGATCTCCCGGCCCACAAGCTCCTCCAGCGGCGGATCGAAGGTCTTCATCACGTTCATCCCCGGCGCCAGCGCCGATTCGACCTCGGCGCCCCGCAGCGCGGCGTCGAGCCGGCGCGTCGCGATCTCGACCTCCGGCAGCTCGGGCATGCCGAGAGAGTAGACTTCCAGGGGAATTCATTCGACTGGACTGAGGCCAAAGGCCATGCCAGCGAACATACGACCAGCGAGGCCCATGTAGGGGCCTTTGAGGCAACCGGAAATGAGAGAGCTTCCGACGATCAACGAACCGGTCCCGATGCTCGACCTCGCGCCCGAGGAGGTCGCGCAGATGTCGCGCGAGGTGCGCGAGCTGGCGCGCGAGCGCGACGCCGTGATCCTCGCCCACAACTACCAGGTGCCCGAGGTCCAGGACGTCGCCGACTACACCGGCGACTCGCTCGGCCTCTCGCGTCAGGCGGCCGAGTCGGGGGCCTCGACGATCGCCTTCTGCGGCGTTCACTTCATGGCCGAGACGGCGGCGATCCTCTCGCCGCAGAAGACCGTGCTGATCCCCGACCCCGACGCCGGCTGCTCGCTCGCCGACTCGATCACGGCTGCCGAGCTTCGCAACTGGAAGGCGCGCCACGGCCCCGACGCCGTCGTCGTCATGTACGTCAACACCTCGGCCGAGGTCAAGGCCGAGACCGACTACTGCTGCACCTCCTCCAACGCGGTCAAGGTGGTCGAGCACATCCTGCGCGAGCACGGGCCGGACACCGAGATCCTCTTCGGGCCCGACATGTGGCTGGGCGCCTACGTCGAGCGCGAGACCGGCCACTCGATGCACGTCTGGCCGGGCGAGTGCCACGTCCACGCCGGGATCCGCCCCGACGACATCAAGGCCCAGCGCGCCGCCCATCCCGACGCCGAGTTCCTCGTCCACCCCGAGTGCGGCTGCGTCACCCAGGTGATGGAGTTCGTCGCCGCCGGCGAAGTCGAGAAGGAGGGCGTGCACATGCTCTCGACCGGGCAGATGCTCGACTACGTCCAGCAGCGGCCCGACGGCGAGTACATCGTCGCGACCGAGAACGGCATGCTGCACCCGCTCGAAAAAGCCGCGCCTGGTGCGAGCCTGATCGAGGCCAACCGGATGGCCTACTGCAAGTACATGAAGATGATTACGCTGCCGAAGCTGCGCGACGGATTGCGCGAGATGAAGTTCGAGGTCAGCGTCCCGGCCGACGTCGCCGAGCGGGCGCGGGTGCCGATCGAGCGCATGGTCGCGATCGGCTAGCGCCAGATAAAGTCAGGGCCATGGAGCAGGCGAGCGCCGAGAGGACGATAGATCGCGAGCAGCTGCACGAGCTGGCGCAGCAGCTGCGCGTCGACTCGGTGCGCTCGGCGGCCGCCGCCGGGTCGGGCCACCCGACCTCCTCGATGTCGGCCGCCGACCTGATGGCGGTGCTGCTGAGCCGCTACCTGCGCTACGACTTCGACGCGCCCGACAACCGCGCCAACGACCATCTGGTCTTCTCCAAGGGCCACGCCTCGCCGCTGCTCTACGGCATGTACAAGATGGCCGGGGCGATCGACGACGAGGAGCTGCTGACCTTCCGCGAGTTCGGCTCGCGCCTGCAGGGCCACCCGACGCCGGAAATCCCCTGGGTCGACGTCGCCACCGGCTCGCTCGGCCAGGGCCTGCCGATCTCGGTCGGGATCGCGCTCGCCGGCAAGCGGTTGGAGAACGCGGACTTCCGGGTCTGGGTGCTCTGCGGCGATTCCGAGCTCGCCGAGGGCTCGATGTGGGAGGCCTTCGAGCACGCCGGCGAGGCCGGGCTCGACAACATGATCGCGATCGTCGACGTCAACCGGCTGGGCCAGCGCGGGCCGACGATGCACGAGTGGGAGACCGCCTCCTGGGCCGCCCGCGCAGCCGCCTGCGGCTGGGACGTGCAGGAGATCGACGGCCACGACCTCGAGGCGATCGACGCCGCCTACGCGCGGGCGCTGGCGGCCGGCAGGCCGGCGGCGATCTTCGCCCGCACCAAGAAGGGCTCGGGCGTCGCTGCGGTCGAGGACAAGGACGGTCAGCACGGCAAGCCGCTCGCCGACCCCGAGGCCGCGGTCGCCGAGCTCGGCGGCGAGCGCTCGCAGCGGGTCGAGGTGCAGGCGCCGCCGGAGCCGCAGAGCTACGAGGTCGCGACCGCCGCGGTCGAGCGCCCCGGCTACGAGCCGGGGGAGAAGGTGGCGACGCGCGGCGCCTACGGCGACGCCCTCGCCTGGCTCGGCTCGGTCGACGAGAAGGTCGTCGCGCTCGACGGCGAGGTCGGCAACTCGACCTACGCCGAACGCTTCGCCGCCAAGCACCCGGAGCGCTTCTTCGAGATGTACATCGCCGAGCAGCAGATGGTCGCCGCCGGCGTCGGCCTGCAGACGCGCGGCTGGAAGCCCTTCGCCTCCTCCTTCGGCGCCTTCCTCAGCCGCGCCTACGACTTCGTCCGCATGGCGGCGATCTCCGAAGCCGACCTGAAGCTCTGCGGCTCCCACGTCGGCGTCTCGATCGGCCCCGACGGCCCCTCGCAGATGGCGCTGGAAGACATCGCCTCGCTGCGCGCAGTCTTCGGCAGTGTCGTGCTCTACCCGAGCGACGCCAACCAGGCCGTCGCCCTGCTCGACGCGATGCGCGAGCACCGCGGGATCAGCTACATGCGCACCACCCGCGGCGCGACGCCGGTGATCTACGGCCCGGACGAGGAGTTCGCGATCGGCGGCAGCCGCACCGTGCGCTCCTCCGACGCCGACGACGTCACCCTGATCGCCGCCGGGATCACCCTGCACGAATCGCTCGACGCCGCCGAGCAGCTCTCCGAACAGGGCATCGCCGCGCGGGTGATCGACCTCTACTCGGTCAAGCCGGTCGACGCCGAGGCGATCCTCAAGGCCGCCGGCGAGACCAGGGCGCTGATCACGGTCGAGGACCACTGGGCCGAGGGCGGCATCGGCGAGACCGTCGCCGGCGTTCTCGCCGAAGCCGGCGCGGGCACCCCGCTGACCCGCCTCGCCGTCAGCACGCGCCCGACCAGCGGCCCCCCCGAGGACCTCCTGCGCGCCGCCGGCATCGACGCCGACGCGATCGTCACCGCGGCCGCCGCCGCGCTCTAGCTGAGCCATCCACAGACCTCGCGTGGTTGAATGGCTGCGATGCCACGTGCGCTTGAGGCTGACTACCTGGTAGTCGGAGCGGGCGCGTCGGGCCTGGCTTTTGCCGACGCCCTGATCGATCATGCGGACGTCCGGGTCGCCCTGGTCGATCGCCGCCACGGGCCGGGCGGCCACTGGCTCGATGCGTACCCGTTCGTGCGGCTACACCAGGCGTCGTCGTTCTACGGCGTCGCCTCGACCGTGCTGGGCTCCGGGTCGATTCAGAGCGAAGGCCCGGAGGCCGGCCTGCATGAGCGGGCCGGCGCCGCGGAGATCTGCGCCTACTACCAGCGGGTCCTGAGCGAGCGGCTTGCGCCCTCGGGCCGGGTGGAGTTCCACCCGAGCTGCGAGTACATGGGTGACCGCTCATTCGTCTCCCGCTTGACCGGAGAGCGCTACCAGGCCGGGCCGGATTGCAGGATCGTCGACGCCCGCTACCTCGCCCCCGAGATCCCCGCGACCACCGGGCCGCCGTTCGGCCTCGCCGACGGAGTCCGCGCGCTGCCGGTCAACGAGCTGCCGAGCCTGGAAGCCGCGCCCGAGGAGTTCGTCGTCGTGGGATCGGGAAAGACGGCGACCGACACCTGCGTCTGGCTGCTCGAACGCGGCGTCGACCCGGACTCGATCTGCTGGGTCCGCCCCCGCGAGCCGTGGATGTTCAACCGCGCGGTCGTCCAGCCCGACCCGGCCGTGTTCGTCGGCATGGCCGCCGGCATGCTGGAGGCGGCACGCGAGGCCTCCTCGCCAGACGACCTCTTCCTGCGAATGGAGGCAGCCGGATCGATGCTGCGCATCGATCCCTCGGTGATGCCGACCATGGCGAAGACCCCGACCCTTGCCCGCTGGGAGCTCGACCTGTTGCGCAGCATCGAGCGGGTGGTGCGGGGCGGTCACATCCGCGGCGTGGAGCCCGGGCGAATCGAACTCGAGGATGGCGATGCCGCGATCGACCGGGACGCGGTGATCGTCCACTGTGCCGCAGCCGGGCTCCGGTACCCGCCGCTGGTTCCGATCTGGGGTGAGGAGGCGATCACGATTCAGCCGGTCCGGGCGGGCTTCCCCTGCCTGGCGGCGGCGCTGATCGGGTATGTGGAGGCCACCCGCGAAGACGATGCCGAGAAGAACCGGGTCTGCCTCCCGTCGCCGCTCTCGGACACGCCCACCGATTGGGCGTTGATGCAGGCGCTCGGGGGTCGTGCGTCACTTGCCTTCAACGCCGAGCCGGACATCAAGGAGTGGGTCGGCCGGGTGGCGCTGAACCCCGCGCGCGTTCCCCCGGGACAGGCTGTGGATGTCGGTCTGACGGCCGCCGAAGAGCGCTTCCGCGCCGCCGTCGAGCCCGGGCTCGCGGCGCTTGCGGCGTTCGCGGCCGATCTGTGAGCATTCGCCGGCGACTATCGCTCGACGCCGCCGCGCTCTAGCGAGTCGCTTCCCAGGCGTCGGCCATCGCGATCCGGTCGACTATCGACGGGTGGGTGCCGTAGAGGGGGACGGTCCAGGCGGGGGGGTCCGGCGAGGTGAGGCTGTCGACCGCGAGGCGGCGCAGCAGCGCGCGCTGCGCCGCGGGGTCGCGGGTCGCGTTCAACGCGGCCCAGTCGGCCTCCGCCTCGGCGCGGCGCGTGACGGAATTGAACAGCGGCGTCGCCAGCAGGCTGAGCAGGACGAGGACGAGCAGGGCGACGGGCACCGCCTCGGGGCGGGCGAGGCCGCCGCGCGGGCGCGTCAGCAGGGCGGTCAGCGCCAGTGCCGGGATCAGGAAGAGCGCCGTCCAGCCGATCCCCTTCAGCGGGTGGTCGCGGGCGAGGTGGGCGAGCTCGTGGGCGAGCACGGCGCGCAGCTCGGGGCGGCTGAAGTCTTCGTCGAGCAGGGTGTTCCAGAGGATCGCCGTGCGCGACGGGCCGAAGCCGGTCGCCTCGGCGTTGGGTGCGTCGGTGAAGCGATCGACGTCCTGAACGCGCAGCCGCACGCCATCGAGGCCCTCGGCCCGCTCGATCGCCCGCACGTCGCCGAGCAGGCGTTGATCGCGCAGCGGCTCGGTGTCGGGAACGAGGTAGGGGCTGATGAAGACGAAGAGCAGGCCGAGCGCGGCGAAGGCCGGCGCCGCGGCGAGCCACCACCAGTGCCGCAACGCTCCCGCGAGCGCCATCATGATCGCCAGCCCAGCGGTGAGGAAGACGAACTCGCCGCCGAGGCCGAGGAAGCTTTCGACCAGCCACGAGAAGTAGTCCTGCTCGGCGACGTCGTGGCGGCGCTGCCACCAGAGCGCCGCCAGGCCGAAGGGAACCTCGACGAGCCAGACGAGCGCGAAGCCGAGCATGCCGAGCATCGTGCCGGTGCCGATCCGACCCGCCGCCGACTCGCGCATCAGCACGTGCCCGCGGCGCGCGTAGAGGGCGAGCACGGCGACCAGCGCGATCCAGCCGAGCAGGCCCAGGATCGCGAGGAAGCGCTCGTAGGAGGCGCTGCGCTGGAGGAAGCCCGCGCCGAAGAAGTCGCCCGCATCGATCTGCGGCAGCTCGAGCGAGGAGGGGACGGTGGTCTGCCAGAGCGCGTGCGCGGCCCAGGCCCAGAGGGCGGCGCCCGCGAGCAGCGCCGCGGCTGCGGCCCAGGGCCTCCTACCGCGCATCCGCCCGCGGCGGGACGACCGCCGCGGGCGGTGGAGGCGCCTGCGTCGGCGCCAGGCACGGACCGCTGTACGGGTAGGCACCGGTGACCAGAACGAGATAGCTGTGAGTCTGCGACATGTAGCGCAGCGCCTGGGCGCCCGCATTACGCAGGCCTTCCGGCATCCGGCCCGTGAACAGCGAGACGAACCAACCGAAGAGGGCGACGACGGCGACCATCGACCCGTATGCGCCTGCGAGCAGGAAGGCCGGGATCGCCAGCAGCAGGCGGAAGAAGACAGTCCAGCGGTTCTGGCGGGCGCGCTCGGCGATGCGCAGCTCGACCGGGTAGGAGCCGGGCTTGCCGACGAAGCCCGGGAACGGGTTGCCGACCAGGTAGAGGTAGGCCATCACGTGCAGCTGGTAGCGCAGGTAGGCGGAGATGAAGCGGTGCAGGCCTTGCGGCGAGGTCGCGGTGAAGAGGGTCGCGAACCAGTTGGCGATCACGGCGAAGAAGACGGCGATGCCCCAGAGGGTGAGCCAGACCAGGTGGGGGATCGCAAGCGGCAGGCGGAAGAAGACGGTGAGACGGCTGCGTCGCAGATCGTCGCCAGCGGCGTCGAGCTGGACCGGGTCATCGCGCAGCGGCAGCGGACCGATCGCGGTCAACGGGTCGATCGAGGGGTAGCGGTCGGTGAGGATCAGCAGGTAGGCCCAGGTCTGCGCCCCGTAGGAGATGACCCAGGCCACGGCGTCGCGCAGACCGCGCGCCATCTCGCCGCGGGCGAGCGCGTAGAACCAGCCGAAGAACGCTGCGATGCTCAGCAGGCCGGCGCCGGTGGCGAAGCCGGCCTCGGATTCTTCGAAGTTGGAGTTGGTGAGGATGGAGAGCAGCAGCAGGGCCGGGATCGCGAGGACGAGGCGAAAGAAGATCGTCCAGCGGTTCTGCCGCGCGGGCGGGTCGATCTCGAGGTCGACCGGATAGTCCGGCTGCCCGCCGAAGCGGGGGAACGGCTCGGCGGCGAGGCTGATGTAGGCGTAGACGTGGGTCGCGTAGCGCACGAAGCGCGCGAGGAATCCGTGTAGGGGCTCCTGCGAGCTGCCCTGGAAGAGCGCAGCGATCCAGTTCGCGATCGCGGCGAAGAGCGCCGCAATCGACCAGAGCGCGAGCCAGAGCAGGTGCGGCAGTGCCATCAGGAGGCGGAAGAAGACGGTCAGCCGGCGCCGGTTCAGGTCGTCGCCGACGATGAGCCGGACGGGACGGCGATCGGCCGGGGTCGGGTCATTCGGTCCGGAGGGCATGCGCCATTCCTAGTCGAGCCTCCGGACGAAAGACGCCGCGGCCCGCCGTATATGAGCGAACACATATAATTCGCTAGTCTTTCGCTCGTCGTTCTCTGGGCGGGGTGTTGCGCGCGAATCGGTGCGCAGGAGTCACCATCCCGTCGCAGAAGGACCCCCGCGACCGATGGCCATGGGCAGAAAGAAGAAGAGCAAGGGCAGCGACCCGGCGCCGGCGCCACGCAACCGCAAGGGCGGCGCGCCGATCATCGAGCTGCGCGACGTGACCAAGGTCTACCCCGGCGGCCACATGGCGCTCGACCGGGTTTCGCTCGCGGTCGACCGCGGCGAGTTCGTCTTCCTCGTCGGCCCGACCGGCTGCGGCAAGTCGACCCTGATCAAGATGCTGATCCGCGAGCTCGGCGTGACCGACGGCAGCGTCCGCATCGCCGGCCGCGACATCGGCGCGATGCCGGAGAAGAAGATCCCGCAGCTGCGGCGCAACATCGGCACCGTCTTCCAGGACTTCAAGCTGCTGCCCGACCGCACCGTCTTCGACAACGTCGCCTACGCGCTGCAGGTGCTCGGCGCCCACCGCGGCGAAATCCGCCGCCAGGTGCCGGAGATCCTGCGCCTGGTCGGCCTCTCGACCAAGCTCAACAGCTACCCCGACGAGCTCTCCGGCGGCGAGCAGCAGCGCGTCTCGATCGCCCGCGCCTTCGTCAACCACCCACCGCTGTTGCTCGCCGACGAGCCCAGCGGCAACCTCGACCCGGTCACCTCGATCGGCGTGATGCAGCTGCTCTACCGGATCAACAAGACCGGCACGACCGTCGTCGTCGTCACCCACGACCGCGAGATGGTCGACAACATGCGCCGCCGCGTGATCGAGCTCTACGAGGGCCGCGTCGTCCGCGACGAGGTCAGCGGCGGCTACACGGAGGAGTCGACCTCGGAGTTCGGCCTGCGCATGCGGGCTGAGATGGGCGTCGCCCCCGAGGGCCAGACCAACGGCCACGCCAACGAGTCCCTGTTCTAACCATGTCCAGACTGCTCTTCTTCACCCAGGAGGCCTTCCGCGCCCTGCGCCGCAACGGCGCCCCGAGCATGGCCGCGGTCGTGACCACGGTCGTCACCGTGATCCTGCTCGGCGTCCTGATCCCGGTCTTCCAGACCACCCAGGCGAAGAGCGACCAGGTCCGCGACAGCCTCGAGTTCCGCGTCGCGATCTACGACGACGCGACCCGGGCCGAGATCGGCGCGCTCGATCAGCAGCTGCGCGAGATACCCCACGTCGAGTCGGTCAACCTGATCACCAAGGGCGAGGCGCTGGCCGAACTGCGCAAGGACCTGGGCAAGGAGAAGAGCGGCGAACTGCTGACCCAGCTCAACTCCAACCCGCTGCCCGCCAACTTCCGGGTCAAGGCCGACGACGCCGCCTACCTCGACGCCGTGCGCGCCGCGGTGATGCCGCCGGGGCCCGACGGCAAGCCGCAGCCGATCTCGCCGATCATCCAGGACGTCTTCGACCGCCAGGAAGACTCGCAGAAGATCGAGCAGGTGACGAGCGCGCTGAAGATCGTGCTGACGGTGATCACGGCGCTGCTGATCGTCGCCTCGCTGATGCTGGTCGGCAACACGATCCGGCTCTCGATCTACACCCGGCGCCGCGAGGTCGAGGTGATGCGCCTGGTCGGCGCGACGCGCTGGTTCATCCGCTGGCCGTTCATGATCGAGGGCGTCGTCGTCGGCTTCTTCGGCGGCCTGATCGCCATACTTGTCCTGTGGCTGGGCAAGCTGACGATCGTCGACCCGCTGAGCGACAGCATCGGCTTCCTCGCCGCGCAGAACAGCACCACGCTCTCCTTCCCGGCACTGGTCGCGATCCTCTTCGGCGCCGCGGTGCTGGTCTCGGCGATCGGCTCCGGCGTCACCCTGCGCCGCTTCCTCAAGG